>JAJXWJ010000055.1 GCA_021781655.1 Bacillota bacterium | reverse complement strand
GAGCTGAAAAGTAAAGACTAATAAGATTAGCATAAAAAAGTAGGCGAAAATTTGTGATTAAAAAAAATAAAGGATATAAATTTAGATTAAAACCTAATAGGGAGCAAAGCCTTTACTTGGAAAAAGCCTTTGGCTGTAGTAGAAAGATGTATAACTTATATGTTGATATACTTTATAAAGAGTTAGAAGAACAAAATTATATAAGTGGGAAAATAGATTATAAATCTATAAAACTTCCTACACCAGCTGTAATTAAAAGAGATTACGACTACATGAAAGAAATAGATTCTTTAGCTTTTGCAAATGTACAGCTTGATTTTATGGAAGCTATTAAAAAATATAATAGTGAATATGACGGAAAAACCTACTGCAAAAAAGCAAGGAAACAGAAAGAAACCTTAGGTAAAGAATTAACTTTCAAGGACTTAAAGGGAATGCCCACCTTCAAAAGCAAGAGAAAAAACCAAAATTCTTTTACAACCAATAATCAAAAGGGGACTGTATCAATAGTTAATGAAAAGTATGTAAAGATACCAAAATTAAAACAATCAATTAGGTTTGTTAACCATAGACAACTGCCAGAAAACAGCATAATAAAAAGTGTAACTATATCAAAAGATTGTAGAAATCATTATTATATAAGTTTCACAGTAGAATATTATATTGAGGAAAAACAAAAGGCTTCAAATATTATTTTAGGACTAGATTATTCTCAGCATGATTTTTTTGTAGATAGTGAAGGTAGAAGAGCCAACTACCCTAAGTATTATAGAAAGCTTGAGAATAAATTAAAAAAAGAGCAGCAGAAGTTAAGTAGAAAGGTATTAAAATCTAATAACTGGATTAAAGAAAAAATGAAAATTTCTAAAATACAAAATAAGATATCAGAACAAAGGAAAGATTGGCTACATAAAAAGTCCTATAATCTAGCTAAAAATTATGATGCAATAATAATTGAAGATATCAATCTTAGGGCATTAGGACAATGCTTGAAGTTAGGAAAATCATTAGCAGATAATGGATTTGGTATGTTTAGAAATTTTCTAAAATATAAGCTAGAAGATAGGGGAAAACAACTTATCAAAGTAGATAAATGGTTTCCATCATCAAAGACATGCAGTAGATGTGGAAGTATAAATGAAAACTTACAGTTATCAGATAGAATATATAAATGTGAAAATTGTGGCTGTATTATAGACAGAGATTACAATGCGGCACTAAATATAAAAGAGGCAGGTTCATCCTTGTTAGCTTGGTAAAGTTATTCTCAGTAGAGAGTATTACCCAAGAAGCACCCACTTCTAAAGTGGGCGTGAGTTCACCGATCCGATTGATCAAACGAGTTCTAAACTTAATGCGATCATTTTATGTTATGCTGAGACATCTCCCTTTTCTAAGGAAAGATTACAGCCACCGATCACCGGAATTTTCAGCGCCAAAAATTACTTTTTGCTCAAGCTCTAAATGAGCTAAATCTACCATTTGATTTACATATATTCTCCAAAGGTCCCCATGGTTTAGGATTAGGTGAGGATGAACCTACGGTAGCAATCTGGCCAAAACTTTGTGAAAATTGCCTTCGAAGATTATAATATTCAGTTTATTAATCTCTAATAAATTTGAATTTTTTTAACTAGATTTTCCCCTTAGAAAGCGGAAGATTATTTTCAATCCACCAAATAATTATTCCTATGAAATAGCAAGTTCATGCAAACCTTCACTAAAGGGTCAGTCCCTCATGTAAAAAATGGGAAAAACTATACGAGTGGAACATATGGAATTTTGATTCCAACTGTTGCAGCCATCTTTACTAGATCATGAAGTGCTACATAGATAAAAACAGAGCAATGCACATTTAATATGCACGCTCTGTTTTTATTTATATATTACTTTTTCTTGCATTTAAAATTAATATGAAAACTCCTAGTATTATTAAAATTATAGGTAATAACAGGCTGTAATGAAGCCAAGATGTTAAATTTCCGAAAAGCATTAAAAAATATGCTATTATTGAAAATCCTCCTAGAATAAATATTGGAATTAGAAGCCCTAATCTTTTGTTTCCAAATAAGTACAGTTGGAACAGGCCGATGGCAACTGATAAAGTATATATGGGCCAAGTATACTCAGCAAATCTCCAGTCAGTGAAGGTTTCAAATAAATATAACATACCTATAGTTGTGAGAATACCTCCAGGAACTAACACTCCATGGAACTTTCTGTTTAAAAAATATGAGAACTCAAATATTAGTCCAGGGACCAAGATGAAAAGAGGCCAAAAATTATTCATATAATTGAACAGTGCGATGATTCCCAGGAAGAGCAATAGGAGCCCTAAGAACCATCCTAAAATATTACTTTTACCCATGATACCACCACCTCACTATAGCTCGACTTTCATCAAGCAGTTTTTATAAGAGAAATATGCTTGCAACCATCCACCAATAAATAATCCCACTAAAAAACCACTTATTATAGAATACAGTAAGCAAAACTCAGTTGAATTATAAAATGTGGAATTAATTGCTACAAGTACATTCAAAATATACTTAATTAAGAAGTTTGTGAGTATTATGAAAAGTGAAAGCCAGCTTCCAGAGCAATAATAGATTTCATCGTGGTAAAATACTTTTCGGGTGCTGTTATAAAGTAAAAAACCCGCGAATGTTCCCGCACCTGCTATTATTATGTATACCATAAGATTTAAACCTATATTTGTAAAATTCATAAACATAGTATCTAAGCCCCAGAAAGTAAAAATTATAGGCAAAATTAACATTTTTTTAAGAGAAAGCGGCTTTGATGTTCTTTCTTTTATTCCTCTTGATATTAAATAGGCTAGTAAAACCCAGACATAAATTGGGGTTCCTTTGAGTACTGCTCCAACAACATAAAAATCTGCATTAAAATTCATATTGAATCCTTCTTCCATTGTATTATTTTTATCCATTTGATTAATTGAATTATAATAATTATAAAAAGAAGGTTCAATTGAAATTGCGTAAGCGGTATAAAATCAGTCACAAGGGGTCCAAACAGTAGTTCAAAATTAAGAATGAAGGTTATTCGTTTTTCCTTTTCTTTAAAAAGTTATTCATTTGTTTAGCTTCATCTTTTACTTGATAGTACGTAATCAAACGTATGACAACATAGGAAGACATTACAATTCCAAGCATCAATAGAAGATTATTTATCCGATAATGCCAACTGAAGATAAAATTAGCACAGATACCCATTCCCCAGACTAAAACAAGAAACAATACTTGATGAGGAATTGAGTAGGTAAATATAATATTTTTAAATAGAAATGATTGAATCAATGCTATTACAAATGAAAGAGCCAATAGCTCATATAATATCTGATTATCAAGCGGTGTGCCTATCATGAGCTGTAATATAATTGTAATTGCAAAAATAATTACAGTTGCTTCTAAAAGTTTTTGTATTTTCATCATAATCATGATTCCCCCATTCCCAACTGTTTTTTTAGAACTGATACATAGCGTCTTGAAATCACGACCTTCTCCTTATTCAATAGAAGTGCCTCTAAATTTCCACTAAAAGTAGGAGAAAAGGAGTAAATTTTATTGATATTTAAAAGCATAGATTTTGAAATGCGTACAAAATCAGCTTGAGAAAGCATTTCTTCCAAAACATATAGTTTCTCATTAATTTCATAACTCTTTTTCTCTGTATAGAAAAAAATCCTTCGATCTATACTCTCAAAATAAAATATATCTTTTACATTTACCTTATAAAATGTTTCATCAACCTTCCCAATAAAATGGTTAGGAAGCTTATTTTTCTCAGTTTCCACATACTCATTCTCCTCTGAAAGCATTTTCACTATTTCAGATATATGTTGAGTCATTTTATGAATGGAGAAAGATATTTCTTCCTCCTGATCCGGCGGTACTAAGGTAATGTTGAATTTCATAAATTCACTTCCAATTCATATTTACTTCTTAAATCAAAATTTATTTTTTCATTTGTTTAATATTATGCTGATATTATACAATAATCGTGCAAGTATATTCAAATACTAGTATATATAATAATATAACATGCCTCTATTTGTCCACTCTTCACTTTTATCCTCCATGGAATAGTTATCTTCATTTCGCTGATGTATCTTTTTAGATAGTAAGAAAACAAATGGTATAGTTAAGATCAAAATACCCACAGCAGACCAAATGGCATATCTTGCACCTATAGTAAATTCACTGATTTCAGATGAACTTCCAATAGAATTGAAAAAAATTGTACCGAGAATAGCAATACCTATACTGCTGCCAACTTGTTGCATCATTTTTAAAACACCGGAAGCCGAACCATATTCTTCTTGGATCACCGGTCAACTGCTTAATGTCAGCGGTGGAACGACATTCTAGGAATTTTTTAAGATAAACTATTCATCGAGTAGTCATATATAAGGTCCAAGCTAATTTCAGCTTGGACCTTATATATGATGGATTTTACTATTTAGTAATTCAAAGAACTTAATTCTCTTTTAGTTTTTTTAAATTTCAAATAACTTATAATTCGCCAAGCCATAATATTTATTGTAATTACAGTAAGATACATAACAACCATAAGTTCAACATCTGGAATGTGAGTATTTACTATGAAAATTGGATGGCTCTGAAAGAATTCTGTAAATGCCACCTTTCTCCTAAGAATAGGTGTACAAATTAAAAAGATATATAAAAATATATTCTTTTTGAATCTTACTTTACCGTCAGGGGTCATAATGATTTTAGTTGATAAGATTAATGGGATAGACAAAAGAGTACCTATAGCAATAGGCAATAATATATCTATTAATGTACCCCTTTGAACCATTACTTGGATAATCCATGGAACGGCTCCTAACATTAGGAAGTCTCCAAACAAGATCACTAATCCTTTTCCTTTGATCGGTCGAATAGTTTCCAATGCCTGAAGCGCTGTGGTAATAACTATTCCTGCGTTAATGTAATTTGACACCAAACCCATATTTTGTGGTGCTATCATTAAAATCACCTCTTTATCGTATTTTGGTTGAGCACATGGAAATCATAACATCTGGCAGAATACTAATCGTCCACCTTTAGAGGGATTATTTTAAAATAAATTTACATCCCTGGATAGATAGACATTGTACTAGATATTTGATAAGATACAAAGATAAAAAAGTTACATAAGGGAAGTGTCTAAATATGAGTTTTGTAGATAGAATATTAGATTGGCGGTTCATTCGCATGGTAGTGACTATTGTTTTAATATATATTTATTATCTAGTAGTTAAGGGGTGGGGAGTGCTACCGTCAATTTGGTGTTCATTGATTTTGTTATTGGATATAGTTTTACTGTGGGCTCCGGAAAGATGGTGGAACAGATTGAAATATATCTTAATTACGTCTTTTATAATTATTTTGGCATTGAGCCTGCAGTATGGTTTTGGCATGAATACATACAGGATACTATGGCCATTAGTTTGGGTTTTTGCCAATATGTATGGTGAGTATAATCGTTTATCCATAACCCTAGCCACCTTAACCATTGCAGTTATCATTCTCATGACATACACGTTTCCTTTTCCCTTTGGAACATTTGTAGCATTAGTAGGCTTATTCTTAGCTATACGCAGTCGTAAAATACGGCAGGATGCGTTTTATACAAGCCAGTTGCATTTAAAAGAATTGAACGAGGCTCATAGAGAGCTTCAAGAGGCTCATATAGAGTTGCAGGAGGCATCCGTTTACTCAATGAGATATGCAGCTCTGGAAGAAAGAACACATCTCGCACGTGAAATTCACGATGGAATTGGACACCAACTGACATCTCTCATTATTCAACTGCAAGCTCTGGAAATAATGCTTCCAGATAATCCAAAGGAAGCATCTGAACTGGTTTCACAATTACTTCCCATAGCAAGAAGAGCAATGGCGGAGGTGCGATTAGCAGTTAGAGAATGGTCTGATGACGAAATGGGTCTAGGATTAATAGCACTAAAAGGGCTGGTGTCACAAACACAAGCTCGTTCGGAGCTTCACATAAGTTTTATTCAGGACTCAGAGATAACAGAATGGCCTGTTGATACAAGTATTGTTCTTTACCGAATATTGCAAGAATCATTGACTAATATATTACGTCACTCTTGTGCTAAATCCGTTACGGTATATATAAGAGAAAAAGAAGATAAAATAGTTCTAGTTGTATCTGATGATGGCCAGTATACAGGAGAAATTCCGCTAATACCTGGTTTTGGACTAAAAGGACTTATGGAAAGGTGTCAAAAACATGGTGGAAGCTGCAGTATTAGCCCTGAGAAACCTCATGGCCTGCGTATTGAAGCAATCCTTCCAATAGAGTATGAGGCTAATGAAACAAAACAACTCATTATCAATAAATGAACGAGGGAGTAGATAGATATGGAAAATAAGATCAGAGTAGTGCTTGCGGATGATCAAGCTATTATTCGACAAGGGTTGAGTTATATTATCAACACTCAGCCGGATATGGAAGTAATCGGGGAAGCTGGTGATGGCGAGACAGTAGTCAGCGTCGTACTAAAATATAAACCTGATGTTGTACTTATGGATATACAAATGCCAATTCGTAATGGTATAGAAGCCACACGTATAATTCTTAACTCAATACCTGGTATAAAGGTGGTATTGCTCACAACATTTGATGATCAAGACTATGTCTTTGATGGTATTCGTGTGGGTGCTGTGGGTTATTTATTGAAAGATACGGATACTAAGGAGCTTATCAATGGAATAAGGTGGATTTATCAAGGTCAGGCTATCTACAGGACTGCAACGGCAAGCAGGGCGTTGGCGGATGTGGTATCCAATGAAAAAGACAGCAAATGCACTGGAGATAAATATTTGGAGATTCTTGATCCTTTAACTGAGCGGGAGATTGATGTGCTTCAACAAATGGCTTATGGGCGAAGGAATTCTGAAATTGCCGATATTCTTCATATTTCACTAGGCACAGTAAAGACACATGTTCACCGCATCATCCAAAAGTTAGGGGTAGAAGAACGTACTCAAGCTGTAGTATTTGCTATACGTCAAGGAATTGTTAAATAAAGTTAATTCAGGTATATCTAAAGATAGACCTGAAAATCATCCGTTAGATAGATGAAAATATTATATGTGCTTGTATAATTAGTCATATAGTGAGTGAACTTTGCTCATTAAAATTTTCATGCAGAGGATGATTAAGATATGAATACACATGAACTAATAATCACTTTAATTATAATTGGAGCAGTAATTTATGCAATGGCACGTCAAGTAATGCCTCAGCAAGTACGGTTACTTTCTTTTATTGTTTTTCCAGCCATTGCCGCATATGAAACCTATAAATTATTGCCGAGACCTATTATCCCATTCAATCAAATTGTTGAATGTATGCTTATAATCCTGGTTGGATTAGCGGCCGGAACTATTCAGGCAGCTTACACTCGTGTATATTACAAAGATAGTAAGTTATACATGTGTGGAGGAAAGGTATCACTCATTGCTTGGCTTGCAGTAATGTTTCTCAGGCTTATAGTAGAATTGATTTTCCAAGGATTTAACATGTTCACATCTTCCAATAGCTTTCTGTGGATTCTATGGGCTGCTATAGCTGCAACTTTTGGTTCCAGAAGTATATTTTTGTACTTGAAACATCCTGAAATAGGAAATGTTTTGACAGAAGAACGAGCTGCAAAAAATCGATATAGGAATTAAGAAAACACTATGAGAATATAGATTGGCAGTATCAAAAAAATTAATACCTCCTTCGATTGCATGTTTGATTACAGGACGCCGGGCTTCCTGAAGCCTCAATTGTTTTTGGAATTGAATTGGACTCATTGCAGTTACTTCCTTAAAATGTCTATAAATTCTTCAACACTTAAAAGTTCTAAAATAAGGCCTGGAGTAAATTCAATTTTGCAATACAAGTTGGGCACTTCTGGGGAAGATTCCATTGCTTAAAAGATAATTGGTAAATCTATAGATGATACAATGTAATTCGATGGTCCACCCCTAAAGCGTTCACCACCAAGTATAATATCCTTTGAGCCATGAACTACGATACAGAGGGAAGGATTATAATTTTTTAGAATAGGTTGTTATCCCATTTGTATATAGGTTATCTACTAACTTGCACAATTCTTCTGACGATAAATCTTTTTCTTTTCGTATCCAAAGGCGAAATAATGAAAGTGATGTTGATATGTAAAACTCAATCAAGTATGGCGTTAAGGAATTATATTCTGGAAAGTTCAAGCCCAATTTATCAAAGGGAATTTCTCTTTTCAAGCGTTCTAAAAAACGAATACTTCCATAATCGCCCAAAATGGCTTTGAGAACTGAGATATGCTCGCTATTTTCCAAACAATGAAAAGCATTTTCCATAGGATGTGTAGATGCTTTCATATTCATAAATTCCATTTTCATGTAGCTCAATAAATCATTCTCAATAAAGTCTAACAATTCGTAAATATCAGCAAAGTATTGATAAAATGTGCTACGGTTATACCCCGCCTTGTTAGCACTGAGTGATAATCAAAGTAAAAATATTGTTACAATGACTAATAACTCAACTGGATTTTCGACCTGGCTAGATATTGTTGGAGATAGACTTTTACCGGCTTTTCCTAGTGTTGGCGGACAGATTAAAGATGGAATATTGTATGCTCGTATTCCACCAAAGTTTCTAATAGCTACTATGTTTGGAGAAATCAATGGTTTAGAAACAGAACGTGTAAAAAACCTAGCAAAATTATTTAAAACAGCAAAATTTCCCTACGCAATTAATAAGGATATGAAATCATATCTAATAACACATTCAATATCAGATATTGCACTTTTGGGTGGTTTATATTTTGAAAATAAGATAAGTAATGAAAAAACAGCAAGAACCAGAAAAACGGCGCAACAAATAACAATCACTTTAAAAACGTATTTAAGGGCAATACAAAAAGCTGGCATTGATATTAATCCATCTGCATTTAAAATTGTGCTCAAATTTCCAAATTTCATTCTAAAATTTTTCTTTATGATGTGGCTAAGGACTAAAATGGTGAAGGATATGATGCTACCGGATTATGCTAGTAATGCAAATAACGAAGTTGTGAAACTTAATAACGATTTATTGAAGTTTTTAAGTGAAAGGGGTATCACAATGTAAATAGGAAATCTGACTGATTAAAATTGTATTAAAATATTCATTTAGCCTAAGTTATCTAATCAAAATTTATGTTAGCTTGAAAAAAGTTAATAAATAGTTTAATTTTAGTTTAACTGTAGTTTAACATCGTGTAATAATATTATTGTTAAACTAAGCTTCAAAGGGGTGATCTAAAACGACTATTAAAAATAGGCTTTTTATTTCAAATATATTGATGATACTAATTCCTAGTATCGTTACCATTGTTGTTTTTTCAATTTGTGTTTTGATTTTTAGAATGATATTTCAAGACACACCAAATTTGAATCAAGTTGGAATTGATACCCATGAAGTTCGGAAGGCATCAACTAGTGCGCTTATTGCGTTAATTGCTTTTTTTGTTTTCCTCGGCTTTGTCATTGTTATGTATTTTACCAATCGTTTTCTAATAAAATTTGTGTTCAAAAAGATTCAACAACCTTTAGAAATGCTATCAGATGGTGTTCATCAAGTGAGTGAAGGTAATCTTGATTATCGCCTATTATATCAAGAAAATGATGAATTTAAGCCGGTTTGTGAAGACTTCAACAACATGGCAGTGCGATTAAAAAACTCAATAGAAGAAGTTCAAAAAAATGAGAGAAACCGAAAAGAACTACTGTCTAGTATTTCACACGACTTGCGTTCTCCTTTAACTTCAATTAAAGCATTTGTTGAAGGTTTACTTGATGGTGTTGCTGCCACACCTGAATCACAGCGGGAGTATTTGGAGATTATAAGGCAAAAAACAGATGATATCAATAGCATGGTAGCACAATTGTTTTTGTATTCAAAAATGGATATGGGCAACTATCCAACATACCCTGAAAAATTAGAAATCGGGAGAGAACTTTCTGATTTTGTGACTGCTTCCATGGAGGAATACAGAGCCAAGGGGCTAACGATTGAAGTAAGCTATATTAATGATAGAAAGTATATCTATGCTGATCCAATACAACTTAGGAGCGTTTTTGCCAATATATTAAACAACAGTTCTAAATACAAAAATAAGGAAACTGCCAATGCAACCATTAGTTATATAGTGAAAGATAGCATGATTCATATCGTCTTTCAAGATGACGGACCAGGTGTTCCAGAAGAATCGCTTACAAAACTTTTTGATGTATTTTATCGTGGTGATTTTTCAAGGAATAACCCACATCAAGGAAGCGGATTAGGTCTTGCCATTGTTGCCAAGGCTATAGAAAGGATGAACGGTAAGATTTATGCTGAAAATTGCAAAGAAAGTGGTTTGCGCACTATAATAGAAATTCCAGAAATGAGGAATATATAATGAAAAGAATCTTGATTATTGAAGATGACACTGAAATAGCCATGATTGAAAGAGACTATCTTTTAGTCAATGATTTTGAAGCTAAAATAGCGAAAACTGGAAATGAAGGAATTCAAGCGGCATTGGCTGAACAGTACGACCTGATATTGCTAGATCTTATGTTGCCAGGTGCAGACGGTTTTTCAGTATGCCGAAAATTGAGGGAAACTTTAGATATTCCAATTATCATGGTGACAGCAAAACAAGAGGATATTGACATGATTAGAGGGCTAGGATTGGGAGCAGACGATTATATTACAAAACCTTTTTCACCCAATGTTTTGGTTGCTCACGTTAAGGCGAATCTTTCTCAATATCAGCGCTTAAAAAATAACATACACAGAAATATGAGTGAAATATGTGTGGGTGATATTTGTATTCAGGAAGGTTCCCGTCGTGTGTTTGTCAGGGATAGAGAGATTGAAGTTAAAAATAAGGAGTACGAATTACTGCTATTTCTAGTTACAAACATAGATTTGGTTTTTAGTAAAGAGATGCTTTATGAGAGAATTTGGGGTTTTAATGCACTTGGCGACAATGCAACTGTAGCTGTTCATATTAATCGCCTACGAGAAAAAATAGAGGATGATCCTGCAAATCCAAAGTATATTCAAACAGTTTGGGGAGCAGGTTATCGCTTTAATATATATTAAGATAAAAAATAGAAAATGCAGCTTTGGGCAATATACATTGCTTAAAGCTGCATTTTTATTTTACTCAATGCCAGTTTATAAAAAGTTTATGAATAGTTTAACTTCATTTTATTAGGAGTTTAAGTAGCCAATATATACTTGAAATATGCTAAAGAAAGGTGGTTATATGAATGGAATATTTACTTCAAACGAAGGATTTATCGAAAAGCTTCGGTGGGAAAATGGTCGTTGACCGTATATCTATCGGTGTAAAAAAAGGTGATATTTATGGTCTTATAGGAGAAAACGGTGCAGGAAAAACAACGCTTATGCGTATGGCTTGTGGTTTGGCAGAGGCCTCTAGCGGTGAAATTATGTTATTTGGAAGTACTGATCTTGTTTCCAAACGACATAGGATGGGGTGTACAATTGAAAACCCGGCACTGTATCCATCTATGACGGCTATGGAAAATATGGAAGCTCAACGTTTATTGCTCGGTATTAAGGATGAAAAGGTATCGAAAAAGTTACTAGATATGGTTGGACTTAGCATGACAGACAAGAAAAAAGCAAAAAACTTTTCTCTTGGTATGAAACAGCGGCTCATGATTGCTCTGTCCCTTTTAGGTGATCCAGAACTGCTTGTTTTGGATGAGCCCATAAACGGGCTTGACCCAATGGGAATAAAGGAAGTCCGTGACTTGTTCCTGCATCTGAACAAAGAGAGAGGTATGACAATACTGGTTTCAAGTCATATTCTTGGAGAACTAGAAAAAATATCGACTCGTTATGGGATTATTAGTAACGGGAAAATGGTGGATGAATTTCAAGCAGATGAATTAAGTAGCCGCTGTGGCAAAAATCTGCTTATATATTCAAATGATGCTATGAAAACAAAAGAGATAATAAGTCGCATGTTTTCTAATGTGCAATGTGAGAAAATGTTTGAAGATGCAATCCGACTGAAAGGTCATATTGAAGAAGCAGGTAGCATAAATACCAAGCTTATCAATGCAGGAATTACTGTAAAAGCCTTGATACCAGAGAGCGAAAGCTTGGAGGATTACTTTATGAGCCTGATGGGAGGAAAAAAACATGATTAACATTTTAAAATCAGATTTTTACAAATTGAGAAAGAGCAGAGCATTTTGGATTTGCACTGTTTTGTGTGCTATATTTGGTGTCATGATGGTTTTTTATATGAAAAGGCAATTTGCAGCAGCACAATTGCCAGGGCATGACCATGATCTTGACCCATTAGTTCCACTAATTCCTCATATTAGCGGTGTCTTTATGATGGGAAACCTTATGTCTGTTCTTGGCAATAGTCCTCACATCCTTATTATGGGTATATTTACTGCTATATTTGTATCAAGTGAATTTATTTTTGGAACAATGAAAAATGTGCTGTCACGAGGAGCAGATAGAATTAATGTCATATTTTCCAAATTTATAGTTTGCAGTATTTCTTCCCTTGTAATGCTAGGTGTTTATACACTGACAACCCTTATAACAGGAACCATTGTATGGGGATTTGACCCGCAAAAAGCGGCAACTTCTTCAGGAATAATTACGATGCTACTGATGCAAGCACTTTTGGTACTCTCTTTTACTATGATTTTTGTCTTCACTGCTATGTCAATGCGTTCCAATGGTGGAGCAATAGCAGTCAATGTGGTATATGTGTTATTGGTATCTTTATTGCTCAGTGCAATTAGTTCCATTTTAGGACCTACTGTTAATTTGGGTAAATATTGGCTAAAAGATAATATTGTAGCGCTAGCAACCATATCACCAGCGTCAGGGGATATCATTAATGGAATATTAGTTGCACTAGGATGGGGTATTGTCGCTATTATAGCAGGAATAGTTCTTTTTAAGAAGCAAGATGTAAAATAAGGAATGTATAAATTTTCCTTTTGAACAGGGCTTTCACCAAGAAGCACCATCTCCATATTTTTCGTCTATCCATGACATACCAATAATTGTATCCGAGTTCACCTTTAAAAGCCTCATATAATACCAATTCATCGAGAATTATTCAGCTGTTTAAAATCAATCGAATTGTTGATTTGAAAGTATTGTTTGAGGTTATACTAGAATATGACACTGTTGATGAATTTTTTTAACAGATAGGATAGATGCTAAATTTTTCATAGAAGCAGTTCATATATTGGTGGATTTCAAAGGTCATGTTTGCCTCCATCATACATATCTACCACCGCATGTAAGTGGCTTTAAAGCTTAACTTGCAAGTGGTGGTGAGTTCACTAAAATAAAATTAGAAAGAGTAACAACAGATAATATTACTTTTTTTGAGATAATAAAGTATAATAAATTATAACGAAAATACTATTTACCAAAATATAACATAAGTTTAACGATATATGAACTTAATCTTAGTATAAATTTGATAAAATTTAAGTCAATGGGATGCTTCGATATATAAATTAGTACAAACACTCAATATGAGTATGGAAGGGGTTTAGAAATAAATATGGTAAATTCAGCTACAAAAATATTTTCTGATCTTGACTTTGGGGATACAAATAAATATATTTATCAAGAAAATTATAAAGAAGATATGTTAAATAAAGTTGAACCGTATTTAAAGAGAAAATTAAAAAATGGGTATATAGTTGGAAAGAAAAACTTACAGCTTTATTATGAGAAATTTATTGTTGAAAATCCAAAAGGAAATATAGTCATTTGTCATGGACTTAGAGAATTTACTGAAAAGTATTACGAGTTAATTTATTATTTTATGCGAGATGGATATTCTGTTTTTATAATTGAGCATAGAGGTCATGGTCGTTCTCAAAGGCTTGGAATAGACTCATCGCAAGTAAATGTGGAAAAATTCAATTATTATGTTGAAGATTTTAAAAAATTCATAGATGAAATTGTTATTCCAGATAGTGGGAATAAAAGTTTATTATTATTTGCACATTCAATGGGTGGGGGAATAGGTACTGCTTTTTTAGAGGAATATACCAATTATTTTAAGGCTGCTGTGCTGAGTTCACCAATGCATGGAATGAATACAGGTAAATCTCCTAAAATTTTAGCTAATGTTGTTTCTATAGCAATGAAAGTTTGTGGAAAAGGTAAAATGTATCTTCCAGGACAAAAACCATACAGTGGTGAAAAAAAAGTTGATAAAAGAGCTACTAATTGTAAAGAAAGGTATGAATATATTCAGGATAAGATAAAAAAGAATAATTCATACCGTAGTGGCGGAATATCTGCTTTGTGGTATATTGAAAGTTTGAAAGCAACTAAGAAACTTATAAAAAAAGAAAATGCTTCAAAAGTAGAAATACCAATATTAATATTACAAGCAGAATATGATAACCTTGTTATACCTAAAGGACAAAATAAGTTTGCTACTTACGCTAAAAAGAGTGAATTAATTTTTGTAAAGGGTTCTAAGCATGAGTCATATTCTGAAAGAGATGAAATAGTATTTCCTGTTCTTGATAAAGTATTATCATTTTACGAGAATAACTATTAGTTATTATTTATTATTTTCAGAGTAAAACTTAAAGGCTTCTCCGATAAATTTTGATGCACCTTGGCCATATTTTTTATCAGTTGCATTTATAAATAAAGGTTTTGATAAATATAGATCTGAAAGATAGGCCAAATAATTTTCGCCTTCATCTACTTTTAAAGCATTATGTGTTTTTTTAGTTTCAGCTTCTATTTCAGAAACAATTTCTTGAATCTCTTTTGAAGTAGGATCTTTACTTAAGTTAGAACTAAGGTTTTTATATAGAGTTTCTATTTTTGGTTCATAGTCACCTAAATAAATTTTCAAAGCTTTTCCAATGTATTTAGCTGCACCCTCTCCATACTTTTCATCTATCCATGACATGCCAATTCCGCCATGTTTCTTAATAGTATTTTCTAGTTCTATGGTAAAGGTTGAATAAGACCTTACCATAGTAAGCCAATAATAGTCGCCTAACTCATCTTTAAAAGCTTCATAATCTTTTTTAGCAATATAAGTTATTTCTTCAGCAATTTTTTGAATTTCCTCTGAAGCAGGATCCTTACTTAAATCAGTTGTAAGTTTTTTATATAGTTCTTTTAACTTTGGATGATTATCATTAAGGCAATCATTTTTAAAGGTATCAATTTGCTCTGCTTTAGTTAGTGCTTCACTATTCAAATTTTTCTTTATAGCTTCGGTAAATCTCTCTATACTTCCATAACGAGCTATAGCATCTTTAGCAATATCAACTTCCTTTGTTTTACACTTTTCAATGAATTCATCATACTGTTCTATACTACCGTAAAGTTTAATTAATTTATCTTTGTTTTCAGTTTTATAGTCTTCTAATACCTTATAATATTTTGTCATATCAAACTCTTTAAAACTCATAGTATGTGCTCCTTTTATAGTTTTATTTATAAGTTCTATCAAGCCATTAAGTCTATCTCGTTTTAAAACGATTAGCTTTTTATGACTTTCTAGTGCTTTCATCTTATCAAAGTGAGGGCTAGTTATGATTTCTTTAATTTCTTTAAGTGGCAAATCAAGTTCTTTAAAAAACAAAATTTGCTGCAAAGTTTCAAGAGCCTCATCATCATATATCCTGTAGCCTGCTTCTGTTAATGCAGTTGGTTTCAATAATCCAATTTTGTCGTAGTGATGAAGCATACGCACACTTATTCCTGTTAAATCTGAAACTTGTTTTACTGTTCTCATAAGTTTACCTCCAACTTTGATTTTAGAGCTGTAAATACCGTCCAATACTCTGCCGGCAATGAGTTTTGTTTATATCTTCAAACTCTATTTTTATAATACACTATGACATTGTGTTAGAGTCAACACTTAAAAAAATTTAGTTAAAAATATATGTTTACTGTTTGTTGATTTGGTGGTTGAATTTTACTTAACAAGATAGTACTATATAAATATAATACTAAATACGTACTATTTTCAAATCGAACTATTATTAGGAGGAATTCATATGGAAAGTAATAAAAATATTTTTAAAGAAAACTCGAAGATAAACTTTAATAATCACGCTGAGGTCTATAATGAGAGCCATGATGGGAAATTTGTAGCTCCAATGTATGACGAAATTATTAATAGGATAATGAGTACAAATGGTAAAGAAATATTAGATGTAGGATGTGGTACAGGAAATGTATTAATAAAATTATCTAAGAATAAAGATTTTAACTTACATGGATTGGACATATCAGAAAAAATGATTGAAATAGCTAAGAAAAATCTTGGTGATAAAGCTGAATTAAAAGTTGGAGACTCAGAGCATTTGCCTTGGGAAGATAATTGTTTTGATGCAATTGTATGCAATGCATCATTTCATCATTACCCAAATCCAAAGAAAGTTTTAATAGAAATGAAAAGAGTATTAAAGAGCAGTGGAACACTAGTTATAGGAGATCCAACAGCACCAATAATTTATAGACAAATGATCAATTTATGCTGTAAAATGTCTAATAATGGTGATTATAAAATATATTCTAAAAAAGAAATTGAAGAACTTCTTAAAAAATGTGGATTCAAGCCTTTTAACTTTGTAAAAATTAATTATAAAAGTTTTGCAATTAATGCTAAAATAGAAGAATAAATATTAGTAAACCTTGGAGTGAAAATATGGATAAACAATGCAAAAAGCAAGTAGATGAATTAAATATATTATGGCATAGTATGCTCCTCAAATCTAATTATAAAGATTTAGAATCAAAATATTCTAATATACAAGGACTTAGCACTAATGAGCTTGCCATAATTAGAATTATTTCAGAAAAAGAAGAGGTTATTATAAAAGATATTTTAGAAGTATTAAAGCTACCGAAAAGTACATTGACTAGTATAATAGACAGATTAGAGGAGCGTAAAATAATAATTAGAGCTATTAGCAATAGAGATAGACGATCTTACAAATTAGAACTTACTGAAAAAGGTAAAATAATCCAAGATGAACATATCAAATTTGAAGAAGAAGTTTATGGAAAGATCATACTTTCATTAGATACGCATGAAGAAAGAGAAAATTTATTAAAGCTTATAAGAAAGATTGTAAGAAATATTTCTAGAGCTTAAGAGATTTAGATATAATAACTAATAGACTAAAAAGGGTGGATTAATTTATGGATAAATTAGAAGGAATAACCGCAGTTGAGATTTGGGAAAAGTTATATAATAAAGAACTTGATTGTAAGAAAAATATTTTAGAATATATTGATATAACAAAGGTACTTATTAAGGAAAATGTAAAAAGTGAGCAGATTAAAGAAACATATAATTATATTTATGAGCATATAGAGGCATTAAAGGGTTCAGTAAAACCCAATACAATGATGTATTTAAAGAATAGTTTAAAATCACAGCTTGGAAAGTATGTTAAGGAAAAAGATCCAAAGCCAGAAAATCATTTTATACAATTTTTTACGGAGGCATACCCTGCAAATAGCAGAAGAAAAGATTTTACATGGGTTCTAATGGATATAAATAATATATCAGAACAACAAATATGGACTACTTTGACTTACATTAATAGAGAGTGTTTGAATAACAATCTTAGGCTCAATTCTGATGAAAAAAAAGATATAGTTGAAATGATTAAAAAGTTAGTGGGCAAAAATAATATTAAGTATATAAATGATCTTAAGACACTAAAACAATTAATGGGTATATTGGACATAAGTATTTTAAAAGATGGTAAAGTATTTAAGGTAAAGCATAATGATATGTAGCATTTTACATTTACATAATTAAGTAATAAAATTGTAGCTGAATCCAGAAAATTTTTTATTTAAAAGAGGAGGTAGAAATTAATGAATGAAGAAAAAATAGATCTTCCAAAAGAATTATTTGACGATACTCCTTTGGAGCCAACAAAAGTTTTTGATAATTTATATTGTATTGGCAGTCGGAGCGTTGTAGCCTGGGCGTTAAAGACTTCTGAAGGAATCATATTGATTGATTCAATGTGGGACAATCATGATGGGCAGTTAATTATAGATGGTATGAAAAAATTGGGTTTAAGTCCACAGGAGATTAAATATATTATTATTACACATGGACATGGAGATCACTATGGTGGAGCTCAATTTATTAAGGATAATTATAAAGCAAAAATAGCTATGAGCGAAACAGATTATAATTTTATGAATACAGTGAATTCTGGTGCAAATGGGCCACGATCACCAAAGTGTTCAGTTGATATTATGATAAAAGACGGACAAAAAATAGAGTCAGGTGATACTTTAGTAACTATTATAGAAACGCC
Source organism: Bacillota bacterium (assembly GCA_021781655.1). Lineage (GTDB taxonomy): Bacteria > Bacillota > Clostridia > Clostridiales > Clostridiaceae > JAJXWJ01. The sequence continues at coordinate 5,058 of JAJXWJ010000055.1, read as the reverse complement.
AGGCCATACACCAGGCTGTATATCTCTAATTTTTTCTGTTAAAGAAAATGGAACAAATTATAATGCAGTACTATGGGGAGGAACTGGAGCTCCAAGTGATTTGGAAGGAAAATTATATTATAGAAAATCTATTGACTATTTCGAGAAGTATGCACAGATAGAGCACGCCACAGTAGAAATTACAGCTCATTTATTCTCTGAAAATGGATATTCAAAATTAGAAACAGTACGAAATAGAAATGATAACGAAACAAATCCATTTATTATAGGAGAAGATGGTATTAAGAATTACTTTGATAATTTACGTAAACAGATAGATTATATGATAGAAAAACAAAAAAAACAATAGTGGAAAAAAAGCATGCTAATCATTTTATTTTTTAGCATACTTTTTTTGTTTAATATTGATGTTGTTAAAACTGCTCACAATGAGGTGTTTTACGGATTTTCCAAAGTATCCGATAAAGCCTGAAGAAATTTTTTTATTGCTGGATTATTATCTGTTTTTTTCCAAGCTGCCACAACATCAAAGGAATATTGATTTCCACTAAAGGGAATAAAACATACATTATCATTTCTATTAGCTTTGAACATATTTGGAATGATAGCAATACCTTCCCCTGCTTCAGCAATTAATAATGAAGAATATATACATTCATATTCAAAAATTATATCTTTAGATAAGTTTTCAGAATTAAGCATCTCATTTACAAATGCCCCATATCCTTTAAATATTTCCTCTGAAGGTAATAAAATACGCTCAAAAATTAAATCTTTTATAGAGACTTTTTTTTGTTTTGCTAAAGGGTGATTTTTACTTACTGCTGCACAAAGAATATCTTCGTATAGAAGGAATGTATCGCACCAAGATGAAATATCTTTATCTAAATTAAGAGTAAGAATCAAATCTACATCATTATTTTTTAGTTGTGGAGTTAAGTTTTCATATAAGCCAGCAATTAATGTTAATTTAATATTAGGGAAGTCTGATTTGAATAAATGTACAGCTGGTACAAGAATATTTCTTGTATGCTCATGTAAATAACCAATTTTTAATTCTTATGGAAATTTATTTATAGACAGTTGTATTTTTTTCATACTTTCATCAAACCTTTGTACGTACTCATCCAGATATGTTCTATCCTCATGGACTTAATGCTGAATTAGCAGCTGAAGTGAAAAAGAATGTACATATACCTGTTGCCGTTGTAGGAGCTATTTCAGATCCTGAAAAAGCAGAGGAAATTATCGCTTCTGGTAAGGCAGATGTTGTTGAAATGGCTCGAGCACTTATAGTGGATCCGTTCTTCCCAACAAAAGTAAAAGAAGGACGGGATGAAGATATTAGAAAGTGTATGAGATGTCATGTATGTTTTGATACTATAATTAATACAAGAGATACTGCATGTGCGTTGAATCCTGTAATCGGGGAAGAAGAATTATACTTTTCACCTCCAGCACCTCCAGCAAAATTAAAGAAAGTATTGATCGCAGGAGGTGGACCTGGCGGTATGCAAGCAGCTCTTTCTGCAGCAGAAAGAGGCCATGAAGTAATACTATGCGAAGCTAGCAGTAAGCTAGGTGGACAAATTCTCTGTGAAGCTCATGTTGATTTTAAGAAAAATTATTATGGTTTTTCACAATGGCTTATTCATCAGCTTAAAAAACATGATAATGTTGAAATTAGATTAGATACTAAGGTAGATAGTAAACTTGTTGAAGAGATAATGCCAGATTCTTTAATTTGTGCAATTGGTGATTGTGTACGTCCTGGAAAAGCAATGACTGCAGTTCATCATGGTCATTATGCAGCTTTAGATTTATAAAATGTAATAAGTAAAAGGTAATGAGGAAGAATCTTGAGATGATAAAGATTCTTCCCTTTTTTGTAGCTGTAGAAATACTTTTCATAAGTCAAGTTTAGTAGCAGGTATATGATTAAAATGATATAATTATATAATGAATAAGCTAATATTCCATTGTGGAGAAAAATATAGAAATCCAATGGGCTAAATAACATATGTGCATCAGTATTGCACAATTGAGCAAGGGACTAAAATATACTAATTAAAAGGAGTTAAGAATGAAATTATTACATATTGGGAAATTTGGAAATGTAAAACTTTTCTCTGAAAAGTCAGAGTTAATGGAAAGTATGGAAGTCATTGAAATGGCTGCTTTGGATACCATAGCAGATGAACCAGTTAAATTGAATAATATATTATTAAATCAAGAACAGAAAATTATGGATAAAATAATATTTAGTCCTCATATCGGTGGTATAACAGCTTCCAGCTTTAAAAGGGGATATTCAATTATATGGAACAACATTAAAAAAGTAATTTCAGGTGAAAAGCCTGATAATATTGTTAACTCATTATAATAATTGAAGGAGGGAATTAATCATGATTAATCAAAATTACAAGAAATTATTAAAGGGCAAATCTATAATTAGAGAACAGAGTGAATATGCAACAAGCTTAGGAAAAGAAATAGGGTATGAAAATGTGTTTGATTATAGTCTTGGAAATCCAAGCGTACCAGTACATCCAGCTTTTACTGAGGCATTAATAAAGATACTTAAAGAGGAAGACCCTATAGCTGTACATGGTTACAGTCCTTCTTTAGGAAATACAGAGGTCAGAGAAAAAGTTGCACAAAGCTTAAATAAAAGATTTAATATGAATTATGAAACAAAACATATTTTTATGACTTCTGGTGCTGCAGGTGCCTTGGCACATGCAATAAGATGTGTTACTAAGCCAGGGGATGAGGTAGTAACTTTTGCACCTTTTTTCCCAGAATATTATCAATATGTAGAGCAAACTGGGGCCCTTCTTAAAGTAGTGCCTGCTAATATAGAAGATTTCCAAATAAATTTTGAAGTTTTTGAGGAAATTTTGAATCCTAATGTACAGGCAGTTCTGATTAATACGCCTAATAATCCTTCAGGCATAGTATACTCAGAAAAAACAATTGAAAAACTATGTGTTATCTTACGTAAAAAGCAGGTTGAGTATGGTCATGAAATATTTTTAATAAGTGATGAACCATATAGAGAAATACTATTTGAAGGAGCAGATAACTTTTATGTAAGTAAGCATTATGATAATTCAATCTCTTGCTATTCTTTTTCTAAAAGTTTAAGCTTGCCTGGTGAACGTATAGGGTATATTGCTGTTAATCCTAAAGCTATTGATGCTGAAATTATTGCAGTCATTTGCGGACAAATTAGTCGTGGTATAGGACACAATTGTCCAGCATCAAGTATTCAGATGGCAGTGGCAGAAGTTTTACATAAAACTAGTGATTTATCTATATATGAAACAAATATGAACTTACTTTATGATGCATTGACAAAGATAGGCTTTCAAGTAGTTAAACCTGGTGGAACATTTTATATTTTCCCTAAAGCATTAGAAGAAGATGCAAATGCATTTTGCATAAAGGCAAGAAAATATAATCTTATTTTAGTTCCTAGTGATAATTTTGGAGTTAATGGATATTTCAGAATGGCATATTGTATTGATACTGAAAAGGTAGAAAGAAGTATTGAAGCACTTATAAAGTTTGCAAAAGAAGAATATGGAGTATATGCGGATAGAGATTAGTAGAGAAAATACAATGTAAAAACATAACCGCCTTTAAGTAGTTTTAATAGCTACTTTTAGGGGGAATGTATACAGATTTGATTTGCATAAATTTGTGTATAATCCTATTATTTGTTATTTCAACATAGAACTTTAAGGCTTCTCCAAAAAATTTAGATGAACCATTTCCATATTTTTTATCTACCTAGAACATGCCAATTCCGCCATGTTCTATATCAACATTATCTAAATCTTTACTTAAATCAGCTGTAAGTTTATAATATAAATCTTTCAATTTTTGGTGCTTATCATTACGGCAGTCTCTTTTAATCTTATCAATTTGATCTGATTTAATTAAGGAAATATCGTTATTTATGTTTTTCCTCAAAGCTTTTGTAAATTTTTCTATAATTCCGTAACACTTTATAGCATCTTTGGCAATCTCAGTTTCCTTATATCTACATTTTTCATAAATTCATCATATTTATCTACATTACCATAATATTTAATTAAATTATCGCTATTATCATCTTTATATTCTTCTAATACATTATAATATTCAGTCATATCAAATTTTTTAAAACTTATCATATATCCTGTAACCTGCTTCTGTTAAGGCAGTTGGCTTTAATAATCCAATTTTGTCGTAGTGATGATGCATACGCACACTTATTCCTGTTAAATCTGAAACTTGTTTTACTGTTATCATATAATATTACCTTCCACTTTGATCTCAGAGTTGTCAATACCACTAATACTCTGTCGGTTATGAGGTTTAGTTTATATTTTCAAACTCTATTTTTATAATACACTATGACAATGTGTTAGAGTCAACACTTAAAAAAATATTAGTTTTTGCCTTTTAAATTATAAAGACTCAAAATCAAAGTGATATGAGGTATGCTACGTAGCGTTTCAATTATGATATAGAGCGTTTCTTGTATGAAAATGAATGCTTGGATATAATGAAAGAAAATTGAACAATTCGATGTGCAATCAATTTTCACAGAGAAAAGGAGGATAAGCTGCTTCATAAAAATAAAGACAAAATAGCAAATATCGTGATAAAAAATAAAGCGGTGGGTATACTAAGTTCATGAGGTAAAATAACATGGATAAAATGATAAGTATATCTAAAGCAGCAAAAATATTAGGAGTAACAACAAGAACACTAAAAAGATGGGAAGAAACAGCGAGTGGGTTAAATGATTCACGAAAAGAACTAATAAAAATGTTTAGGCAACTAAATGAAGTTGACATAATAGTTATTGAATACACTGATAGACTTGCAAGGTTTGGGTATAAATATTTAGTTAGTATAGTAACTTGTTTTTCAGCTAAACTTTATGGTGCAAGAGGTGGAAAAAAGATAAGGAAAGCACTTAAAGAATTAGAAACAGAAAGGCAGGCTGAAAAAAATGAAAGTTACAATAAAAGCAATGCTAATTGAAGTTTCAGAAGAGCAAAA
>JAJXWJ010000142.1 GCA_021781655.1 Bacillota bacterium | reverse complement strand
ATTTAACATCTTTATTTGATTATCAATCGTACATGGCGTATCATAATGATAAAATTCTCCATCAGGAATATTCTGCTCTTTACGTATTCGTTCATTTTCCATATAATAAAAATCTTCTTCTTGCTGACTTTCTACCATATAATCGCATTCAATATATTGCCCATTAGCTTTTAATGCATTAAAAATTTTTATATATAATTTGAGCTTATCATCCTTTGAAAAATGGTGTAGGGTTTGAAAAGATATTGCTGCATCATATTTAGAGATACCAAAATCATAATCAAAATAACTTGCATTTATTAATGCTAAATTTTTGTCAGGATGTTTTAGTTTTAGTTTATCTAGCATTGCCTTAGTCAAATCTATGCCAGTTACATTAATAAAAGGCTTAATTTTAAATATCTCATCAAGCTCTAATCCAGTACCGCAACCTAAATCTAATAATTCATTAACTTCTTTTGGTAATAGCTGTGCCATTTTGATATAACCTTCTTTACACCCTTCCACATTTTTAATCATATGCTCGTCATATCCATCTACTCTAGCAGTAAAAAAATCGCTCATTTGTTCTATTGCCATTTTCATCACACTCCCAAAATCATTATTAATACCCATCAATAATAACATCAGTACATTTTTAAAGACAACCTTATAATTAATTCATAAACAAAAATAAGCAACCTTTACTGTATGTTTATGTACAAAGATTTATCCAATAAAATGATTATATTAATCATCAAAACTAGAGCTTAAGAAGATATCCTAAAAAAACCTTATCAATATTCGTGATAAAGCTTTTTTAAGATATGGGCACAAAGTAACTACTCCTTATTCACTTTTTTCCTTTTTAAAAACATAGTTAAAACAAAACCTATACAAACAAATATTGTTAGCATCATGAATGTATTTTGAAAAGCAATATTTCCGGCAATGGTCAACGAACTATTTTTAAGATCATTTTTGATTTGACTTGATAAAAACGCAGTGATAAATGCAATAGAAAATGAATTAACAACTTGTAACAATTCATTTGACATAGGTGTAACTCTAGAAATCAAATTTATTGGTGCTGCTTGCAGTGCATGATTGTTTACTTGCATATTAACCAGTCCTTGCCCTAACCCTAAAAGAACAATGCACGCAATCAAATAATCGTCCACCAACTGTCATCCCAATGAAGCTTGCTACTGCTTGTGGAACCATCATTAACCCACATTGTAAAGAAGAGTAGTTACGAATATTTTGAAGATATAGAGGTATTAATAGCATGGATCCGAAAACTGCAGCTTGATTAAGCCACATTAATATAATTCCTTTGCGAAATTCAGATACTTTAAAAACTTTTACTTCCAACAACGGATTTTCAGTTTTAGCTTCAACATATATAAAGATAAGTAACATTATAAAACCTAAAGTTAGTAATGAAAGTGCTAAAGGGTTTGTCCATCCTTTATCAGAGCCAACATGAACTCCATATATAAGAATTGGAAAAGCTAGTGGTGATAAAAGGGCACCCTTTATATCGATTTTTGTATTTTTCTTTTTCTCAAAGTTAGGTAAAAATATGACAATCATTGCCAATGCTATAATACCAATAGGAATATTAATAAGGAAAATTGTATGCCAGCTGTAATATTTGATTAAAATTCATAACTTATATGATTTTTTTGCTATTTTAAGCATATACTACGCTATAGTTTTTTCCACTTAGAATTTCTTCCCTTGCCTACTACTTCTATTTTTCCTTCAATTCTCAGCTTTTCAAACACTCTATTTATAGTGGCCTCCCCCACATCAGGACATATAATTCTTATTTCATTCTTAGTGAAATACCCAAGTTTACCGTCTATAGCCTTTTCTATTCTTTCACTCTTACTGCCTTTAGTGTTTTCAATACAGCCCACTCTATCCTCTAATTCCTTATATGCTTTTATAATAACTCCAAGAAAATATTCAAGCCATATATACAAATTATTTTTCCCATCATGCCATAACATTGATGATTTATTCAGTGCTTCATAATAGGTTTCTTTACTATCCTCAATAATTTTTTCTAGGCTAATAAATCTTCCGACCTCAAAACCGCTTTGATACAAAAGTAAAAGTGTTAATAATCTAGACATTCTTCCATTTCCATCATTAAATGGATGGATACAAAGAAAATCTAATATAAATGAAGCTATTAAAACTAATGGCTCTACCTCTTCTTTTGAAATCTCTTTTCTATATTCTTCACAAAGTCTCTCCATATAAGCTGGAGTACTAAATGCATCTACAGGTTTAAATCTTATATATTTAGTTCCATTAGGTAATATTTCTTCAATCACATTATCAGTATTTTTATAGTTTCCACCATTAGCTACGGAAAACTTGTATAAATCTCTATGGAGCTGTAACAATACAGATGACTTAATAGGTATCGCATCAAAAGCACTATGAATAGTATTTAATACGTCTCTATACCCAGCTATCTCACTTTCACTTCTATCCCTTGGTTCTATCTTATTATCCATTATTTCACGCAATCTCTTATTGGAAGTATAAATCCCTTCTATTCTATTTGATGACTCTGCACTTTGTATAATTGCTACATCTTTAAGTGTATTTAATATTTGAGGAGATTGTTTTTTATACAAATCTTGCTTCCCCTTATATTCATTTATTGCGGTTAACATCCTAACTATACTCATTGGCAATGCCAAGTTATTCAATTTATTATTTTCAAAAGAAATCATTATATATTCTCCCTAATTCATGTTATACTCTATTATTATCATAATATCATAAACATAGTCACTTTGGGATAAATTTATTATGTTTATCATTAAATTACTATATTAAAAGCAAAATAAACCTTATCACTTTACTATAAATGATAAGGAAAAAATGAAATTAAACTCAAAAGCAAAATCAAAAGGTGCAGAGCTTATTGAATTTGATTTAAGTAACATTAATATCTTTTAATTATACTAACATGCCTCCAGATGCTTCAATACGTTGACCGGTAATCCATGCCATTTCATCTGTGCATATACTCGCCACAACACCTCCAATATCGGAAGCTTCTCCAATTCTTCCTAATGCAGCATAAGAACCAATTGTATCTTTCAACTCTGGATTTTTAATATAAGTATCTCCACTAAATTCAGTGTTAACAGCTCCAGGTGCTATGGTATTCGCTCTTATACCTCTAGCTCCTAATTCTTTAGCTAAATATCTAGTAAAGACTTCTACTGAACCTTTCGCAGCAGCATAAAGTCCAGAATTCGGAGTTGTAAAGCGTGTCAATCCTGTTGAAATGTTCACGATTCCGCCTTTGTCAGCAATAAGGGGAATTAGTTTCTGTGTCAAAAAGAAAACTCCTTTAAAGTGTACATTAACTATTTTGTCAAACTCTTCTTCTGTAACTTCTAAAATAGGTGTATGGTTTGAAATTCCAGCATTATTAATTAAAAAATCAAAGTTTTCCTGATTCCATTTATTATTTAAAACATCTGAAAACTTAGATACAAAGGAATCAAATGAAGCTACATCACTCACATCAAGCTGAATAGCAGCAGCCTTTGCACCATTAGCTTCAATTTCTTTAATAACTTCATCTGCCTTTTCTTTTTGGCTATTGTAAGTTATAATTACATCTATTCCTTTTTTAGATAATGATATTGCAGAATTTCTACCAATTCCACGACTTCCACCTGTAACTAATGCAATTTTACTATTTTTGTTCATAAAAACTCTCCCTTAAATATTTATTAATCATTTAGAAATTAGTATCTCATTGTTTATATCTATACTTATATTTTAAAGATAGTGTTATCTTAGTTATAAATTTTAATGTTAATCAAGGAGATATAAATTACTTGAAAATTAATTTCTTATGATTTATACTCATACTAATACCTAGAGCTATATCGAGGTCAAGCTTTTTATAAAATAAAAAAAATAAATTTTAAAGGAGTTTTTAAAGTTGACTTATACTATAAAAGATATATCAAAAATGTTTGGCATTTCTATATATACAATTCGTTTCTATGACAAAGAAGGACTTCTACCATTTGTTCTAAGGAACAAAGCAGGAAACAGAGTATTTACTGAATCTGACATAGGTCTGTTTGGAACAATTTGTTGTTTAAAAAATACTGGGATGAAAATTAGAGATATTAAAACGTATATTGATTTCTGCATGTTAGGTGCTAGTACTATAGATGAGCGAAAAAAATTACTTTTGACACATCAAGAAGCTATTTTAAACCAAATTAATAAACTCAATGATAATTTAAATCATATTCATTATAAAATAGAAAAGTATGCATCTCCTGACGCAATCCAAATTATTAACGAAGAAAGAAAAAAAGTTCATGATGAAAAACTTGAAAACAACTTGCTATGATCAACTGATATATTCCTCGTGAATCCACCTGTAATTCGATAATAAAATGATGCTAATACACAATAATTTGATATAATCTAGTAAAAGCTAATACAAAAAAAAGCACTCATCCTCGCAAGACTAGTGCTTTAAGCTGGTAAATAAAATATATGTACTAGTATTCAACATTCAATAAACAAAGCGCTTCTGCACTAGCTTTATGACCCACGTCATTCATATCCTTAGACTTGAACGCTTTCTCAATTGTATTCATAGGCAATTGACCAAGCCCTACCTGAATTAATGTACCTACTATCAATCTTTCCATATTTAATAAAAATCCATTTGCTTTCATCGTAATAATAATTTCATGTCTAGTTTCTCTTACATCAATAGAAAGTATTTTTTTTATTGATTTCTTTGTTTTCTTATTAGTAGTGCAGCTTTAAAGATTAAAATTAAAAATATATATTAGAAACTGAAATCACAGAAATTAAAATTTCGAATATTCTAACAATAACAATATTCCAGTTTTTTTTAAAACGCCCTTTTAGTTGCTTTGCAACT
>JAJXWJ010000054.1 GCA_021781655.1 Bacillota bacterium | reverse complement strand
TTTTAAAGCCTACTTAAAGAGGCTTATTTGTCATGCCTGTTTTTAATATTTTCATTGCAAAAATCAGGCATATTTTAAACTGCATAAAATTTTGTTATTTATTATTTAGTTTCCGAGAGTACTCTTTAATTAAAATCAAGTACAACTATTTACTCCTTTCAAATTAATTGCATGACAAAAAGTGGAGACTCAAAAAAATCTAGGTCATCTTTTTATCTGTACTTATGCATGCAAAATAAAGCTGCAAGCATGCTTTATAAAAAAGATAATCCTGGTTTTCTCAAATCTCCACCAGCAATCACTAATTATTAAATTTCGTGCTTAATATTTAAATTCCATAAATCACTTTTACTAAATGAAACTCCATCTGCTCCTGCCTTTAAAGCGTCAATTACCTGTTCCTTTTTATTAATCAATCCACCTAATATTATAGGTTTATCTATTTCACCTTTTAGACTCATAACTATTGAATGTGCTAAAGCCGGCATTACTTCTACAATATCAGGATCATTTTCCTTTATGCTTTCTATTGCACTTTTTAAAGACTTTGAATCTATAAGGAAAATTCTTTGTATTGTTTTTAAGCCTTTCTTTTTAGCAGCCTTAAGCATAACACTTTTTGTAGAGACGATTCCAAAAGGGTTAATATATTTTTTCATAAAACTAATTGCTTCTTTGTCATTGGATAATCCTCTAACTAAATCTATATGAACAAATATAGGTTTTTTTTCATTAAATAGCTTAAAATCATTATCCATTAACTCATTAAGCTTTCCATCCATTAATAAAATTGCTGCTACTTTTGAATTAACAGCCTCTTTTAAATTATCATGTTGTGCTGCTGCAATTAGAGGGTTATTAACCAAAAGTTCTTTCATGTTCAAATTATCAATCCTCTTTTGTTTCTCTTATTTGCTTTAATTTTACTTCTCTTTTGTTAACAAAATGTTACCTTCAATATAAGTTTAGGTTAAATAAATATTTTTATAATTTTAACTTATACTCTTTTTCCTCTTAAGAAAGATGCTATAGCTGCAACAATAGACAATATCATAGAAATATAAAATGCAGTTCTAAGACTTGACATTACAGCAGGAGCAATTAATTGAGGGAAAAATACCTTTCCTACTATAAGCTGCTGTTTAACCATAGGAAGTTTATGAAGCACTGAGGTTGGAACTAGCTGAGCCATAGGATTGTAGCCTAAAAATGCTGCAAACAAAGCTCCTGTTGGAGGTAAATTAGCTACCTTTTCAGCTACTACTGATGGAACTCCAGCTCCTACAAGTCCATTAAACATAGCTGATGGTAAATTCTTCGCTAAACCAACAATCAATATGCTAAAATATAGTGTCATACTTAATGCAGAACCACTATTTTGTAACGTAGCACGCATTCCTGAAGCTGCCCCACGATGCTCTGGTGGTACAGTATTCATAATAGCTGTAGTATTTGGGGCAGCGAACATTCCCATACCTACTCCAGCAATAAGTAAAATCACTACAAAAGGTATATAGTTAAAATTTGCTGGTAAAAAGGTAAATAAAAGAAAGGAGAAAGCAGTTAATATCATTCCAATTGTAGAGAAACCTCTTGCACCAAATCTGTCTGATAAATAACCGCTTATAGGTCCCATAATAAAAAATCCTAGCATCATAGGAAGCATATAAATTCCTGCCCATAATGGAGTTTTTTCAAAACTATAGCCATGAAGCGGCAACCATATGCCTTGAAGCCAAATGATTAACATAAACTGTAACCCACCTCTAGCAATTGATGATAAAAACAAACTAAGATTCCCTGCCGAAAAAGCTCTTATCTTAAATAATTCCAAATGAAACATTGGCATTTCCACATGAAATTCTATATAAATAAAAGCAGCAAGCATTACTATTCCTATTACTATACCTGCTATAACCATAGGATTTCCCCAGCCCATTTTCGAAATTCCATATGGCATAATTCCATAAGTAAGTGCTAACAATAAAACAGTTAACCCGATAGCAAAGGTTCCATTACCTAACCAATCTATCTTTTGATCTTTCTTTAAAACTCCAGTTTCTTTCAATTTTAAGAAAGCCCAAACTGTACCAAATAAACCAACTGGTACACTCACTAGAAAAACGTAACGCCAATGTAAATCAGCCAAGAGACCACCAACAATAAGACCAGCCAAGGAGCCTCCGATTCCTAGTATTTGATTTAAACCCATTGCCATTCCTCTTTGGTGCTTTGGAAAAGCATCTGTAATAATAGCCGTACTATTAGAAAATAAAAATCCAGCTCCTACTCCTTGTAAAAGTCGGAAAGCAACCAATTCAATAGCTCCTGACGTTCCTGTTCCAGGTGTTAGTGCTAATAAAACAGACGCAGCTGTAAATATTGCAAAGCCTAAATTATATAATCTCGTTCTGCCAAAAATATCAGAGATTCTTCCAAAAGATACTAAAAGTGTAGCTGTAACCACAGTATAACCCATTAAAAGCCACAGCAAATAAACTGTACTTCCTGGAGCCATAGGGTTAATTTGAATTCCTCTAAAAATGGCTGGCAAAGAAATCATAACGATATTTCCATTCAAGGCAGCCATGAAAATACCTAATGAAGTATTGGACAAGGCTATCCATTTGTAATCAATTTTTTTCATAAAACATCCCTTCCTTTGTGTAATTTAAAATGATTGTTAATATTAGTCCTTTACTATAATAATATAACACTTTATTTACGTTAACGTCAACGTTAATGAAATTTATTTGTTTGTAAAACCATAAGCTATTCATAAAAATAGAAACAAAAGATATGAAGTAAAATTCCAAACTTCATGTCTTCAGGTTAATTTATTGTATAATGATTTTTTGCTATTGTAAATCAAATTCCTTCAAAGCTAAATAGTATGCACCTAAGGTTGGAGATACTTCTTCATCAACAACCTCCACTTTAGCAATAGTTCTATTTAATACTTTTTCAAATTCATCTCTAACAAAAGATACCTTTGTTAAAATACTTCCTTTTACACCTACGTAGACCGTTTCTTTAAAACTTAAACTTTGATATACTTTTAAAGTTATTTGAGCTAATTCTTTCCCGCTCTTTTTGAGAAGTTTTTCTGCTATAATATCTCCATCCCTAGCGCATTCAACAATTGTTGGAACTAAAGCAGCAATTTCTCCTTTTGTTTTTGAATAAACAAAATTTATTATATCCCTTCTATTTTCCACTCCAAGCTTATTTAGTAATACATTTGTAAGCTTACTATTAATTTTATCTGAATCTTCTTCCTTTGTAATCAATTTTAATGCTTCTATCGCAATATAATATCCACTTCCTTCATCACCAAGCAAATTACCCCAACCCCCTGCTGATTTTGTTATTCCATTTCTAATTCCATAACTAATTGATCCGGTCCCGGAAATAGTTAGTATCCCATCCTTTCCTTTCAAAAGTGATGCAAGTGCAATAACCGAATCATTAACAACCTTTACCTTTGAATTATATCTATTGCTTAAAATATTTGAAATTGTAACACTTACATTACCATATTCAGAACCGGCTAATCCCAAATATAATGCATCAGTTTTTCTATCAGGTATCTTTAATATACATTGGTCTATAGCTTCAATTATATTTTTTATCGCTTCTTCCTCACTAACTAAAACATTGCCAAAACTAGTAGTTGCTGTACTTATTAACTTACCCTCCAAATTATATGCAGCAGCCTCTGTTTTAGTGCCGCCACCGTCAACTCCAATAATATATTTCATTTCAATTACCACCTCTTATAAACATTTTGACTGCCGTATTGGCATATACCAATACCATAGTACCTATTACTTATATTGTCAATATGTATATATTCCTTCGGATAAAAACTTTTATTAATATATACCAATTTTCATGTAATATATTTTATTTTATCATAAAAAGCGAAAATTTATTATCTTTTTCTGGGAAAACCAGTTAATTTATATGAATTTATTAATTTTATCTTAAAATTTTGTTAAATTTTATTTCGTAATCGCTTGCATTTTGAAATGACGTGGTATAGAATAAAGGTGAAAATTGGTATATACCAAAGGAGGTGTTAATATGTACAATATCATGTTAGTATGTTCAGCTGGAATGTCTACTAGTCTTTTAGTAACAAAAATGAAGAAACATGCCGAAGCAAAAGGCCTTGAAGTAAACATATGGGCAAGTGCCGAAGCTGATGCGAAGTCTACATGGGTAAAAGCAGATATTATTCTTTTAGGTCCCCAAGTTAGATTTCTAGAATCAAAAATTAAAAAAATGGTAGACGACAAAATCCCTGTTACAGTAATCGATATGGTTTCCTACGGGGCCATGAATGGTCAAAAGGTATTGGATGCTGCATTAGCAAAAATACTGGAAGCATCAAAAAACAAGGAAATTTAAGGAGGAAAAATCATGGAAAAATTTATTCAATGGATGGAGCAGCACTTTGTACCTATAGCAAGCAAGCTAGGTTCACAGCGTCATTTAGTTGCTATTAGAGATGGCTTTATAGCTTTAATGCCCTTAGTAATGGCTGGCTCACTTGCTACATTATTAAACAATGTACTATTTACACCAACTTCTCTAGTAGCTACTTGGTTTCATTTAAATCCAAAGGGAGGATATTTAACATTTACAACAACTTACCTCCAACCTTTAATGGGAAATATTTGGTGGGGAACCCTTGCAATTTTAGGTTTCGTTTTAGTTTTTACATTATCCTATAGTTTAGCAGCTTCTTATGATGTCAATCCTTTATCCGCAGCAGTAATTTCAGTAGCAGGCTTTATAGCTCTAACTCCACAAGGTGTTTCTGCTGCTTTGCCAACTGGTGAAAAATTGAAAGATGGTACAACAGCAATAACCACCTGGGGTAATTTAGGTTGGCAATATCTTAATACTTCAGCCTTATTGACTGCAATAGTCGTTACAATCGTTATCACTCAAATATTTGTTTTTTTAATGAAGAAAAACATCACTATTACCTTACCTGATAATGTTCCCCCAGCAGTAGGTAAAGCCTTCGCTGCAATTATACCAGGTGTAGTTTCAATTACAATAGGCGGATTAGTTCCAATAATATTCGTTATTTTAAATAACGCGAAAATTATAGTTCAAACAAACTTATTTGATTTATTTACTACTTTTATAACTACTCCATTTATGCATTTATCCCAAAACCCTATATCAGCAATTATATATGTATTAGCAATTCAAATTTTATGGTTCTTTGGACTACACGGCGGAAATATGATGGCTCCAATAACAAATGCCATTTACCTTCCAGCTCTTGTTGCTAACGGAAGCGGTGCACATAATATATTCACCTCTGTTTTCTTCGATTGTTATGTACATATAGGAGGTGCTGGTGCAACTTTAGCAATATTAATATCTATCTTTATTGCCTCTAAAAGAAAAGATTGGAGAGAAATTTCCAAGCTTGCAACACCTGCTTCTATATTTCAAATAAACGAACCTGTTATGTTTGGTTTACCTGTTGTTTTAAGTCCAATATTATTGATTCCATTTTTAGTGGTACCAATAATTTTAACTTTAACTGCATATTTAGCTACAGCTTCTGGTTTAGTTGCATATACTAACGTCGTTGTTCCATGGGTTACACCTGTTGGTATAAGTGCATTTCTTGCTACCTCTGGCGATATTAAGGCTGGAATATTAGCTATTGTTAATCTTATAATTGCAATCGTTATCTATTATCCGTTCATAATAATTGCAAACCGTTATGAAGATAAAACCGAGGAAACGGAAATAGAGACAGAAGTATAAAAATAATTACTATAAAATGGGGCTTTCGCAATAGAAATTATTTGCGACAGCCCCTATACACAATATACCATGGAGGAATATACAAATGGATGAATTAGAGTTAATTTGTTTTAAAATGATATCTGCAGTTGGTGCAGCAAAATCTTTATACATGGAAGCAATCCTTGAAGCTAAAAATAATAATTTTGATAAAAGTGCTTCTCTAATTGAAGAAGGTAGCAAAATATATGTAGAGGGACATCATGCTCATTCAGAACTAATTCAAAAGCTTGCTAATGGCGAAACGATAGAGTTTAATATTTTACTGCTACATGCTGAAGACCAAATGATGAGTGCAGAAACTATTAAAATAATGGCAGAAGAATTTATAGAATTGTATAAGAAATTAAATTTGCACTAGGTGAGTGATATAATGGAACTTAAAGTAACACTGCAAGTAACTGCAAAGGAAGTATTTGAAGAGCTTCTTCATTCAATTATATTTGATATAGAAAATAGTACAAAAAAAACTATTGTAATAGATGAATTGCATAAAAATTTTACTTATAATAAAACACTTATAAATCGGCTTGGAAACAAAGTTCAAGCCAAGGTTTATATTACCGAACTGATTTTTGAAAAAAAATATAGTGCTGCCTTTGAAACTTCTAAAGGAACAAATACAGTAGAATATATTTTAAAAAATATTGATTGCGGAGTTGAAATTACATATAGGGAAAATTTCACCTCTTCATTTTCGCTTCAAAATTGGAACTACTTGTTCGCAGCCTTTGTTTACAAAAAAAGAACCAAAAAGAAAATAATAAAAAATTTTAATCTATTAGAGAAGCATATCCTTAGTTCTAAAAAAAATGTTAGTTAGAGGAGGAAATCTAATGCCAAGACTTGGTGTATCAATATATCCTGAACATTCAAACAAAGAAAAAGATATGGAATATCTTACTACTGCTGCAAAATATGGTTTCAAACGAGTTTTTACTTGTTTATTAAGCGTAGAGGGTAAAACTTCTGAAGAAGTAAAAACAGATTTTAAAGAAATAATTTTTCATGCAAATAAACTAGGTATGGAAGTTATAATAGATGTTAATCCTAATGTTTTTTTAAATTTTAATATTAGTTATGAAGACTTAAGCTTTTTCAAAGAGTTAGGTGCAGCCGGATTAAGACTAGATGAAGGTTTCGATGGTGCTAAAGAAGCTCTTATGACTTTTAATCCTTACAATTTAAAGGTTGAAATCAATGCTAGTACAGGTACAAAATACATTGATAATATACTAAGCTATAAAGCAAACAAAGATAATATAATTACTTGCCATAATTTTTATCCTCAAATATATACAGGATTAAGCTTTAAAAACTTTATAAACTTTAGCAAAAACTTAAAAGAACTTGGACTAAAGGTTGCAGCCTTCGTATCTAGCCAAAATGATTCTACCTTTGGACCTTGGCCAGTTAATGAAGGACTTTGTACTTTAGAAGAACATCGTTTTCTTCCTGTAGACGTAGCTGCAAGATTGCTATTTGCAACTAATCTTATAGATGATGTTATTATTGCAAATGCATATGCTAGCGAAGAAGAATTAAGAGAACTTAGCAAAGTTAACCCCTCAAAATTGACCTTTAAAATCAACTTAGAAGATGGAACAAGTGACCTTGAAAAAGAAATTATATTTAATTTTCCTCATTTTGTACGTGGCGATATGAGCGAATATATGGCTAGGTCTACAATGTGCCGTATAGCTTATAAAGATGCCGATATAAAACCTCATCACACTAATGATTTAAAACGTGGTGATATTATAATTATCAATAACGAATATGGTCATTACAAAGGTGAACTTCATATAATTTTGAAAGCTATGCCAAATGATGGCCGTAAAAATGTTGTTGGTCATATACCTGAAAATGAATTAAAACTTTTAGATTATATAGAACCTTGGAAGGTTTTTCAAATTATACAATAAATAAAAATGGTATATACACATGATTAATATTCATTTGTATATACCATTTTTATTTTACTTGTATTATAATAAATTCGTACCATTTTATATGTCAGTGTTAATATTTTATATTGAAAGGAAGCGAAGCAGCTATGCGCAAGGCGTTAAAAGAGAATGGTCTTCCGTTATATTATCAAATAAAAGAAATAATTCAGAATATGATCGATAATTCTGAACTAAACCCAGGAGATGCTATCCCTCCAGAAAGAGAACTTTGTAGAATCCAAGGTGTTAGCAGAATGACCGTGAACAAAGCAATTATGGAGCTTGTTAACGAAGGTGTTTTATACAGAGAGCGTGGTAGAGGTACTTTTGTAGCTGAACCAAAAAAATATCAAAAGCTATCTCAATTAAGAGGTTTTACTGAAGAAATGGAAAGCAAAGGATACTCTGCTAACACAAAAATAATATCTTTTGATATAAAAAAAGCAACAAAACAAATCAAGTCCATATTAGCAATGCCAGAAGATAAAGATTATGTAATTAATATAAAACGTCTTCGAATGCTTGATAACGAGCCCATTGCTATAGAAACAGTATGGCTTTCAAGACATCTATTCCCTGATATGTCTGTAGAAACAATTGTAGGTAAATCCTTGTACAACATTTTCAAGGAAGTTTATGGATATAACTTGCAAAACGTTAAGCAGACCATTGAGCCTAAAAAACTTAATGAATTTGAAATCGAGCTACTAAATAATACAAAAATCGAGCTTGCACTTTTATTTAAAAAAATCTCTTATATTGAAAACGATGTACCTTTAGAATACACCGAAGCAGTATATAGAAGCGATAAGTATAAATACGAAATAAAATCAAAGTAAACTAAGAAAGCGAATAATGTTAATTTAAGAACCTACATGGGCACAGCCCAATCTTATATCATTATTCCCTATTTCTTTCTCAAAATATCCAAAGTATGCCCACTGGCTCCAAGCAGTTCAATTCTTTCACAAGTAGAAAGATGATATTTCATAAAAAGTGTAAAGGTTTCTTCATCCATACAATTTATAGCTTGCCGCATATAGTTAGCTGGTCCATCAGCTGCGACTATTTTTATCCTTTCAAGCATTACTTCTTCATTTAACTTATTTATATCTTCAATTCTTACATAATCATATAAATCTTCTGGCTGTGATATAACATGAAAATCATCGGTAAGTTTACCCTTTTCAATGCTTGTCCTAATATTATTTTCTTTAAAACCATAGGTCAAAACACTATATTCATTCATACAATAAGCTACTAAAATAGTTCCGAAAGCTTTAGTTACCCTTTTCGCTTCACTAAGAGCTTTAACCTTATCCTGGAAGGTATAAAGATGATACATAGGGCCAAACACTAAGGTAACATCAAAAGTATTATCCTCAAATCTACTTAAATCTAAAGCTGTTCCTTGAAAGGCTTTTACAGAACTTCCCTTTGACTTCAACACTCCAAGGTTATGCTTTACTAGCTCAATAGCAGTTACATCATATCCTTCATTTGCTAGTTCTACAGAGTATCTTCCTGTGCCAGCACCAACATCTAAAACTTTCGTTTCTTTATTATCTCTTAGAAATTCATGTATATACTTCATTGAAGTTATATATTCAACTTGTCCATATTTTCTAAGCAATCTCTTATCTTCACAAAATTTATTGTAGTATTTTTCTAGTTCATAAGTCATTTATTTCTTCCTCTTTATAATAAATATATTTTTTCTTTCTAAATTACAATAAACATTATACTACATATGTATACAAAGTCACTGCAGAAAATAATTATTTTTTACATAAAATACGCTTTTAATATTGCATATTTTTTAACTATCAAAAACTTGGACTAACATGGTATAATTATTTAAGTAAAAATAATTATTTAAGCACAAAACTAGTATTTTGACTCAATCAATTAATAAATTATGAAAGGATGGAGCCAATGTTAGCAGAAGTTATAAAATTTATTATTAGTAATTCTAATCAATATTACAAAGCTGTTTCCATACATATTTTAATTAGTCTGACTGCTTTAGCTATTAGTATAACTATAGCTGTTCCATTAGGCATAATATGTGCAAAAAGCAGAAAACTTCTTTTCCCTATAATAAATCTTTTCAATCTATTAAGAATTATTCCAAGCCTAGCTATACTAGTACTAGTTTTACCTATACTAGGAACAGGCTTTGTTCCTGCAGTAGTTGCATTAATTGTACTAGCTATTCCACCTATTATTTCAAACACTTATATGGGTTTTAAAAACATAAACCAGTCAATCATAGAAAGTGCAGAAGGCATGGGGATGGATGAAAAGGATATTCTTTTTAAAATTCAAATACCTTTAGCACTTCCGCTTATTTTGACAGGAATCCGAATATCCTCCGTTGAAGTTATCGCCAGTGCAACAATAGCATCCTATATAGGTGCTGGCGGCTTAGGTGATTTTATTTTTACTGGAATAAGCATGAATGACTTTATTATGATATTTGTTGGTGCTGCATCGGTTGCTTTGTTATCCATATTTTCAGAGATAATTTTAATTACCTTGCAACATACTTTAACCAAATATCAAAGAAATTAAATTTTTATATAACATATATTTGAGGAGAGTGATACCATGAAAAAGAAATTAATTATCATACCATTATTAACTATAATAACTACTGCTTTAATATTTACTGGTTGCGGAAATAACAATACCGCCTCAAAAGCAAATGGCTCCAAGCCTACAATAACAGTTGGCTCAAAAGATTTTACAGAAAACCTTATTTTAGGTGAATTATACGCAGAAGCTTTAGAGCATGCAGGCTATACTGTTAATAGAAAATTCAATCTAAGTGATGCTATTGTTCATACCTCTTTGGTAAATGGTGCCATAGACCTTTACCCTGAATACACAGGAACAGGTTTATTATCTATTTTAAAGGAGCCTCCTATGTACGATTCACAAAAGGTATACGAGGAAGTGTCCAAGAAGTATGAGGAAAAGTTTCATATAACTTGGTTAAATCCTTCTGAAGCCAACGATTCTCAAGGTTTAGTTATTACAAAAAAAGCATCCGAAAAATATAATATACACACGATTTCCGACCTTCAAAAAAATGCAAGCAAACTTAGATTTGCATCCCAAGGAGAATTTGATAAAAGAGCAGATGGCCTTCCAGCTCTAATAAAAGCATATGGACCTTTTAATTTTGCTGATGAGAAGATTTACAACACTGGTATTTTGTATGATGTTTTAGATAGTGGTAAAGCAGATGTAGCTGTTGCATATACAACAGACGGTAATTTAGTTAAAAGTGATTATGTACTACTTAAAGATGATAAACACGTTTGGCCACCATATAATGTTGCACCTATAATTAGAGACAGCGTTTTAAACAAAAATCCAGATATAAAAAATATTTTAAATAAAGTTACGGCTAAGCTAGATAACAAAACATTAATAAAATTAAATGCTGAAGTAGATATCGATAAACAAAATTACAAAACTGTAGCAAAAGAATTTTACGATAAAGAATTTTCAAAGCAATAAACTTCCATAAAGGAGCGTGACAGTTGTTATGACAAAAATAGCTATTCAATTTAAAAATGTCAGCAAAAAATTTGAAAAGGCTCAGGATTATGCAGTTTCAGATATTAGCGTAGAAATTGAAGAAGGAAACTTTGTTACTATTTTAGGTACTTCTGGCTCAGGTAAAACTACTTTTTTAAAAATGATAAATAGAATATATGAAACTACTAGTGGAGAAATACTTTTTTATGGTGAAAACATAAAAAGCTTACCTGTAGAAAAACATAGGAGAAAAATAGGTTATGTTATTCAGCAAATCGGCTTGTTTCCACATATGACAGTAGAAGAAAATATAGCAACCGTTCCTAAAATACTTCATTGGAATAAGGCTAAAATAGCTACAAGAGTAGATGATTTGCTAAATTTAGTAAACCTTTCTCCTGAAAACTTTAAAAAAAGATATCCAAGACAATTATCAGGAGGACAACAACAGAGAATAGGCTTAGCTAGAGCTATGGCTGCAGATCCAGAAATAATGTTAATGGATGAGCCTTTTGGTGCTATCGATGCTATAACGAGACAAAATCTTCAAGATGAACTTTTAAAGATACAAAAAAAACTTAATAAAACAATTTTATTTGTAACTCATGATGTTAATGAAGCTTTTAAGCTAGGTGATAAAGTTATTGTAATGAATAAAGGGAAAATTGAACAATTTGATACTCCTTACAATATATTATTTAAACCAGCAAATGAATTTGTTGCAAAACTCGTATCTTCTGACGATATTCTACAAAGATTTAAGTTTTTAAAGGCAGAAGACGCTATGATTTCTTTGGATACAGCTTTTGAGCCCAGCACTATAAGAGTATTAAATAAACAAAGCTTATACGATGTTTTAACTACATTTTTAAGTAACAACGTTAAAACAATAATTGTTGAAGATGAAAAGCAAATACCTATAGGTAAAATAGAATGGGATTATTTAAATAATTCCTTTGCCCATAAAAAACAAGAAATTGAAGATAGGCCAGGTGAATATTTTGATAAACTATCTATTTGAAAATTATAGTGACATGCTTACCCTTCTTCTTCAACACCTTTATATGGTAACACTAAGTATTGCCATAGCTTTAGTTATCGCAATACCTTTAGTAATTATCGTAATGCATTCAAAGATATTGCAGGCTATAGTTTTATCTTTATTTGGAGTACTTTATTCTATACCAAGCATTGCAATGTTTGCATTTTTTATTCCGTTTTTAGGTTTGGGACAAACTACTGCAATTGTAGTACTCGTTATTTACAATCAATATATATTAGTTAGAAATATTTTAGCTGCTTTTAATGCTATAGAGCCTTCCGTCATTGAAGCTGCTAAAGGAATGGGATTAAACCCCTTTCAATTATTCTTAAAAATAGAGTTTCCATTAGCTTTGCCAATTATACTTGGCGGAACTAGAATAGCTGTAATTTCAACTATAGGAATTGCAACTATAGCATCAATCGTTAATGCTGGCGGCCTTGGTATTATATTGTTTGAAGGACTTAGAATGAATTACTTAACTGAAATTTTGTGGGGAACAATTTTATCGGCAGGTTTAGCTTTAGTCGCAAATCAAATTCTATTATTTTTTGAGAAAATAGCTTTAAAAAAAGCAAAGGGTGAATAAGAAAAAGGCTGTGGATTAAATTATTAAACCACAGCCTTTCTAACATACTATCTTTACCCAATTTTAATCTTCATATTCAAAATTGCATTCCTTAAGCGGTACTACTTTTGTCTTTTTAATAAATTTATATCCAATAAATAAAAGTATAAATACTGGAATACAAATATAATTTGTAATAAAATCAAACCAGCTAAATTTAGCTGCTTGAAAAACCCATATATTAGCTCCAAAAATAACAACGGTGCATAAAACAATAGCAAAAATCGGTCCAAAAGGGTACAGCTTTGCTTTAAATTTTAAATCCTTTAAATCTCTTCCTTGTGCTACATAAGCCTTTCTAAATCTATAATGGCAAATTCCTATACCTAGCCACGCAAAGAATGAAGTTATTCCTGAGGCATTGTATAATATATAATATATTTTTCCATCACCAATAAGAGAAGCAAAGAAAGCGGTGCATGCAACTAAAGTAGTAATATATATAGCATTAACTGGAATTCCACGTTTACTTACTTTCGATAAAAACTTAGGTGCTTTACCTTCCTTAGAAAGTGAATATAACATACGTGATGCTACATATAGTCCAGAATTTCCACAGGAAAGAACAGAAGTTAAAATTACAGCATTCATTACACTTGCTGCAAAGGCTAACCCACATTTTTCAAACACCATAGTAAAAGGACTAAATGCTATACTATCCGCACCGCTTTTAAGTAAATTCTTATCTGTAAACGGAATCAAAAATCCAATGATTACAATTGAAAATATATAAAACAACAATATTCTCCAAAATACAACTTTAATTGCTTTTGGTACATTTTCACTTGGATTTTCTGATTCACCAGCAGCAAGACCCACGATTTCTGTACCTGAAAATGAAAAACCGGCTACTAAAAATACATTTATAAGTGCCAGAAGGCCTCCTACAAAGGGGGCCTTTCTACCAGACCCATCCGTTAATACCCAATTGTTAAACCCAGGAGAAGGATTTTTAAATATTCCAACTATCATAAGAAGTCCAACTACTATAAATATTATAATAGTTGCCACCTTTATACTAGCAAACCAATATTCACTTTCGCCATAAGCTTTAGCTGATAACATATTTAATGTAACTATTATTAATAAAAATAAAACACTCCATAAAGTTGTATTTGTGCTTGGAAACCAGAACTTAACTATTAAAGAACCTGCAACCAATTCTGCTGCAACACAAATTGACCAAGAAAACCAATAATTCCACCCTAAGGTAAAGCCTAAAGCTGGGTCTACAAACCTACTTGCATAAGTTTCAAATGAACCCGATATAGGAAGCTGTGTTGACATCTCCCCTAAGGACATCATTAGAAAATACACCAATAATCCCATTATTAAATATGCTAAAGTAGCCCCTCCTGGGCCAGCAGTACTAATTGCACTGCCACTTGCAAAAAATAGTCCGGTTCCTATAGAACCTCCAATTGCAATCATATTCATATGTCTAGCTTTTAAGCTTCTTTTAAGCTTATTTTCTGATTTGATTTCAGAATTTATTTTTTCATTTGATTCCACTACAATTCACCCTTATCTTCTGATTTATGTTATTTTCTAGCCCAATCGTATATTTGTTTAATATCCTCTGGTGTTGTTCTGCAACATCCGCCAATTAAACTTGCTCCATTTTCATACCATAACCTTGAACTACAGCCATAACTTTCTTCCATGGAATGTCCATTCCATTTTTTTAAACTTGCATTGTATTCTTCTCCAGAATTTGGATATACTACAATAGGCTTTTTTGTACTACGTTTTAGCTCACTTATTAGTGAAAGAGCATACTTTGGAGCAGTACAATTAAATCCAATTGCAGCTACCTTATCATAATTATCTAAAAATTTAGCGCAATCTAAAATTAAAGTTCCATCACTAATATTATAATTATCTTTGCAGCTAAAGCTTATCCAGCAATATACATTTTTAAATTCATCAAGTAATTTAACTATAGCTTTAGCCTCTATAAAGCTAGGGATAGTTTCACAAGCGATAACTTCTGCACCAGCTTCTATTAATATTTTCATTCTTTCTCTATGAAAATCCATCAATTGCTCCAATGTTATATTATAATCCCCACGATATTCTGAGCCATCTGCTAAATATGCACCATAGGGTCCAACGGAAGCGGCAACTATAGGATATGGTCTTTCTTCTTTTTTAGTAGCCTTTTCCCAAAAATCATTTCTTGCTTCTATGGCAAGCTTAACTGACTTTTTAATTAGTTCCCTTGCTTCTATGGAAGATAGTCCTATTTTATTAAATCCTTCAATGGTTGCTTGATAGCTTGCTGTTATAGCACAATCTGCACCAGCTTCAAAGTAATCATAATGTACTTTTTTTATTATGTCCGGATTTTCTTTTAATATTTTAGCAGACCAAAGGGAATCATTAATATTACATCCCCTCTTTTCTAATTCTGTAGCTAAAGCTCCATCTAATATTATTAATTTATGATTATTTAATATATTTTGTATTGGATTCATAATATTCATCAAAACTATGTAAATTAATTCACATAGTTTTATTTTCTCCTCTCAGTGTTTAATTAAACTATATTTTATGCACTTGCAACTTTAAGATGCCTTACATAAAGTCTATGTCTAGCATAGAAAAATATTCCTACTTGTCCTATTCCCGCCAGTGCCCAAGTAACTGGATAACAAGCAAAAAGCACAATTTCTGTAGGATGCCAAGCAAAAATTGTTGAAAGCCAAATAACTCGCATAATACAAGCACCTACTAATGTAGAAATCATAGGTGAAATAGAATATCCCATAGCACGAGTAAGTCCTGGGTATACATTCATCATTCCACAGGTGAAATATGCAACCATCATTATATTAATACGAAGTACTCCGAGGCTTATTACCTTTGGGTCTGAAGTGAAGATGCCAAACAACTGTCTTCCAAAAATTACAGTGAGCCCCCCTAAAATAATCCACGTAGCAAAAATAAATACCGTGCAAATTTTTGCAATAGTATCAATTCTATCATATTTTTTTACTCCCATATTTTGACCTGTAAAAGATATTGCTGCATTGTAGTATGCATTCATAGTTGTTCCTATATAGTTTTCTAAATTACTTGAAGCTGCACTTGCAGCAACCATTGTAGAACCGAAGGAATTAATAGCTGATTGTATCATTACATTTGAAACAGAAAACAATAATCCTTGCATTCCTGCTGGTAAACCTATCCTAACTATATCCTTTAACTTATTTTTATCAATACATAATTTACGTGGCGAAAACCGTATTGCACCATCTGCTTTATATAAGTAAAGCATAATTAAAATAACTGAAATAAATTCAGAAATAACTGTGGCGGTTGCTACACCTGCTACTCCCATATGTAATATGATTACAAAAAAAAGATTAAATATAACATGTATTGTACCCGCAATAATAAGATAGAACATGGGACGACGACTATCTCCAGTAGCTCGCAAAATAGCCGCTGCAAAATTGTACACCATGTTAGCTGGTGTACTTATAAAATAAATTTCCATATATAAAACTGCTAATTTTATAATATCATCTGGAGTGCCCATTAACTGAAGCAGAGGCTTACAAAGTATAATCCCTATAACCATGACACTAAGTCCACCAATAATACTTATAGCTATTGAAGTATGAACTGTTTTACTTACCGCATCTAGCCTGTTTGCTGCAAAATCTCTTGCCACAACAACTGTTGTTCCTGCAGATAAGCCCATAAATAAAGTTATAACCAAATTAATAAGGGATCCTGTAGAGCCAACTGCTGCTAAAGCCTTACTCCCTGAAAAATGCCCTACTACAACCATATCCGCTGTATTAAATAATAATTGTAAAATATACATTGCCATAATAGGCATTGCAAAAATAAATATCTTTTTGAGCAACGGGCCGTTGCACATATCCATATTACTATTATGATTACTCAAGATGAAATTCGCTTCCTTTGTTTTTTGTGATTTTATTTATTTTTTATCTAATAGTATAAATAACTTCATAATTTCTATTATATATTCTAATACAAGCTACTATGTAATGCAACTCTTATGCCCAATCAAATAGCAACAATTGGCCCTTAATTTTTGTAACAACAATACTTAAAAAAATTGCTATTATATATCCTAGTTTTCAACGATGAAGTAAATAATTTCTATGTAAATAATAATCTTATAAAAACTAAAATATAGCAAAAAGAAACTATATATGAATATGATTACATAAAGCTAATATATTATAGTATTATATGTATACATATACAATATGATATATGTATAATTTACAATTTGTTAACTAAATAGAAATATAATATTCATAATATGAAACGATTTCTGATTTGCAATTCTTTATAAAGTTTTATAAAATAAGATTATAGAAAATGAAAACAACAAATATCACTATTAAATAATTATTATTGTTTTCAATAAAAATTTTAGGAGGAATTTAGTTATGAAATTTCTAAAGGAAGTATTTAGTAAGGAAAATATCATTAATTCATTGGCATTAAATTCTATGGCTACATCAAGATTGTCATCACAAACAATACAAATGTATGTAGATTTATCAAGAGAAATTAAGCAAGAACAAACAAAAAAAGAACAAGCTGCATAGCTTACATTTGCAGCTTGTTCTTTTTTATTATATCTTTTTATTGTTTTCAAAAACCATCTAACATCTTTATTATTCCTAATATAATATTTTTTGAGCTTTCAATAGAGCCTTCTTTTAAAGCGTCTCTAGCTTTCATTACAGCTTCAAATATTCCGTTTAGTCTTAAATTCAAAACTACTCCTTTTAGTTGATGTAATTTTTGAGATGCATCTTCAAAGTCACCATTGTGAATACTTTTTTGTATTTCACTTAAGAGCATTTTAATATTTACTATACCTTCTTTTAATAAACTTTCTGCTGTATTTCTATCAAAACCTGTTTCATCAATTATCATTAAAATCGATTGTTCATACCAGTTATTATTTTTTATGGCTACGGTTTTTTTAGAATATTTTTCTATTATTTCTTGAACTCTTTCATTTTTTACTGGTTTTGAAAGGTAGTCATCCATACCCGCTGCTATACATTTTTCAGCATCATCTTTCATTGCAAAAGCCGTCATTGCAACAATTACTGTATGCTTAATATTTCCTTCAAATTGGCGAATCCTTTTAGTTGCTTCATATCCATCCATAATTGGCATTTGACAATCCATAAATACTATATCGTAATTTTCATTTTTGCATGCTTTTACAGCTTCTTCTCCATTTAACGCCACATTGCAATTAATTCCCAATAATTTGAGCAATTTTATGAAAAATGATCTATTTATGTCGTTATCTTCTACTAAAAGAACCTTTAATTCATTTTTAGTTGCTTCTAAAATTTCACCTTTAGTTACAAAGGTCTTTTCATTGCCATCTATATATTCTTCACCTTTTAGCACCATAGAAATGCAATCTAATAAATCTTTCCTTTTATATGGTTTTGAAAGATAGCCTAACAAGCCTATACTTCTCGCATCTTGTATTTCCTTGTTAAAATCGATAGAAGTTAATAAAATTAATGGAATCTCTTTTGTCATTGGTATTGCCTTTAGTGCTGCAGCTAAATCCAATCCATTCATATTAGGCATACTGTAGTCTATTAAAATTGCATTATATGAACTAACTTCATTTCGGACAAGCTTTGTTAAGGCCTCAACAGCACTTTCTGCTTCATTAACCATGCAATTAGCCTCTTGTAAATATATTTTTGCAATATTCCTATTTGCATAGTTATCATCAACTACCATAATTTTTTTACCTTTTAAAACTGAATAATCAACTAAGTTGCTAATTTTTTTATTTGTTTCTTCTTTTACTTTTATTTCAAATATAAATTTTGAGCCTTTTAGCTCTGTACTTTCAACTCTAATATTTCCATCCATCATTTTTACAATAGAATCACATATAGTAAGTCCCAGTCCAGAACCTCCATATTTCCTATTTGAAGATTCATCAGCCTGACTAAAGGGTTTAAAAATTTTATTCATAACTTCTTCAGTCATGCCTATTCCAGTATCTTCTACAGAAAATCTTATAATATAGCCTGAATCTAATCTTTCTTTTATTTCAACTTGAAGCATTACATAACCTTTATCTGTATACTTTATAGCATTATTAATTAGATTACTAATTACTTGTTTTAATCTTGTAGGGTCACCAATTACAAATTGAGGCACATCAGAATTTATAAGCATATTAAGATCAAGCCCTTTTTGTGCTGCTCTTGCTGCAAAGGAAAGAACTGTATTTTCCACAGCCAAATGTAAATCAAAGGATATTTTTTCAAGCTCTAATTTTCCGGCTTCAATTTTTGATACATCCAAAATATCGTTAATTACATTTAGCAAGTTGTCTGTAGAAGTTTTTATATAATTTATATACTCCATTTGATCTCTATTTAATGTAGTGTTTTCTAAAAGTTCTAAAAATCCAATTATTCCATTCATAGGGGTTCTTATTTCATGACTCATATTTGCTAAAAAATTACTTTTTAATATATTTGCAGCCTCTGCTTCTTTTTTTGATTTTATCAAAGACTTTTCCATTTCATTTCTTTCAGTTATATCTAAAAAAGAAACCATTATACTAATTGGTTTGCCTTGTTCAGAGTAAATTAAATTTGATGTAAATATGCTATAAATCAAACTTTTATCTTTCTTTTTTATAAACATTTCACCATGACAACTACCCTTTTCAAATAAAACACTTTTAGTTTTTTCATAATCCTTGAAGTTTTCTATAAATTCTATAGAAGTACAACCTAATATTTCTTCTTTATTTTCATAGCCTAATAAATTTAAAAAAGCCTTATTAACATATGTAATTTTTTTATTTAAATCTATAAAGACTATAGCATTAAGTGATGCAGATATAGCTTTATCCTTTATCATTAATTCCCTATTCTTTTTTTTAAGCTCTCTTTGCATATTTACAATTTCATTATTTAGCATAGTAAGTTTAGTAAAATCTAAAGTTGGTGAATATAAGGCTTTCATTTTTTCTCTAAGCAAATTGGCCTGATCATTGTTAATACTAATTAATTGTTCATAAAGAGCAATATAATTAGAAAAGGCTGTAATTATGAATTTACCATCATTTAAAACTCCTCCAAAATACATTATGGTTACAGCACCTGAAGCTTCTAAAAGGCTTATCTCGTAACCAAATATTGATTTTTCATTTTTTAATACCATAATAAAATCTAAAAATTTATCCATATCTTCAGGTAAAATTACTTTTGCTAATAAATCTTTTCTTGAAAATTCAATATCTATGTTTTTTACTATTAATTGATCAATAATTAAGAAATCATCATCACAAATAACTACAAACCATTTTTCATCAAATTTCATCATAGCTTTCCCTCGCTTAAACTTTCAATTAAAGTGCTAACTTCGTCAAAATTTCTTGAATATCCATCTGCACCAACCTTTAACCAAAGTTCTTCATCTACATTAAAAGGGTAACCCCCTACTATAATTGGTGTTTTTATACCGCTTACCTTAATTGTTTCAATCAAACTTTTTACTTTATAAATATTAAAAGTCATTGTACAAGAAATTCCAATAACATTAGGTTTCTTAGTTATAATTTCATTTACTATTCCATAGCTTGGCATATTTGCTCCAAGATAATATGTGTTCCATCCACAGCTTTCAATGTAATCACATATCATCCTTATTCCAATTTCATGTAATTCTCCTTCAACACATGTACCTAAAAATATTTTGTCATTTTTTGGAGTTGAAAATATTTTATCATATAGCATGGACATAACATATTGAGATATAGCCGTTGCGTAATGCTCCTCACCAACAGTAATTTTATTTTTATGCCATAGATTTCCTACTTTGATTTGAAAAGGTTGTAAAATATATTTGTAAATGTGTCGTAACTCGATTTCATCACTATTTGCTAATTTAATTATCTCCGCAACTGCCGATTTTTTATTACCAGATAAGACGAATTCACTATACTTATCTAAAATTATTTTATAAGGATTATTTGTATCCCCTTCTTCAATATCTGATACATAGTATTTCAAAGTAGAAAGACCGCTATCGATATATAATGATATTTTTTCATATAAGCCTTTTTCTATGATACCGTTTTCAAATTTATTTTTCATTATATCTTTTGTACAGTTATAAAATACTTCAATAGTAGTATTAGGTAAATTTAAATTTATCATAAGTCCATTTACCCACTTTATGTATTGTTCAAATAACTTTATGCTGTCAACCTCCACTGCCGATAAAAGATACTGAAGGTTGTATTTTCCATCCTCTAAAGACTTCAAAAAACCTTTTTTACCATACTTTTCAAATTGGGGTTGAAGTCGGTATTGATATTCAACAACTTCTTTTGCAATAAAGGGAAGGTCTATTATTAATTGATCAATGGTATTTTTATAAATTTCCTCCATAATGCTCAAAACCTCCTTTTTTAATGCCAAATTTAATTATTATAATATTATGATAATTGTTTTCGATAAAATCTTCAATAGATAATTATATTTTTTCTATTATTTGCTTTATTTTTATATATTTTATTTAATTGAACTAATTTTCGTAAATATTTTTTTTTAATTATCAGTACCAACTTGTGCTTATTTTAATATTTTGTTGCTGCCTCTTTACAATTCATATTATTTTTCTCCTCTCGTTTAATAATACTTTCAGACTTCTTTTATAGAGCTAAGATAAAATTAGTCGAGCAAGAAGTTGTATTTGATGGATTTTATGCTGCTTGCACAAATCTAGACGATGAAGCTTCCTCCATAATAAATGAAGGCTGCAATTTTGAAATAACACTTAAAAGTTTGTAGTTCAAGCTAAATAAAACCGTGCAGTGATAACACGGTTTTATTTAGCTATTCTTATTTAATTTCATAATAATATATATTGATACAAAATATATTATAGCAAATATAAGAATATAGAACATACTTCCATATATTGAGTCAAGTTCCAATGCAAAAACAGAGCATATTATATTTGATATTACTGTTGTACTTATACCCGATATTACAATCCATTTGATTGGCAACTTATTTTTTTCATTATCATCAATTTTTTTAATCAACTTAAGTTTTGCTAACATATTCAATATATTTCCATTCATAATTTTAGCCTCAATTTATCTACTATTTTTCTAACTTACAAGCTGTATATCACTGCCTACAATTTTGTAGCTGATTTGTTTAACTACAGTGCCATCTACTTTTGTTTTAGTAAAGGTTATCATATCATAACCATCATTAGTTTTACTTTGGGAAGTTCCATAAATATATCTAACATTATTTTCAATCTTTTCTCTCGTTCCAATCCAATACGGACAGTTACTTATAAATTCATCACTTTTAGCCAATTCTGCAAATAGCTTATTAGACGCCTGTACATTTATATTAGGAAGCTTTTTTTCAATATCAACTATACTTACTTTTGCAGTTCTATTAATGCTTTTCAAATAATTTTTAGCCTGTGATTCCTGCTGATTCGAAAGGTTTGTGTTATAACTTTGAGCATTAAGCACCTTACTTTGAAGTTTTTCTGGAAACAAGCTTTTTACTGAACTTTCATAAAGATCTCCATCTTGTGGCTCTTTATAGCTAATCAAAGCAAACTTTCCATTGTTATTTTTTGAAAAAGTAATTACTGTTGGAATAGCTCCACTGCCACTAGTCTTTGTAAATATTCCGTTTTCAAAACTAAAGGCTCCAAAACTTGATACTGTATAAACCTTAAACGTGTCGGCTTCTTTATCCACATCAAGAATAACGTGTCCCTCTGTTGAAGCTTCACCTTCTGCATATTTACTATTTTGAGCTAGAACGGCTTTGTGTACAGAATTATTAAGCTCAGAAAACTGTTTCTGTTGAAGTCCAAAAAATGGACTTTCTTCTTCATGTTTATTAATAATTAAAACGCTGACAATTATGATTGTGCAAAGCAATCCCAATATAGCAAATATCAATCTTTTTTTGGAGTTGAAAATATTTGTTAAACTTTTCATACTAACCTCCATGCATTTACTTTTGACATAAAATTTTATTAATTAATAATTTTAATCTAAACTATTAACAAAAATAATTGCATTACTATAGTTAAAATCCCAATGAAAATAAGACAATTTTTATACACTTTTGCTTCAAACACTTTATCCCTTTCTGTTACTGTGAACCTTTCTTGGTTAAAATGTTTAGCTTCTGACCTGCCTATTATTATTTCAGAAATAAAAAATACTATTATAGGAACTATATATCCTAATAATATTGCTAAAGTTTTTAGAATTACAATATTTTTATTAAAAAAAGAAAATACAAATGCTACACATATGCTTAATAAAACAACTATGATTAATTTTCTTATATTATCGTACAATCTTCCCCAACTGTTATCTGAGTACTTTGCGGTTTTATAAAAACTAAAAATCTTCTTTTCATCATATAAGTTTGTTTTTTCATGTTCATCTAGCTTGTTCTTTAATGAAGAAATAAAGTCTCCAATTTCCTCTAATACAACAGTAACTCTAATATTTCCGCCCTTATATCTAATTTTAATCCATCCACCTGTATATTTTATAGAAGGAAATTCAATGCCAATTATATCTTCGTATTTAATAAATTTAGTCCCTTTGCTATTGCTATAGCTTATTCCTTCGTCATTTAAAGTCAAACTTATTTTTTTAAATCTTCTAAACAATACCAAATATAACATCAAAAATTCTACTGAAATCATTATTGTAATTGCAAAAAAAATAACAAA
>JAJXWJ010000053.1 GCA_021781655.1 Bacillota bacterium | reverse complement strand
TTAATTTAATGATTTTTTTTATTGATATTAAATTTTCTTCAAAATAATTAGCAAAAATAATATTTTTAGACATGTTTCTTCCTCTTTTCATTTTAGTAAATTTGGAATAAAATAAATAATAACAAAATAATTTATTTAAATTATACTTACGCAATTTTATTATAGCATAATTATAATTTGGATTTGGCTTTTTTCTACAAAAACCGTCATAATAAATTTACAATTGGAGGGATAAAATGTTTAAAAAGATTTTTAAAGCTTCAAGACCGGCTACTTTAGTTGTAGCTATACTATCTACAACTTTAGGAATAATAATTGCTTATAGAAAAGGGTTTATGAGTAATAATTATTTATGGAATTTGTGGATTATATTTTTAATAACCTTGGCAGCTTTGCTATTACAAAGTGCAATTAACATGATGAATAACTATTTTGAAGAAGATGTAGATGAAAGTATAAAGGTTTTAAGAAAGTTTTATTTTTTAGGTTATAAAAGAACGGAGGATGAGATACTAACTTTTAAAACAGGAATTGTATTTTTTATTATTACTGGGATTATAGGGCTATATTTGAGTTATTATAGTGGCATACAGTTATTTATTATTGAAATAATAGGTATATTTGCTGCCTATGCATATGCAGGTGTACCTTTTAACTACAAAAGATTTGGTATTGGTGCGATAATGTCCTTCATTATGATGGGCCCTTTAATGTGCTATGCAAGCTATTATGTATTTTCAAAAAGCTTTGCTATTGAGCCAATCTTGTTTTCATTTAGTGCAGGTTTATTTATTCCAGCAATATTAATTGCAAATGAAATTAGAGATTACGAAGAGGACAAAAGTAAAGGGGTAAGGACGTTAACTGTTAGAATAGGTTATACAAACGGTATAAAAACCTTCTATTCATTAATAATTTTTTCATATATTGTTCTTGTATTACTTGTTATATTTAACTATTTTCCTATAGCTTCATTAGCTGCAATAGTAACCTTGCCATTAGTAAAAAATATAAATAATGCTATGAAAACAAATAAAAGAAAGCTGATTCCAGAGACTGCAAAGATTTATTTGATTTTTTCCACAATTACATCAATTATTTTATTTATTACAAAATAATAAGACTTTAAAGATAATTATTCCAATTTAGAAGGAATTGTTGTATAATATTGTTATAAATTATATAAAAAAGTTGAATATAGGGGGGAAGGAATAATGGATAATATTATTAACTTAGCAAGATGGCAATTTGCAATTACTACAATTTATCACTTTTTTTTCGTACCGTTAACAATTGGACTAGCTTTTTATTTAGCAATAATGGAAACTATTTATGTTAAAACAAGAAATGAAAAATATAAAAAAATGGTTAAGTACTGGGGAAAGCTTTTTCTTATTAACTTTGCCATGGGCGTAGTTACAGGACTTGTACAAGAATTTCAATTCGGCATGAATTGGTCTACATATTCTAGATATGTAGGTGATATTTTTGGAGTACCACTTGCTATAGAAGCATTATTAGCATTTTTTCTCGAATCTACCTTTCTTGGTATATGGGTTTTTGGTTGGGAAAAGGTATCAAAGAAAATACACCTTTTATCTATTTGGATCGTTAGCATTGCTACGATGATATCTGCATTTTGGATTTTAACAGCAAATTCATTTATGAATAACCCTGTGGGCTATAAAATCAATAATGGAAGGGCTGAAATGACAAGCTTTACAGCTTTAATAACCAACGGACATCTTTTAGTGCAATTTCCACATACAATTGCTGCCGCTTTATGTACAGGAGCTTTCTTTATAGTTGGAGTAAGTGCATATTTACTTTTAAAAAATAGAAATACAGCTTGGGTAGCTTCTTCTTTTAAAATTGGAATGGTAATGGCGCTAATATCTACTCTTTTAGTAATAGGCATGGGAGATTTGCAAGCAAAATACTTAGTTAAAAATATTCCAATGAAGATGGCAGCAGCAGAAGCTTTATGGAATACTAAAGACCCAGCACCCTTTGCTGTAGTGGCTATAATCGATGAAAGTAGCAAAAAAAATGTTTTTGAAATTACAATACCTAAGCTTTTAACTTTTATGAGCTATGACAGCTTTACAGGAAAGGTACAAGGTATAAATCAGCTTGAAGCTAAGTATGAAAAACAATATGGACCAGGAAATTATACTCCTCCAGTAACCTTATCTTTTTATACCTTTAGGATAATGGTAGGGGCAGGTATTTTAATGCTAATTTTAGCGTTTTTAGGCTTATTTTTTCTTAAAAAAGGAACTATGGTTAGTAAAAAGCTACTGTTAAAATTAATGGTTTTTGCCATAGCATTGCCCTATATAGCTAACTCTTGTGGTTGGATTTTAACAGAAACCGGCAGATCACCTTGGATTGTAATTGGACTATTAAAAATAAAAGATGCTGTATCTCCCACAGTTTCCTTAGGTTATCTTATAGCATCAATAGTCACCTTTGCGGTACTTTATACTGTTTTAGCAATAATCGATGTAATGTTAATGGTTAAGTTTATTAAAGTAGGAGACACAGGAGACGATTCAAACAAAAAGAATGGTGAGGAGGAGTCTTTATGGATTTAAGAGTAATTTGGTTTATATTGATTGGAATTTTATTTTCAGGCTTTTT
Organism: Bacillota bacterium; assembly: GCA_021781655.1. Taxonomy (GTDB): domain Bacteria; phylum Bacillota; class Clostridia; order Clostridiales; family Clostridiaceae; genus JAJXWJ01. The sequence goes on along the minus strand of JAJXWJ010000053.1, from coordinate 21,250 downwards.
CTTTCTTGAAGGTTTTGACTTTGGAGTTGGAATACTGCTTATCTTTTTAGGAAAAAACGACTCTGAGAGAAGAGTTATAATTAACACAATAGGTCCATTTTGGGATGGTAATGAAGTTTGGTTAATTACAGCTGGAGGAGCAATTTTTGCAGCTTTTCCTAACTGGTATGCTACTATGTTCAGCGGCTTTTATTTAGCTCTTTTATTAGTCTTAGTGGCTCTCATTTTAAGAGGTGTTTCTTTTGAATTTAGAAGTAAAATTGAAAGCGAAAAATGGAAAAGTAATTGGGACAAAGTAATTTTTGTTACTAGCTTACTCTTAGCATTATTATTTGGGGTAGCATTATCGAATTTAATTAAGGGTGTGCCTATAGATAAATCGATGAATTATGTAGGTGGCTTCTTCGATTTGATTTCTATATATACACTATTAGCAGGAATTACTACTTTATTAGTATTTACCTTTCATGGAGCAGTATTTCTTAGCTTAAAGGCTGATAAAGAAATGGAAGAAAGAGCTTTAAAGATTGCAAAACCTTTAGGTATTGCAGCTATAATTTCAGCTGTGCTATTAGCATTATTAAGTTTTTTACAAACAGATTTATTTAAAAGTAATTTAGCACTATTAGCAGCTATAATCTCAATACTGTTTTTGGTATTAAGTTTTTATTTAGTAAGTGTAAAAAAAGCTAAAATTGCCATGATAACTAATGGTTTAGCTATTGCATTAGGTGTAGCTACTTTATTTTTAGGCTTATTTCCGAGAGTTATGGTTTCTAGCATAGCTTCTGTTTATAATCTCACCATATATAATGCATCGTCAAGCAATTATACCTTGTCTTTAATGACAAAAGTAGCATTGATTTTTGTTCCTATAGTTCTCGGTTATCAAATATGGACTTACTGGATTTTTAGAAAGAGAGTTACTAAAAAAGACGTTGAATATTAGGAGGTAAGAGGATATGCTGAATAAAAGATTATTAAAAGAAAGTAAAATAAAGAAACCTTATTTAGTTATTTCTGCTTTAGCACCTTTATTTAACGGCATTTTTATAGTTATTTCGGCATATCTTTTAGCAAATATAGTCGTAGGTGTATTTAATAGATCAAAAGATATAAGAGAAGTTAGTTTCTATATTATTTTATTTTTGATTAATGCTGTTTTTAGAAATTTGGTGAATTTCTTTTGTGAGTTATATATCAAAAATAGTGCTGAAGATATAAAGGCTCATATTAGAGATGATGTTTTAAATTTAATCATAAATTCAAATCCTTATAAGGTTAAAAATGAGAAAATAGGAGAACTAATTAATGTGCTTACAGAAGCAATGGATATGCTCTCACAATATTATAGCGAGTATATACCTCAATTTTTTTCAGCTTTTTTAATACCACTCATCATATTTATTGGAGTATTTTCAGTAGATAAAATATCTGCACTAATAATGCTAATAACGTATCCTATTATACCAATACTAATGATTTTGGTAGGCAGTAAGGCAAAAGAAGCAAACGAGAAGCAATGGAACAAGCTAATTACTTTAAGTACCCATTTTATTGAAATATTGCAAGGGTTAACGACGCTTAAAATTTTTGGAAAGAGTAAGCTTCAAGAAGAAAAGATTTTTAAAATAAGTGAAAACTATAGAAAAGCTACTATGGAAGTATTAAAAGTATCTTTTTTATCTGCTCTTGTTTTAGAACTTTTATCTACTATTAGCACTGCTGTTGTTGCTGTAAATTTAGGACTAAGACTAGTATATAGTAATATTAGTTTTTTAAGTGCATTTTTTATACTTGTTGTAACTCCGGATTTTTATTTGCCTATGAGAAGTTTAGGTTTAAAATTTCATTCATCCTTAAACGGCGTAGTCGCCTTAGAAAAAATTGAAAAGATAGAAGGAAGTTTATACGAAGAAAATATTAAAACTGAAAATGTTAAAAAGGATAAAAATAAATTTGAAGTGGAAGTTAAAGGATTAAACTTTGTTTATGAAAATAAAAAAGTTTTAAAGGATATTAATTTTAAAATAAGAAATGGCGAAAAGGTTGCCATTATAGGAGAAAGTGGGAGTGGAAAAAGCACACTTTTAAATATTTTGGCAGGTTTCTTAAAGGTTGAAGATAATACCGTATTTGTAAATGGTAAAGATATTAATTCCATCGATAGAAAGGATTATTTAGATAAACTATGTTTAGTGCCTCAATTTCCTCATATATTTAATCAAAGTATAGAAAAAAATATAGTTGTAGGTTATGATGCTATAAAAGAGGAGAAATTAAAGGATATATTTGATAGCGTAAGGATTGAAGAGTTTGCAAATATTGCACCGAAAAGATACGATACTATTATAGGTGATGGTGAAAACTTCACTGTAAGTGGAGGAGAGGCACAAAGGATTGCTATTGCTAGAGCGGTTATTAAAAACTCGGATTTTATAATTTTTGATGAACCTAGTTCCGCATTAGATGCAGAAAAGGAAGAGATAATAGTAGAAATTATAGAAAAATATTTTAAACAAAATACCGTTATAATAGCAGCACATAGATTGAACACTATAAAAAATGTAGATAAAATTATACTCATTTTAGATGGATGTATTAATGAGATAGGTACTCATGAGGAGCTTATGAAAAATAAGGGAAAGTACTACGAATTATTAAGTAGATTAGAGGTAGACATATGAGAATTTTAAAGCTTATTAATTCTTTTATGAAAAAACAAATTTTATTTGTAATATTATCAATACTTTTAGGGGTTTTTACTATTTTAAGCAATATAGGCTTATTATCTACGTCAGCTGTTTTGATTTCAAAAGCTTCCCTTCATCCAGATGTATTAAGTTTAATGGTATTAATAGTTGTTGTAAGATTTTTTGGTATAGCAAGAGGTGTATTTAGATATTTTGAAAGGATTTTTTCACATGATACTACCTTTAGAATTTTGAGTGGCATTAGGCAGTGGTTTTACAAAAGCTTTAATGAAAATTATTCAGAGACTAAAAGCTTTAAAACAGGAGATATTTATACAAAGTTAGTTAAGGATGTTGATAGACTAAGAGAACTTTATTTAAGAGGAATATACCCATTAATTATTGCTATTTTAACTGGACTTATTACATGTATGTTCATTTCTTATTTTAGTACAAAAGTTGCATTTTTATATATTTTAATTTATGCTGTAGCTGGCTTTTTATTTCCAATAATATTATTTAAGTTAAATAATAATTTTTTAAAAAAAGAGCTTGCTTTTAAAAGCACCATTAACACAACTCTTTTAGATTTAATAAATGGAATCATTGAAGTGAACTTATATCCATTAAAAGAACAATTTATAAATAAGCTCAATGATTTAAATGAAAAATTGACAAAAATCGAAAAGCATAAAAACTTTATTAATATACTAGGGAATAATATTCAAAATATATTTTTTTATTTAATTATTTCTTTAACCCTTGTTGTTTCAGCACCATTAGTTTTTGAAAATAAATTGCAAGGTATATATTATGCAATGCTACCACTCACTATATTAGCATCTTTTGAAGCTTTGCTTCCAATGATAACTATGCCATATAAATTCAAAGAAGCTAATGATAGTGGTAATAGTATATATGAAGTAATTGGTGATTTTAATGATAAATTTAAAAACACTAAAAATTATGAAGAGATAAATGATTATCACATTTCTTTACAAAAAATAAGTGTGTATGATGAAGTGTCAAATAAATTTATTTTAAAGGATATATTTTTAGATTTACCCTACAAAAAGAAAATTGCAATTGTAGGGGCTAGTGGTTCAGGTAAAAGCACCTTAATAAAAACAATTTTAGGCTTTATTAAGTATACAGAAGGGAAAATCGAAATAGGAAATAAAGATTATAAAGATTTATCAATAGATGATATTAGAAATATTTTTACAGCAGTGGAGCAAGGTTCATATGTGTTTAATACAACTATTAAAGAAAATCTTTTAATCGCAAATACAGAAGCAGAAGATTCAAATATATTAAAACTTTTAGAGAAATTTAAATTAACGGATTTAATAAATAAAAATGAAAAAGGACTAGATACTATACTCGGACAATTTGGCTACAACATATCTGGTGGCGAAAAACAGCGTTTAATGTTATTGAGAGCTTTATTAAAGCCTAGCAAAATTATAATATTAGATGAGCCAACCTCCAGTTTGGATATAGAAACTGAAAGTAAAGTAATTAATGCTATCCATGAACATATTGAAGATAAAAGTTGCATTTGGATTACTCACAGGTTAGTAAATATGGACAAGTTTCATGAAATTTTAGTAATTGATAATGGTGAAATTATTGAAAGAGGAAATCATGAACAATTGATAGCTTTAAAAGGCAAGTATTATGAATTTTGGCAATTACAAAATAACTATTTAAATATTTAGTTTAAGGAGATGATTTTTATGAAGATTTTCATTATTGGTGGAGGCTTTGCAGGAATTAACGCAGCAAAAGAAATGGGAAAAAGTATTTCAAATGAGCATAGTATTTATTTGATTGACAAGCATGATTACACAACTATGCTGCCAAATTTACCTGAAGTTGTAAGTGGAAGGCTAACTAAGGAGGATATAACTGAAAATATTGAAAAATTAATTCCAAGTAGAGTTAAAATGCTTAAAGAAGAAGTTTGTGATGTAAATTTTGAAGAAAATCAAATTACTACTAATGACAACGTTTATAAATACGACTATTTAGTTTTTGCCCTAGGCTCTACAACGAATTTCTTTGGGTTTAAAGATAATATAGATAAAATAAATGTATTAGACTGTTTAGATGCAGCACAGCAAGTTAGAATAAACTTTTTAAAGCATATAGAAACTCGAGAAGAAGTAAATTTGGTTATTTCTGGGGCAGGCTTTACAGGTATAGAACTTGCATGTAATTTATATGATTTAGGAAAGAAAAAAGGGAAAAAAATGAATGTTGTAATGGTAGATTTAGCTAAAAAGGTATTACCTATGCTATCAGAAAAATCTTCTAATCATATTGCAAAGAAATTTGAGACAATGAAATTTAAATTTTATATAGACAATCAAATCAAACAGTTTGATGGAGAAAATATAACTTTAAAAAATGGAGAAATTATTAAAGATGCATTCTTTTGCTGGTCAAGCGGTGTAAAAATGCCTCTAAAGCCAATTGGAAACTTTGAGGCTTTACCAGATGGTAGAATTATAGTAGATGAATTTTTAAAGCTTACAAACTATAGTAACGTATTTATTGCTGGAGATGCTGCAGCAATAAAGGGTAGCGATGGTAGAATGCTTAGAAGAGCAGTTAGTTTCTCAGAAATGTCAGGCAAGCATGTAGGTAAAAATATAGCAGCTAAAATAAATGGCACTGAAATTAAACCTTTTAAACCAATAGATTTAGGTTGGATAATCCCAATGTATATTACTAGCGTAGGGGAAGTAATGGGAGTAGAGGTTAGAGGTAGAAAAGGTATTTTCATGCATTACGTCATTTGTGGATTAAAAAACTATAACTTAAGAAATTTTATTCATGAAGTTTTTGCAGCAATTAAATACCCCTTTACCAGAGCATAAGGAATTGATTACGAATTAAGCATAGACTATAAAATATTAAAAGGTGGATTGACATGAAAGAAATTAATTGGGGAATTATCGGTCTTGGAGAAATTGCAAATAAATTTGCTTATGCCATTAAAAGAATGGAAGGTGTAAAGTTATATGCAGTAGCATCTAGAACAAAGGAAAAGGCCGAAGCTTTCGGGAAAAAATATGATATTGATGCACATAAATGCTATGGAAGCTATGATGCTATTTTAAATGATAAGCATATAGATGCAATTTATGTAGCTGTACCACATACTATGCATAAACATATATCTATTATGTGTTTAAATAAGGGTAAAGCTGTTTTATGTGAAAAACCAGCAACTATTAACGAGGAAGAATTAAAGGAAATTGCTTTAGTAGCTGAAAAAAACAAATCATTTTTTATGGAAGCAATGAAAACAAGATTTTTACCAGTAATTCAAGAGGTAAAAACTTTGTTAGATAAAGGTACAATCGGTGAAGTAACACTACTTCAAGCCGACTTTGGCTTCAATGCAAAGTTTGATCCTAGTAATAGATTGTTTGATAAAAATTTAGGAGGAGGATCTTTACTAGATGTAGGGATTTACAATGTGTCCTTTAGCTCTTTTATTTTTGGTAACAAGCCAAGTAAAATTTCTTCAAGTTTATATTATGGCATAACAGGTGTCGATGAGTCTGCTGCAGTGAACTTAACTTATGAGAAGGGGAAAGAAGCTTTGCTCTATAGCTCTATAAAGGTTGATTCAAAGAGAGATGCAAATATAATTGGAACAGAAGGCAGAATTACTATTCCTAGATATTCAAATGCAGAAACAGCTATAATAACAGTAAATGGGAAAGAACAAAAATTACACATGCCTTTTGAAATTAATGGCTTCGAATATGAAATTAATGAAGTTAATAATTGTTTAAGAGAAAACAAGTTGCAAAGTGATATTATGAGTATAAAAGACAGTATTGAAGTAATGAAAATTATGGATAAAATAAGAAGTTAATACATCAAAATAAAAAAATAATTATAAAGCATTGTCAACCTAAAATTAAATCTAGTTGACAATGCTTTAATTTTTGAATATAATTCATTAAGAGGTGATGAAAATAAATTTTAAAAATGACTATGAATTATACAAACAGGAATTTAAATTAAAAAATGAAATTTTTCTAGACAGAACACCTATTATTTTACTAATACGAGCAATGAATAAACTTTGCTGTGAAGTTGATACTGGATATTTTATAGGGAAACAAACTATGAAAGTTAACGATTTAAAATATAATACAAATAAAATACAATTAAAGTCTTATATTGACAAGGTGAAAGAAACCTCCAGTGTTAGTTATTTAATTTGTGTTTGTGAGGTATATAACTATTTAGAAAAAATTATTGAGCTTAAAACAACTTTAATAAAAAATAAAAAAACTTATCAAAAGGCAACTAAAATACTAACTAAAAAAAAATATATAGAAAATAAAGTTTTTTTTAGAAGGATAACGAAAGAAGAAGTACATAGATTTAGTGAGATAAGTGGAGACCCAAATCATATACATATGGGTGAAAGACCTGTTATTCAAGCTATGCTAATACTTTTATTAATAGAAGACTATTTTGCAATAAAAAAAATACAAATAAAAACTTGGGATATAACCTATATTAATCCAATGGAAGCGGAAAGTGATATATACATATTTTTAGATGAGGAAAAAGTTTTATTTGGAATAGTAAATAATACTATTTGCTTTAAATTGAGCATAAAAATATAATTTTGGGAGAAATGAAAATGAAAAAAAAATTAACAGTTCAAAATCTGGTTTATTCAGCATTATTCGCAACACTTACTGCAGTATTAAGTTACATTACAATTCCCTTACCATTTAGTCCCATACCAATAACAGGACAGTCTTTAGCAGTTATGTTAGCAGGTTTAGTTTTGTCACCTTTAGAAGCGTGCCTAAGTATGACTACATTTCTATTGATGGGAATAATAGGACTTCCAGTTTTTTCAGCTGGAAAGGCTGGACCTGGAGTCATTTTTGGTACTTCAGGTGGTTATTTAGTTGGTTATCTAGTTGGGGCTGTAGTTATTAGTCTTTTAGTTAGAAAAAACAAGTCGAAAGTCGTAATGTTTTTATCTTGTTTTGTAGGCGGTATAGTAGTAGTTCATTTTTTTGGAGTGTGCTGGTTAAGCTTTATTAGTGGAATGGGACTAACAAAGTCATTCATCCTAGGTTCACTACCATTTTTGCCAGGTGATATCATTAAAATGATAGTAGCAGTACCGCTTGCAATTAGATTAAACAAAGGAATAAAAAGAAATGTGCAATGATAAATCAGTATATATTATTGGTGGACTAAGAACGCAAATAGGCAAAACAAATGGTATATTAAAACACATTTTGCCAGAAAAATTAACAGCTCATTTGATATCTGGTATTTTAGATAAATATAAAATTTCAAAAGAAAATATAGAAGAAGTAATTGTTGGTAATGTAATTGGTCCAGGTGGAAATATAGCAAGACTTAGCTTATTAGAGGCAGGACTTTTATTTAGCACAGTAGGTACAACTATAGATTTTCAATGTGGCTCAAGTTTGAAGGCAATAAATATGGCTGCAAATATGATTAGAGCTGGAGAAAGAGACCTTGTTATAGCAGGTGGCACAGAAAGTACGAGTTTAGCTCCCAAAAAGCAATATAATCGTAATGATTTTAGATATAGAGGGGAAGATATATTTTTTAAGCGGGCACAGTTTTCACCATACTATATTGGTGATCCAGATATGATAGAGGGAGCAGAATATACTGCAAATTATTGCAATATAACTCGTGAAGAAATGGATATATTAGCTGTTGAAAGTCATGGGAAAGCAATAAAGGCAAGAGATGAAAAAAAGCTTTTAAATATAATATATCCATATATGGGAATACCAAAAGAAGATGAAAGCATTAGAAATAATGTATCAATAGAGTTAATGAGAAAAGCAAAACCAATACTAAAGGCTGGAAGTAAAATTACTTCAGCTAATGCATGCCTTACTCATGATGGAGCAGCCCTTGTATTATTAGCATCAAAAGAAGCTGTAAAAAAGTATAATTTAAAAGTTGAAGCTGAACTAGTTTATGGAGCTTCTACAGGCATAAGTCCTATGCTTTCACCTTTAGGCGCAACCTTTGCTATTGAAGAGATTTTAAATAGTAGAAAACTTAATATAAAGGATATAGATTTAGTTGAAATAAACGAAGCTTTTGCGGTTAAAATAATAGCCTTTTTAAAGCATTTTAATTATCAAAGACAAAAGGTTAATGTATATGGTGGTGCTTTAGCATATGGACATCCCTATGGAGCTTCAGGTGCAGTAATTATTTTACACTTGATTGAAGCGTTGAAAGATAAAAATAAAAAAAGAGGTATTGCTGCTATGGGTGTCGGCGGTGGTTTAGGTGTTGCCACAATGATAGAAAGGTGTGATTAGTACATATGCTCATATTTTCGAGAATATATAAAAATTCAGAAATAAATGGAGCAAAGGTGTGCATGATATTTAAAGACGAAAAAATAACCTATAAAAGCCTTATGGAAAATATAAATGCACGAGCTTTATATTTGTCCATTTTGTATAAAAAAGGTGAAATAGTATTAATAAAAAGCGAAAACCCCATTAATTTAATAATAAATTTTTTAGCTTGTAGCCTGGCAGGATTAATTAGTGTGCCAATTGACAATAAAATTTTAGATACGACATTAAATAAAATCATTGAAAGGATTAGACCTTGCTGCATTATTGATGATAAGTTGGATTTTGAAAATCATGAGGAAGAAAAGTTAAAAAAATATCTGCCATTATTATTTGAGGAAGATATTTTCATGGCAGCTCTAAGCTCAGGTACTACAGGACACAATAAGATTATTATGAGAGATCATAAAAGTTGGACTAGTGCTTTTAAATATCAAAGTGAAGTTTTTCATATAAATAAAGAGGATGTATTATTTTTAGTAGGCTCACTTTCATATACTGGAAATTTAAATAGTGCTATGCACATATTAAACGAAGGTGGATGCATAGTTTTTGCTAGTAATAAGTATCCAAAAACTTGGATTAATGAGATAAAAAAATATAAGGTTAGTAGTATATTTATGGTTCCAGCACATTATAGAATGCTTTTAAAGGTACTGAAGGATATTATGCCTAAAATAAAGTCAATACTAAGTGCAGGAGAGAAGCTTGATTTGGAGACAATTAATTTATTGAGGGAAAAATTTTCAAATGCATACTTGCATGAATATTATGGTGCTAGTGAGTTAGGTCATGTAACCTATGTAAACCTGAGGGATAATTTTAAAATAGGTAGCGTAGGGAAAGCCTTTCCAGAGGTAGAGTTTTGGCTTGAAAACAATTTGATATGGGTAAAGAGTCCATATATTGCACCTCAATTTAGACCTAAGGCTACTGTATTAGACATCGGAAATATAGATGAAGAGGGTAACCTTTTTATTTTAGGAAGAGAAAATAATACTATCAATAAAGGTGGAATTAAAATTTTACCGTCCACTATAGAAGAAAGCTTAAATAGGCACCCACAAATTATAAAGTCGTTAGTATTCGGAATTAAGCATCCAGTTAAAGGAGAAGAAATAGCAGCAGTTATTATGCCTAGTTGCAACAAATTAACATTAAAAGAAGTGATGGAGTATTGCAATAAAAATTTAGAAATTCATCAACGGCCTCAAAGAATAAAGATTGTAAATGATTTAAAGCTAAATAGCAGTGGGAAAATAGCAAAAAATGAATGGTATAAGTTTTTTGAAGTTGAATAACCTATTTAAAATATGGAAAAAATATATGCTGAAAGGGTGAGAATTATGACACCCCTTCAGTTTTTTATAGTGCTGCTTTTTTAAATTTTGCTCTATAAAGCAGTAATGGAAGCATTAATATTAAAATTATAGCTCCGCAGGCAATAAAACCAATCCTTGCATTAAATTTATCAGCAAAAATACCTGCATAAAGATTTCCTATTGGTGTTGAGCCAGCAAAAACAAGAGTATATACACTCATTACTCTGCCTCTGTACTCATTACTAGAATTTAACTGTAATATTGAATTAGCACTAGAGGAAAAGCAAATAAAAAAGAAACCAGTAATTGCAAGAGCTATTCCTGTTAAAATATAAACATTTGTAAATCCTATGATTATTAAAAAGGCTCCAACAATTAATGGGAAAGCGAATAATACTATTTTTTTAGGCCCAGATTTGCTTAATGATGCAATAAACATTGCTCCAATAAAAGAGCCAAAGCCCATGAAGGACATTAAAATTCCAAAGCCAGCTTCATTTTGGTTTAGTACTTCTTTTGCAAAAACAGGAACCAGTACGTTAAAATTTGGTGCAAAGGTTCCTACTATTGCTGTTACAAGTATTGTATATAAAAGAACATCATTTTTATATATAAACTTTAATCCATCTGCAATTTCAGTAAGTACTTTGCTTTCCTTTTTAGGCTTATTTCCTGCATTAATAGGTTTAATAAAAAACAAACTTAAAAGAACAGCACCAAAACTTATGGAATTAGCAAAGAAACAAAAGGCAATGCCCATGTATCCCATAACTATACCAGCTATAGCAGGACCTAATATTCTAGCTATGTTAAAGGCCATTGAATTTAAAGCTATTGCATTCATTAAATTATCTTTATCTACTAATTCGCTTATAAAAGCTTGTCTAGAAGGCATATCTAAAGCGTTAACCACTCCAAGGGCAGTAGCCATCACCAAAATGTGCCAATATTCTATTTTACCGCTCCAAACTAACAATGCAAGTATAAGGGTTATTATTAGTGAACAACTTTGAGTAAATATTAAAATAGTCCTTTTAGGGATTTTATCAATAAAAACTCCTGCAAAGAGTGAAAAAATTAATACTGGTGTAAATTGAAGTGTTCCAATTAAACTAAGAAGTAACGGAGATTTTGTTAAAGTATAGGCAAGCCAAGGCTGCGCTATGTTTTGCATCCAAGTTCCGATTAAAGAAATGCACATTCCTAACCAGTAATATCTGAAGTTTTTTTGCTTTAGTGCTTTAAAGGGATTGCTTAATTTTGTTTTTTCGCTCATTATATCACTCTTTTCTAGGTTTAGGTAAAGGTAAGTTTATAATATTTCCAATACTTCGATTGAATAATTATCTCCTGGTGCTGTAACTTCTACAATGTCTCCAACCTTTTTGCCAATTAAGGCCTTACCTAAATCAGACTCTATGCTAATAAGCATGTTTTCTGGATCTATATCCATTGTTGTTACTAAAGTGACAATATCCTCATCATCTTCTTCAATAAATTTAATTTTTGCTCTACTATTAAGCCCTAAAGTTGATTTATCTATTTTAGAATCATCTATAACAGTTGCAGTAGAAATCATAGTCATTAAATATTGAATTCTATTATCATTTTCTCTGTAATTTGCACATGCTTCTTTGTATTCAGCATTTTCAGACCTATCGCCATGTGCAGCAGCTATAAGTTTTTCCTTTGCAATTTCCGCTCTTTTTACAGTCATTCTATATTCTAATTCTTCTTTTAATTTATTAATATTTTCTTTTGTTAAAGTATTATTCATAAATATTCCCCCTTTTAGAAATACATAATCTATTATATAATAAATAGAAAAAAATAAAAGTAGTATTTTTAAATAAATTATAAAAGGGTGAAGTAACGTGATAAAAAATATTGTTGTATTAATACCTGTAAATGAACAACAAAAAATACTTTTAGAAAATAAAGCTCCTTTTGCTAAATTTACATATACGGATAGTAAACATGTACAATTAGAGCAAATTAAAAATGCAAATATAATCATTGGAAATCCACCAGCATTTATGCTTAATAGTTGTAACGATTTACAATTCCTTCAGCTTCAAAGTGCAGGAGCAAACGAATATGCATCACTAAATGTTCTTAAAGAAGAGGTTTTACTAGCAACTGCAAATGGTGCATATGGACTTGCTATATCAGAATATATGGTTGGTGTAGTGCTTGAATTATATAAAAAGCTTCATTTATATAGAGATAATCAAAATAAAAAAGAATGGTCAAATTTAGGAGAAGTAAAATCGATTTATAATTCTACAGCACTCATAGTTGGACTTGGAGATATAGGTGGTGAGTTTGCAAAACGAATAAAAGCTTTAGGTGGGTATACTATAGGTATTAGAAGAAAAGATTGTAATAAACCGGATTATTTAGATGAACTTTATCTTATGGATAAACTTACCGAATTATTGCCAAGAGCAGATATTGTTTCACTAAGCTTACCAGAAACTAATTTAACGAAAAATATAATTAACGAGAAAACCTTAAAGCTTATGAAAAAGGATGCAGTAATAATAAATGTTGGTCGAGGAAGTGCTATTGATACTGATGCGTTATGTAATGCTTTAGAAAAAGAGCAACTTTTAGGGGCAGCGTTAGATGTAACGGAGCCAGAGCCGCTTTTAAGTAATCACCCATTGTGGAATATGAAAAATGTAATTATTACACCTCATATTTCTGGAGGCTTTAGCTTAAAGGAAACTCACGAAAGAATTGTTACAATATGCGCTAATAATTTAGAAGCTTTTTTAAATGATAAAAAAGTAATTAATATTGTCAATCGGATAGAGGGATATTAAATTAAAATGAAAGAAGTTAAACCATTAATGGCTTAACTTCTTTCATTTTAATACAAATAATCTCCATTAAATATGGAGTTTTTAACTATTACATAGTCTACACTACGTATAGCTTCTAATTTATTTCCTCCAGCATACGAAATAGAAGATTGAAGGTCTTGTTCCATTTCCATTAGAGTGTCTTTTAGTTTTCCTCTATATTCTATATACATTTTTTTACCTTCAACATTTTTCTTTTCACCTTTTTGATATTCAGATGCTGAACCAAAATATTCTTTATAAAGCTTACCATCTTTTTTTATAATTTCCCCTGGAGATTCCTCGTGCCCTGCAAATAAAGAGCCAATCATAATCATAGAAGCGCCAAAACGAATAGACTTTGCTATATCTCCATGAGTTCTTATTCCTCCGTCAGCAATAATAGGTTTAGTGGCTGCTTTTGCACACCATCTAAGAGCAGCTAGTTGCCAGCCGCCAGTTCCGAAACCAGTTTTGATTTTTGTTATACAAACTTTTCCTGGACCTATTCCGACCTTTGTAGCATCTGCACCAGCGTGCTCAAGTTCTCTTACAGCTTCAGGAGTTCCAACATTTCCTGCTATGACAAAGGTATTTGGTAAAAGTTTTTTTATATGCTTTATCATGTCTATTACACAATTTGAATGCCCGTGGGCGATATCTATAGTTATGTAGTCAGGTTCAAGGTTATTTAAAGAAAGCTCATTTATGAATTCAAATTCTTCATCTTTTACTCCTACACTAATGGATGTATACAATTGTTTAGCTTTCATATCCTTTATAAAGTCTATTCTTTTTTCTTTGTTAAAACGGTGCATTATATAAAAATATCCATTTCTAGCAAGTGCTTCTGAAATTTTTTCATCAATAATAGTTTGCATATTTGCAGGTACTACAGGCATTCTAAATTTATGTTTTCCAAAAACAATGCTAGTATCGCATTCAGAACGACTTTTTACAACGCATTTAGCTGGTATAAGTTGTATATCTTCATAATCAAAAACATTATCCATAAGTATTTCCTCCTAAATATTAAATTAAGAAACAACTGTAAAAACTCATTGGAAATCCAATGAGTTTTTATTAAATCTTATCTTCTTTTTCCAAATAGTCTCAAAGCATATAGGAATAAATTAACAAAATCTAAATATAAAGTTAATGCACCTATTATACTTCCTTTTGTCATAATTTCTGCATTTTCACCTTGTGTAATTGACCATGACATCTTCTTTATTTTTTGAGTGTCATAAGCAGTCAAGCCGATAAAAACAAGTATTCCTATTACAGAAACGATTAATGTGAAAACATTATTAGTTACAAAAATATTTACTATTGAAGCTATAACAACACCGATTAGCCCCATAAAACATAGACTTCCAATGCTAGTTAAATCTCTCTTTGTAAAGTAACCATATGCACACATTGCACCAAAGGTAATTGCAGAAATGAAAAATACACTAGCAATAGAACTATAAGTGTAATATATGAAAAGACTTGAAAAAGTCAATCCATTTAAAACAGAATATATGAAAAACAATGCTATTGCAGTCATTGAAGATATTTTATTTATCATTCCTGAAATAACCATAACAAGTCCAAGCTCTGCAAAGAGCAATACAAAAGGTAATGTAGCACTTTGAGCCATCATATCTACAAAGGTAGTTGATGATGCTACAGAAAAGGCTACTAAACCTGTGGTGAATAGTGCCAATGCCATCCACAAATATACTTGCTGAATAAAACTACGTTGCGCTTGTGTATCATTAACAATACCATAATGTTCCATAAAAAAGACCTCCATTGATTTATATTTCTTTATACTATTATATAATAAATCAACTAAAAGCTCAATAAAGGCTATTTCTTAAATTTTTGTTAATCTAAATAAAATAGAAAATTATTTTGTTCTTCTTCTAATTTAGTATGGACTAAATCAATTAAATCATTCACGATCCTTTTTTCGCTAGTAGAGTTAGATATTAAATCTAAAATGGAATCGCCTATAAAATCTAAAGGCAAATCGTCATTTTTTAAATTGTTATTGGACAATTGTGAAGTAAGTTCTGATTTGTTAGGTAATGACAGATGACTAGAAGTGATTTGCAATTTTTTAATTTTGTTTGCACATTTTTTATACATATATATGCACCTCTTCTTAATTTTATATGCTGATAAACTAATAAAGTAAAATAAATAGCATTGATAAAAAATTAACATAATGTCTAGATTAGAAAAGTAATGAAAGTCAAATAAACTCGATTTATAGCAGTGAAAATAACATAAAATAAATATTTCCATAAAATAGATTTAACATTTGACAAAATATTATTTTATTCGCCCTTTGTAAATTATGTAAATGTGTATTAATAATATAAAACTATTATATAACAGTTTCGAATATTAGTCAAAACTTTAACAAAAAAAGAAAAAATCCATTATAAAAGGTATAGGTTTTATAATGGATTTTTATAAAATTAAAGGTCTGATGAAAGTTTTCCGTCTTCGATAGTAAGCTTTCTATCAGCTTTTTCTGCTATTCTATTGTCATGGGTAATAATTATAAAGGTTGTTCCTAAAGTACTATTAATTTCTCTTAGTAGATTATAAATATTTTCAGTTGAGTGAGAATCCAAATTGCCAGTAGGCTCATCTGCTAATATTATTTTTGGGTTATTTATCAATGCTCTTGCAATGGCTGTTCTTTGCTGTTGACCGCCAGACATATTATTAGACATATTATTTTTTACATCACTTAGACCAACAAGGTTCAGTAAAGTTTCAGCTCTTTCAATTATCTCTTTAGAAGGTTTAGACTTTTTAATCATATAAGGCATAAGTATATTTTCTATAGCAGTAAATTCGGGAAGGAGATAATGAAATTGGAACACAAAGCCTATAGTTTCGTTTCTTAGCTCTGCAAGCTGATTTTTTTTCATTTTATCTGTCCTTATTCCGTTAATATAAAGCTCACCACTAGTTGGTTTATCTAGTGTTCCAATAATATTAAGTAGAGTACTTTTTCCGCTGCCAGAAGCACCTATAATTGAATTAAAGCTTCCTTCTTCTATGTTTAGATTTATGTCCGATAAGGCTTTATATTTTATTGATGTACCATATATTTTGCTAATATTTTTTAATTCTATGATGTTACGCATTTCTAATCACCTCTATTGGATTTAATTTTGATGAGCCAAAGGCAGGAATTAATGCAGCTAAAGTTGATGCTAATACTGCAATTAAAGCAGAAATTGCTATGAAGCCATAATTTATATAAAGAGCAACTAATGGTGTTCCATCTGGATTTATAGCGAATTTTGTAAACATTAAGCATAGTGAAAGGCCTAATAATATGCCAACAAAGGTGCCTAATATTCCAAGTAAAAATCCTTCAAATAAAAATATTAAGCTAGCACTTTTATCTTTAATGCCCATAGCTTTTAAAATTCCTATTTGTTTAGATTTTTGAACTACTGTTACCACAAGTACGCTTGCAATACCAAGAACAACAGAAATCATTACAAATACTTGAATCATGTAGCTTGATACGCTTTGACCGTTAAGACCACTTAGTAATGAAGCATTTTGTGATTGCCAATTATCAACTTTAATATTTGAATTTTTGATATTTGAAGAAATTTCTTTAGCTATAGCTTGTGCATTAAAAACATCTGTAACTTGCATTTCTATGCCAGTTACTTTGTCACCAGTAGAAAAAAGCTTTTGTACTGTATTAAGGTTTGTAATTATCCAAGATTGATTTATACTAGATGACTTTAAATCATAAAATCCTGTTACAGTTAATTTTTTTGTTTGGCCTGTACTTGTAACTATAGTAACTTTGTCATTAAGGTTTATAGAAAGCTCATCCTTTAAATCTTTACCTATTAGAATTTCGTCGCTATTTTTAGGTATAGAGCCTTGGTAAACACTATTTACTATGTTATAAATTTTACTTGAAGCATTAATATCCATGCCTCTTATGAGTACAGAATATGTTTTGCTACTATTTTTAACCAAAGCAGGAAAGTCAGAAACTACAGAAATATTTGTTATTTTGTTGTCTGTATTTTTAACCTTATTTACTAAACTATTATAATTACTAATTAGTTTATCCGATGCAGATGAGGTTATTGTAATTTGTGGTGAATTTCCTATAGTTTTATTAATAAGGCTATTTTGAAGACCTTGAATTAGTAAACCTATAAAAATTTGTACAGAAACACCTACTGCTATTCCAAGAACTATTAGTAGTGTTTGCCATTTTGTTGATTTAAGAAAACGAACAGCTATTTTAAAAGCAATTTTCATTTTAGCACCTCCATAAAAATTATTAAAAGAAAATTATTATTATTTATAATTATATTCTACATCACAATTTGAAATAAATAAATAGATTTTATATAAAAATATTACAAAATGTGATAAAATTTTATTGGGAGTGATTTTTATGGATAAAGCTATTTCAAATAATATAAAAGAATTAAGAAAACTAAATAAATATACTCAAAAACAATTAGCAAGTATTCTTGGAGTGGCACAAACGACCATTGCTAATTATGAAAAAGGAATAAGAGTACCTGATGCAGAAATGCTTCAGAAAATTGCCGATATTTTTAATGTTAGCATAGATTACTTAATTGGTAGAAAAAAGGTTGTAAATTTTAATATTGATGAAGTTGAAAAAAATCACACTATTTATTTAAATTATTTGTTAAAAGGTGATAATAAAGACGCACAGCATTATATTAACCATTTAGTTGATAACGGAATGGATATTGAAAAAATATATTTTAATATTTTTGAAAAAACATTAATTGAAGTAGGATTGTTATGGGAAACAGGAAAAATTGATATATGGAAGGAACACTTTATTTCTGAAATAATACTTGATACAATGAAAGAAGTTAAATCTAAAGTAGAAAGATTAGAAAATATGCCTTATTGTATAATTGGTATAACAGCTGGACCGGAGCTTCATAATATAGGAATAAAAATGATTTTAGATTTGCTAGATTTAAGAGGTTTTAGTACCATATATTTAGGATCAATTTTACCAATTTATAGTTTGATTGATGCCATAAAAGTAAATAAACCAGACATGATTATTATATCGGTAACAATGTGGCAATATATAGAATCAGCTCGACTTGTTATTAAAGCTATAAAAGAAGCTTTCCCAGAAAATACACTAAAAATAGTAGTTGGAGGAGCTGCTTTTAAAGATAACCCTAATTTAGGTATAAGTATAGGGGCTGATAAATATTGTTTAACTTTAAAGGATATTCTAGAAATTTTAAAATAAAAAAAAATTTGTGAGGAGTGATTTTATGGGTAATGTAGAAAAGCTTATAACTATTCAAGTTACAATTGACGCTGACATTTCTAAAGTTTGGGATTATTGGTCACTGCCAGAGCATATTAAAAAATGGAATAGCGCATCAATAGATTGGCATACAACCATTGCAGAAAATGACTTATGTATCGGCGGAAAATTCCTTTCCAGGATGGAAGCAAAAGATGGCAGTATGGGGTTTGATTTTGGTGGAGTATATGATGAAGTGATTTTGAATAAGCTAATAGCGTACACTATTGGTGATGGAAGAAAAGTTAGGATAAATTTTATTGAAACAAATACTGGAACTGAAATAAAACAATCCTTTGAAGCTGAAGAAACAAATCCAATAGAGATGCAAAAAAATGGCTGGCAAGCCATCTTAAACAACTTTAAAAAATATGTAGAAAATAATTAAAGTTATTATGTGAAAAATAGAAAAATATTCCGAACCAAGCGGAAACTATAAAATGTGTAAAAGCAAATCGCAAGTCGTTTTAATTGACAGTTGACAATTGACAATGATGGTTGATTTTCCTACGTTAAGCTACAGAAAATCTGTAATTTATTTAAATTGGCTAAAGCCAACATTGTCAACTGTCCATTGTCCATTAAAACTCAATGCGTTGCACTTTCTTAGGATTTTTAAATAGGCAACTTGCGTCGCATCTTTAAAATATTGTCTCAAATATTATAATTTCATGATTTTTTTATTATCTAAATGTTCAATTGCTTCTGGAGTATGAGTTGATAAATAAACTGTAGGATTATTTAATATAAACTCTCTAACATTATTTAATGTATCAATAGCCTTTTCTTTATCTTCAAATACTATAGATAATTTATTGTTTAATAAAGCAGCATCTGTATAAGTTACATCTCCGTGTATCATATAAAATATTCCATCCTTTTCAGCAATTACAATGCTGTTGCCTAGAGTATGTCCAGGAGCTGGAATTAAATAAATACCTTCTGCTATTTTCTCACTAGCTGAAAAATTATGGTAAGCTCCATCCTTAAATAAAACTTTAACTATATTATCACCATTTAAATCTAATGCCTCAGCTTCAGCTTTGGAAGCGTAAATTTTAGCATTTGGGAAGCTTTTTAGTTCGCCAGAATGATCAGGATGTTTATGAGTTAATAATATTTTACTAACTTGCTCTTTAGAATAACCTAAAGCATTAAGTGCTTCTAAATAATGATTTATTAATTTTCCTTGATAAATTTTTTGACCTTCACTTGGAGGGGTATCTGGTACATTTGAAGGTATGCCAGTATCTATAAGTATAACTTCCTTACCTGTATCAATTAAGTAATTTTGTAAGCTTGAAGCATATGTTTTTGAACTGTCTAAAGAGTTCTTATCATCACTCCCACCAAAAGCAAAGTCCTCAGTCATAAATCCATTTTCATACAATTTTACAGCTTTAATTTCCATATTAATTCTCTCCCTTTTTTTAATAATATTGATTACAATTTAATTGTATACAATTTAAAGTAATAAGTCAATAGCAATTTTAAAATTAATTAATATAAAAATTGTTTGTATTAGCATTAAACAATATAATATACTAAATTAATGGATATTATGAAATACTTAAAGTTAAACAATTTTTTGCGAGGTGTTTAAATGTATAAAATTATGGTTGTAGAAGACGATAAAAACATTGGACAATTAGTAGTTGACAAGCTTAATGACTGGGGCTTTGATGCTGTTATTTCAAATAATTTCGATTCTATTTTTGATGAATTTGTAAAAGTTAATCCGCATTTACTACTTTTAGATATTAATTTGCCTAAGTTTAACGGATATTATTGGTGCGAAAAAATTAGAAAAATATCGAAAGTTCCAATAATATTTATATCCTCTAGAAGCACTAATATGGATATAATAATGGCAGTCAATTTAGGTGGGGATGATTTTGTTATAAAACCCTTTTCAATGGAAGTTTTAATTGCAAAGATAAATGCAATTTTAAGAAGAACTTATTCATATACAGAATCTATAATGGATGTAATACAATACAATGATGTTGTTTTAAATTTGAAGGATAATACCTTTATTTATAGCGATAAAAGTATAGAATTTACTAAAAATGAGTTTAAGATTATTTATACGTTAATGAAAAATCATGGACAAATTATAACTAGAGAGCAGCTTATGAAGGAACTGTGGGACGATGAAAGCTTTATAGATGATAACACACTTACTGTAAATATAAACAGACTTAGAAAAAAACTTAACGAAGCAGGCTTGCTAAATTTTATAGAGACTAAAAAAAATCAGGGGTATATAATATCATGAAAATTTTAGATTATTTAAAAGATAGAATAGTATTCATTATATTTTATTTATCATTTATGATTTTTTTATGTGTCACTATATTTATTGATGCAATAAACGGAGTTCTTTCAACAAATATACTTTATATTATTTCTGTTTCTACAATATTTTTTCTTATTACTTTAATTATAGATTATATAAAAATAAAGGATTTTACATTTCAGCTAAAAAAAAGAGTGAAAAATAAAGTGAAATTTGAGGCGACCTTAATTAAAGGTTCCTAAAAACCTTTTTTTTACATTATTAAGAAACTGGTATTAGTTATCGTTGCATTTAACTAATAAAGAAGTATCATAA
>JAJXWJ010000141.1 GCA_021781655.1 Bacillota bacterium | reverse complement strand
TTAGTCCCCTTGAAAATTTATTTATTAACATTTCAATGATATCACAATAGTTTAATTTTAAAAAGAAACAAAAATATTAATTTTCTTCACAAAAGTGTAATATCCAGTTTAAAAGTTTATGATATAATAAATTTAAAACAAAAAGGAGGGTTTTAATGAGTATTAATACAAACACCATTATTTCTGTTTTAATTGCACTTATTTTATTTTATATTTTAATTAAGGTAGTAGCCTCAATAGTGAGAGTTGTTGTCTTTGTTGCTATTATAGCAGTTGTACTATTTGGTATACAAAGTCTTGGGATTTATAACATACCTGTAATTGATAATATATACCCTGAGGTAGCAAAGGTAATTCCATATAAACAGATTTGGTCAAACTATGATAAGTATAAAAATGATGTTACAAATATTCAAAATAGCTTAAAATAAAAAATTCCCTTTTAGCTTATCAATGTAAATAAGATAAAAGGGTTCTTTTATTACAATTACTACATAATTATAGTAAGTTCACTCTAAATATTATATGATAAAAGCATATTGATTAAGGAGTAAAGGAAATGACAAAGAAAGAAAAAAACTTATCGCAAAATGCAGCTGATGATATTGTTGCAATGATTACAATAGATAAAAAATATTCAGCTGGAGACAAATTGCCAAATGAAAATGATTTGGCCTCTATGCTTAAAATTAGTAGGACTACATTAAGAGAAGCAATTAGAATTTTGGTTGCACACGATGTTCTTGAAATTAGGAGAGGGAAAGGTACCTTTGTTGTGGCAAAGGATGAGGATATTGAGGGCTTTAGCTTAGATGATTTTTCTGTATCGAAGCTTAACGCAAAAGACTTGTATGAAATGAGATTGATTTTTGAACCACAGACAGCGTACTATGCAGCCTTAAGAGCAACAGATAAGGAACTAAATAGGATTTTACATTATGGAAAATTAGAAGAACAAAAAATATTAAACAATGAAGATAGAACAGAACTCGATCAAGCTTTTCATAGAGCAATTGCCAAGGCAACACATAACGAATTTATGAATAAGCTTATGCCTATACTTCATAAGGCTATTGATAAAGGGGTAGTTTTATCGGATGAAAATAAGATAGTATTAGAGGATACTTTAATTGATCATAGAATGATCATGGATTTCTTAGAAAATAGAGATGCTGAAGGTGCAAAAACGGCTATGAAGCTTCATATCATTCATGCTATGCGTGGACTAGGTATTAATAATGAATAAAATATAATTGTTGACATGAGACATCGTACAACATATAATAACATCATACAACTAAAGAATGTTATTATATAATATAAAACTATAAATATTTTTGAAAGGTGGAATAATTAATGAGAAGTGATGCAGTAACGAAAGGTGTAAAAAGTGCACCGCATAGAGCTCTTTTTAACGCATTAGGATTAACCAAGGAAGAAATGGAACGTCCATTAATTGGAATAGTTAGTTCACAAAACGATATCGTACCTGGACATATGAATTTAGATAAGATTGTTGAGGCGGTAAAACAAGGTGTAGCTATGGCAGGTGGTACTCCTATTGTTTTTCCAGCAATAGCTGTATGTGATGGTATTGCTATGGGACATCAAGGTATGAAATATTCTCTAGTAACTAGAGATTTGATTGCTGACTCTACAGAAGCTATGGCTATGGCCCATGCTTTTGATGGCTTAGTTATGGTACCAAACTGTGACAAAAATGTGCCTGGTCTTTTAATGGCTGCAGCTAGAGTTAATATTCCATCAATATTTGTAAGCGGAGGACCAATGCTTGCTGGAAAGGTTAATGGCTGTAAAACAAGTTTATCAAGCATGTTTGAAGCAGTTGGAGAATTTAATGCAGGAAAGATAACAGAAGAGCAGTTAGAAGAATATGAAAACAAATCTTGCCCAACCTGTGGTTCTTGCTCAGGAATGTTTACAGCAAACAGCATGAACTGTTTGACAGAAGTACTTGGAATGGCTCTAGGCGGAAATGGTACCATACCAGCAGTTTATTCTGAAAGAATAAAGCTTGCAAAGCATACAGGTATGAAAATAATGGAACTAGTAAAAAAAGATATTAAGCCAAGAGATATTATGACTGAAGCTGCTTTTAGAAATGCATTAACAATGGATATGGCACTTGGCTGCAGTACAAACAGTATGCTTCATTTGCCTGCAATCGCACACGAAGTTAACTTTGATTTAAATGTTGAATTAGCAAATGAAATAAGCTCAAAAACTCCAAATCTTTGTCATCTTGCACCAGCAGGAGATATATTTATAGAAGATTTAAATGAAGCTGGCGGTATATACGCAGTAATGAAGGAAATTGATAAATTAGGCTTATTAAATACCGATTTAATTACTTGTACTGGTGAAACGATTGCTGAAAATATTAAGGATGCTGTAAACAAAAATACTGAAGTAATTAGACCGGTTGAAAATCCATATAGTACGACTGGCGGAATAGCAGTATTAAAAGGAAACCTTGCACCAGATTCATGTGTTGTAAAACGTTCAGCGGTTGCGCCTGAAATGCTTCAGCATAAAGGACCAGCAAAAGTATTTGATTGTGAGGAAGATGCAATAAGTGCTATTTATGATGGCAAAATAGTTGCTGGAGATGTAGTTGTAATTAGATATGAAGGACCAAAAGGTGGCCCTGGTATGAGGGAAATGCTTAACCCAACATCGGCTATAGTTGGAATGGGGCTTGGAAGCAGTGTTGCTCTTATAACAGACGGACGTTTTAGCGGTGCAACTAGAGGTGCTGCCATAGGACACGTTTCTCCAGAAGCAGCAGTTGGCGGTAATATAGCATTAGTTCAGGATGGCGATATTATAAGTATAGATATGAATGCTAACACAATCAACTTTTTAATAAGCGATGAAGAACTAGCAGCTAGAAAAGCAAATTGGAAACCAAGACAGCCAAAGATAACTACAGGATATCTTGCAAGATACGCAGCACTTGTTACCTCTGGAAATAGAGGAGCGGTGCTTGATATACCAAGATAAAGGAAGATTCCAGATTATAATAAAATTACGCACCAAGTTATTTTTATAATTCGTTAAAAAGTGAACCGCGGTAAGTTTTAATTGACAATGAAGGATGTTTTTCTTCCTTTCAGTCAGAAAAACTGCAAATTATTATTTTTAGCCTTTAGGCAATTAAAATTGTTTAAAGATTTTCCGTTCAACAACTATGGCACAATTTTATAATAGTATAAAATCACAGCCAGAATTACAAGAAATACAATAAACTTAATTAAAGTTAAAGTCTATAGATGGAAGTTTTAATCTATAGACTTTTTTTGATGAAATATTAAATAATATAACTGAGTATGAATTATAAACGATACAAAAAATTCATGATATTAGCTATTAAATTGTTAGTATTTATGACTTAAGTCATACTATTTGTATGACCCAAGCCACTTATCAATTAATAGAGATTTTCGTACAATTTAAATAGAAAGATATTATAAAACAATATTTTAGAAAGAGGTTGGAATATATGGAATATTTATTTTTAGGATTCGGTTTATTGATAATATTTTTGTTAATAGTTTCAAGAAGTACTTATTATGCAAATTATGATAAAATTAATTTTAATTTAAAGCAAAGATTAGATATGCTTTTAAAACTTATCTATATTGCGCCTATAATAGTTTTATTTATAATTTTTATTTTAATTGTTACATACTATAGGACCAAAGGATATATTAGAATATCACACGCATTATTTGTAGTTAATTTTTGGATATATGGAACTATATTTTATTATATCACTATACAAATAGCAAAAATGCGCAAATTAATTATATTTTTGCCAATCATAGGATTGGTTTTATCAGTTTGCATAGGAATATTCATGACACCTTTACCACATTATGAAACAGTATTTAAGAATACCAATTTACTAATTCCAAACTTTTTAGGGTTGTGTATGTTGTTGGTAGCTTTTTATATAAATTACGCATTTTTAACAAAAAAACCAAACAGCTAAAAGTATATAACTTAAGTTCATGGGAAAAAACAAAATAATATTTAGAAAAGCTTAAAAATCTCTAACCACCAAGACTTGTACAATATTTTTCAAAATAAATTTTTCTTCAATATCAGGAAGGGTTTCTATCAAAGACAACGCTTTGAAAGAATACTTTTTAGCAATCTCTTTAGTTTTTTCAAAACCAGGGGAAGTTTTTAAAATATCCAAGGAAAGTGAAAAGTTATTGTCCTTTATGGCATTTAATAGCTTTTCATTTTTATTTCTAAATTCTAATATAACAGGCAGTGTATAAATACCTTCTGCAATATCATTACCAGTAGGTTTCCCTAATATATTTTTTGGTGAAGTAATATCTAAAATATCGTCCATTAATTGAAAAGCCATTCCGATATAAAAGCCAATTCTTCTTAATTTTTTAGCTAAAGCCTCTGTCATTTGTTCATCTGTAGCCGCAAGACATAAGCTAAGTGAAAAAAGAGAGGCACATTTACCGTTTATTCGTTTAAAATAATTTAAAACCTTTCCATTTAATTGATACTTCGAGGAAAATTGATCTATTTCACTAGAGCAAATAAATTTTATAGTATTAGAAGTGTTTGTAATTGAACTTCTAGAAGCAAACTTTGAAAATAATACATATGCTTCAGCAAAAAGATAATCGCCTAAAAATAAGGCGGATTTTGCGCCATAAGCACTGTTTATTGTTTCTTTGCCTCTCCTAATATTAGAATCATCGATAATATCATCATGAACAAGTGTGGCTAAGTGTAGCAATTCTACTGCAGCCGCAATGTGAAGTGATTTTTCTTTATCAGTTTTATAAAAGGAAGCACCAATTAAAACTAATATAGCTCTTACCATTTTTCCTTCTGTAGGAGCTAAATTGTCCAATAAATTTTCTACATTAACATTTCTATTTTTTAAATTTAATTTAATGATTTTTTTTATTGATATTAAATTTTCTTCAAAATAATTAGCAAAAATAATATTTTTAGACATGTTTCTTCCTCTTTTCATTTTAGTAAATTTGGAATAAAATAAATAATAACAAAA
>JAJXWJ010000140.1 GCA_021781655.1 Bacillota bacterium | reverse complement strand
AGTCATGTTTAATTCTTTCCTATGCCTTTTTATCTTTTCTCCTAATGATAATATCTCCATAATAATCTTCCTTTTTTTCTTAATTCATATCTTATCATATTATAACATATTATAACATATTTTTTTAAATATATATAGACAAAATAAAAAATTCACTTTTTTTGTGTTAATTTATGTTCATTAAAGCCTGCTTAGCAAGTTCATCTGCCCTCTCATTAAACCTTACTCCAGAATGTCCTTTTATTTTTATAAAGTTTATTTTAATTTTCTGAAGCTTTTCAGTCATAAATTTATGATAGTCTTTAGTCATAGTAACATTTCTATTCCAAGTACCTAATGCCCAACATTCAATTCCTTGATAATCATAGCATAAATTGATTTCCGAATAACCATTTTCAGTTGCATATAAAACGGCCTTCATAGCTCCCATAACTTCTCCTGATATATTTCTAAGTGCAACAGCTTCTCCTGACTTATCACCAACTCCATTTTCTTCATAAACAACTTCATCATTTAAAACAGCTACTAGGCCATATGAATAGTTTTTATATAAATCTTTATAACTTCCATCTACATAAATCGTAAGCAGAGAACTATCTGCCATTTCTAAAGTTTTGCAATTATTATTTTGCATATCAATAAAATTCTCAGCATCCTTTATATTTGTAAAGCTCTTATAAATAACTCCTTTAACACCGCTAATTTCCTTTTGACATTGTGCCCAATTATCATAAATTTTAGGTTCATTGCTAAGTCCTTTTACTACTGCATAAAATTTGCCCATAATTATTCCCTTTCTTTCATTAAATCAAATACACTTTTTTTGTCTATAAACACACTTTTAAATATTTTTATTCCTTCTTTAGCCTTATTAAATATTTCATTTTCCCCTTGCCAGTTTTCTAAAATAATTTCTTCAGGTATATCCTTAAAAATCATTTCAAAGGCAAAGTAAATAATAGATAAATCATCTATTTCCTTTATAATTGGGATCTTTTCTTTAACTGCATTAGAAGGGGATACTATATATACTATTACTGCACCTATAATTATTTTTGTATTTTTTTCAATCCTTTTATCTTTTAAAAGCCTATAAAGCAGTGCAATAATATCTGGAATAATTAAAATATATTCTTCTAATTCATTATATTTTTCCGGTATAATATCTTTAACATTTTTTCTAATGGAAGTATAGTTATCCACTATTTTATCCACTCCAATAACCTTTTCATTTATTTTCGGCTTATCACTTATTTTTTTTATAGGTTTATCTTGAGAGTATATAACATTTTCAGCAAAAACTTCTATTTCTCCTTTATTTATATTAAGTTGTGTAACCTTAAAATAAACAAAAGGAATATATTTGGATATAATATCTAAATCTATGTAAAAATAATCTTTTTCAATTTTTATACCTATTTCACTATATCTTTTAAGAATTAAACTTAAAGTAGTTTTGGCTAAGCTTTTAAATATACCAACTCCAAAAAAATCTATTTTAAACAGTTTTCCGGTTACTATATTATTTCTTACTCTTCCAAGGCCAACCTCCAACATAAATGGTATATGAATTTTATTTTGATAGTTGCCATATACACGAATCATTTCATCTATTTCTATTTTAATAATATTTAATCCATCTATCTCTAAAAAATCATTTGCTATTCCTAAAATATCATTACCAGTTATTTTCACTTTAGCTTCAGAAATTTTCACCCTTTATCACTCCCATCCATAATTCTAGTATACAATACAATCACGCTTTTCACACTATTTTATTTATAGACTCATACTTTTTAGAATGTAATCAATATATTTCCACTATACTTATACATAATATTAATTATAATATATTATGTAAACTAATATTGCTTTTAGGGGGACATTATATGAATAAATTAAAAAACAAATTGGTACTTTTACCTTTTTTCATGGCATCAATATCACTTGTCTTGTTATTGATTTTCAACATTTTTCAACCTAATATAAATGAACGAAAATATTTAAGCTTTGAAAATGATATTAAAAATAAAAATATTGAACTTGTTTATTTTACAAACGAACCATATATTGATGTAAAGCTAACTAACGGTACTATATATAAAACTGAAAATCCTCGCATTACTACTTTCAAGGAAGATTTACTTAAGGATGGTGTTTCTGTATCAGAAAGTCCACTTTATACTATACCTACAATAACTTTAGCAATAATTTTTGTTTCTTCTACAGCTATTTTGTTATTTATGCTAATAAAAAAGAATCCTAGAAGGAGTAAAGCACTCTTTTCTGTTGACTCAATAGATCTTACCCCTATAGAAAAAAATCATATGAACTTTGATGCTATGGCTGGAAATGAAGAAGCAAAAGAGAGCGTTAAAGACTTAGTTGATTTTTTAAAAAGCCCTGAAAAATATAATTTTTATGGAGCTAGAATGCCTAAGGGTGTCATTTTATACGGTGAACCTGGAACCGGAAAAACTCTTCTTGCAAAAGCCGTTGCTGGAGAAGCTGGTGTACCCTTTTACGCTATGTCTGGTTCTGATTTTATTCAAGTTTATGTAGGTGTTGGAGCAAGTAGAATAAGACAATTATTTAAAAAAGCTCGCTCACACGGAAAAGCAGTAATCTTTATTGACGAAATAGATGCAATTGGAAAGCACAGAGATGGCGGTAAAAATGGAGGTTCAGATGAAAGAGATCAAACTTTAAACGCGCTATTAACGGAAATGTCTGGCTTCAATGACAAAGAAGGTATAATCGTAATTGCGGCGACTAACAGGTTAGATATGCTAGATTCTGCACTGCTACGACCTGGTAGATTCGATAGGCATATTGAAATTACCTTGCCAGATATAAATGCAAGGAAAAATATAATAAAGTTACATTTAGAAAACAAGCCAACAAAAAATATTAACATAGATTCTCTAGCACAAAAAACCGCTTACTTTTCTGGTGCAAAACTTGAAAGTCTAGTAAATGAAGCAGCAATTTTAGCTTGCAAAAATAGTAGTGAATTTATTGATGACTCACACCTTGACATGGCTTATTCTATTGTTGTGGCCGGTCATGAAAAAATAGATAGATCCAATATAAGAAGTATAGATAAATGCATAACCGCTTATCATGAAGCTGGACATGCTCTACTATCTTTAAAATTACTTCCTGAAGAAGTTGTTTCAAAAGTTACAATAATACCTAGTACAAAAGGAGCAGGCGGCTATACAATGAGTATTCCACAAGACAATCAATACCAAAATAAAGACTACATTAAAAGAAGAATAATGATTTTATTAGCTGGAAGAGCTGCTGAAGATTTAATTTTTGGTTCGGATTATATAACTACTGGTGCATATGGAGATTTAAAAGAAAGCACAAAAATGGTAACTAATATGCTGACAAGCTTTGGAATGGGAAAAAGTCTTGGTCTATTAACCTTAGCCGAACTAAATAGCATTAACTATAATGCTGACTCAAACATAATAAATGAAGGGAAAGAAATATTGAACTCTCTTTATAATGATGCTAAAAAAATTCTATCTGAAAACATGAAATCCTTAGAAAAACTAGCTGATGAATTATTAATAAAAGAAACTATTCATTATGATGATATTTTAAATATATTGGAAAACTAAAAGGATTTTAGTTAGAAATAGAAAGATATTACGCACTAACTCTTAAGCTTAAATTGTTAAAAAGTGAAACGCATTATTTTTTAATTGACAATTGACAATTGTCAATTGTCAATTAAAACTTCCTGCATTTCACTTTATAACTATTTTTAAAAGTAACTTAGTTCGTAATATAAAAAAACATTAACCAAGAAATAATAATTCCAAATAAGAGCCCTCCTAGATGGGCATATATATCTATATTCGGAACTGTTACGGAAATAAAACCATTAATAATTATTACAACAATAATATTTTTAAGGAAAGCCTTTCCGATTCTATTTTTCATCTTAATAGCAAAAACTAAAACAGCACCTAAAACTCCAAAAATTGCCCCTGAAGCACCTATTGACACTGAACCGCTGAAAAAATAACTAAAAGTAGAAGCCACAAGCCCTGAGGCAATGTAAATAATGCTGTATTTTAACTTACCATAAAATCGTTCAACTAGTGGTCCCACATTATATAATGCATACATATTAAGTGTTATATGGATAATTCCAGCATGTAAAAACATTGCTGTAAACAGTCTATATATTTGCCCCTTGTTAACCAACACATTATAATTGGCACCCATATTTATTAATACATTTGGATCTATATTAATAAAATTATTTGAAAGAAATGCTGAAAATAAAAATACAATTATATTTATAAAAATTATCGATATCGTAACTAACGGAAAATTTTTTATATCCCCTTCGCTTTTTAAAATATTTAAGCATCTATTAATTTCTTCTATATAATCCTTAATTTCTTCAGAGGTAAAAATAACTTCTTTTTTATTACTATCAATTACTACATCATTTTCACCAAAATTAAAAATATTAGCTGCATTTTTTACAACTAATACTTTAATAAATTTATTGTTTTGTTTATCTTCATTATTTTGAAAATACATTGAAATTGCATCTTCTAAATCTTCAGTATTAATGTCTTCAGTAAAAACAAACACTTTTTTATTTTCATCATTTTTAGCTGCCCAAAAATAATGATTTTTACTGCTTTGTAATTGTATTACATTATAATTAAAGTATTTACATAAATATGTAATCAACTTTTTTATACTTTTATTCATAATAAATCACCATTATACGATTTCTTTTACTGTAATATTAAGTGTAGTAATAAGATCAATTTCATAAAATTGAATAGGAGCTTTAGTTTCATGATCATAAAGTACTCTTATAACTGGCCTGTCTGGAAAGCCATAATTTTGTCTTATTACATACCCTTCTATATCATTTGAAAGTTTTACACAACAACCTAAAGGGTACACAGAAAAGGTTGATTTAAAAACCTCTACCATTTTACAATCAAAGCTAGTGCCACTTCCAGCCAAAATAAGTTCATAAGAATCACTTGGACTAAATTTCTTTCTATAACATCTATCTGTATTAACAGCAT
>JAJXWJ010000139.1 GCA_021781655.1 Bacillota bacterium | reverse complement strand
TTTTTTATCTTAGCAATAATTTGATTACTCAAAATGCATTTAATTACTAGCTAATTGTTATAACCATAGCAATAATTTGACTTAGGAATGCTGTTTTCAAAAGTTAAAATTTGACGTCCTACAATAAGCATGGAGCAATTTATAAACCAAATGTTTTAATCAAAAAGGTTACAGGAGAAGAACTTTCAGCAAAATATTTTATAGATTATTTAAATGATAAGTTTAAAAAAATATATAATATTTAAACAGATTACAGATAAAAAATCTTAGGCCAGAGAAAGGCTATAGAAATGATTTTACAATTAAATAAACATTTATTTATAAGAACTGGTTATCTGTGAAAATAACCAGTTCTTTTGGAATACAACTTTTTATAAACAATGAATGCAACTTCAACCAGATAAAACCTAGGTGTATTTTTTTCAATTTTGGTAAGACTAGAAGAAAAAGATTTGGAGATGTTTTTAATGGATAATATAAAGTTAAAAAATATAATCGCAGAAAATTGTTATAGTTTTGAGCCAAAGGATATGTTAAAAGATCAAGTTATTGAAAACTGCACTAATTGTAAAAATTATAAAAAAGATAGTTGTGATAAAGGTATATATAACAAAATTAAGTACATTATAAGCAATAATTAATTAGTAGGTAGGTTTAAGTAATATTAAAAATTTGAAAATCATTTCATCCAAATAAAAAAGTAAATTTTTCCTTGAACAAATTTTTTATGTATGGTATAATGTAAACGTAACCAATAAAAGGTTTACATATGGTTAAATTTATGGGTTTTATTATGGTCATAGGGATATGTTAATAATTGGGGTTATTAATGTTAAACGGATGTACTTAAAAATTTATCATCATTCTTTTTAGGGGTAAGTATGATGAGAAAAGCTATATAATCTGCGGATGAATATATGGGTATAGATATATAGCTATAGTTATTTTAATTATTTTTTCATTAAAAAAATTATGGTGGGGACCATAATTTTTTTAATTTTACCAATTATTCAAGAAATTATATAGTGCAGGGTATACATTTAACATTGACATTAATTCAACGTAAGAATCCATGGCATTTTCATTTTCATTTTTAGATTTTAAAGCTCTTATCATAATATTTTTTGGAGTCTCTAGTGGGGAAATATACTCTACTACTGAAACCTCATAGCCTTTTGCTTCAAGCATTAAAGATCGCATGCCATCTGTAAGGACATCGGCTAATTTAGTTTTAAAAACACCATGTTTCATTATATGTTTAAAAGGTTCGTAATTATATTGGCTAAGAAGTTCTTTGTGGCAGCAAGGAACTGCAATTATCACATCAGAATTTAGGCGAATTCCAAGTGCTAATGCCATATCTGTTGCTGTATCACAGGCGTGTAATGAAATTACAACATGTATATTTTTATTTGGAATGTAATCTTTAATATCCATAGCATGAAATTCCATGTTTCTATATTCAAGATTATTGGCCATTTTCTTAGAAGCATCAATAACATTTTTAGAATTATCTAAACCAACAAAACTGCATTTGATTTTTTTTACTTCAGTTAAATAATAATTAAGCACAAAGGTTAAATAAGATTTTCCACAACCGCAATCAAGTATGTTTACAGTTTCAGTTTTGGGAAGTTTTTCTATTATGCTTTCAAATAGTTCTATATAATGATCGATTTGATTGTATTTTCTAATTTTATCGTTTTTTATTTTTCCGTCAGAACTCATTATTCCGATTTCTTTTAATAATTTATTTGCTTTTCCTACTTTTATGTAGTAATTTCTGTTTAAAAGTGAAGAAGAGTTAGCTTGAGGTTCATTTTCGTCTATTTCTTCATCTATATCTCTATTTGTCAATTTTACATTTTTGTTATCAGCGTTAATTATTATTTCAAAACCTCTTTCCTTATATTTAAAAGTTAGTTCTTCATAGTTAGCTGTTTCTAAAATAACTTTATTTATTAATGCATTTATGGATAGCAGTTCGGTTTTTCCATTAAAGTTATATTTTATATTTCCATCTTCAAACGCCCCATTTCCTTTAAATTGTTTCAAGCCTGATTTATATACTACTGAAATACTTTTGAAAATATCAGAATTATCAATAAATCTGCTTTCAATACCTGTAAGGAAAAGTTTTAATTTATCTACATTTTGTTTATTCATTGAAATCACTCCACATCTTTCTAATAAAAATAATGCGTTACATATACAATTATTATACAATAATATTATATCGAAACATAATTATATAACTTTTATTCATAAAGGTGAAGAAAAAGTTTAATAAAAGGTAAATCAGTGTTTAAGGAATAGGTGATAATAATGGTTAATGGATCGAATGTAAATATCGAAGGTATAGTTGGTCAAAATAATGGATATATTATTAAGGATAAAGTTGGAATTACCATTGGAAGGATAAATATTATTGAATTATCAAAATCGAATAAATATTGTTTGCTAAGAATAAAATTTTATAAGGAAATTTATTTAAAAGAATCATTGATGTTATTTACTAGCTATTTATTTAAAGATTTAGATATCTACAAAGTTAATTATATTGCTGATGAAGAGATTAATACAAGTCCTTTTGTAGAGCTTGGATTTATGCTTGAAGGAATATTAACTGATTGTAATATTAAGAATAATGTAAGAAAAAGTGAAATTGTATTTGGAATAAATCAAGATATATATAGTAATATAGGAAGAATAAATATTTTAAGATATAAAGGAAATAAAATTGAAATAAAAATATTAACTGTAGAGGATTCTTTTGATATGCTTCAATACTATAAAAGGAATAAAAAACATTTACAAAAATTTGAGCCTACAAGAGAAGATAATTTTTATACAATAGAAGCTCAAAGGAAAATATTAATGGAAAGTTACAAACAGTTTTTAAATGGACTTAGTGCAAATTTTGGAATATACAATGAAAAGGGTCTTATTGGGAAAATTCAAATTTCAGGTATAATTTATGGCGTATTTAGAAGCGGAATAGTTGGATATTCTATGGATGCTAGTGAACAAGGAAAAGGGTATATGAAGGAAGCACTAAACATGGTTTTAGACTATGGTTTTAATGAATTAGAGTTACATAGGATTGAAGCTTCAACGTTGGTAGATAATTTAAGATCTCAAAATGTTCTTAAAGGCTGTAATTTTATTGAACTAGGTATGAATAAGAATTACTTATTGATAAATGGTAAATGGAGAGATCATATTACATTTTATAAAATTAAAGATTAATAAATAGGAGGCATAAAGTTTAATGATAAAAGTACGGTATTTTTTATTGCCATTCATAGTCCTATTTTTATCAGCGTGTACAAGCAGCTCAATTGGGAAAAATGTTTCGGAAAACAAAGTAGCGAAAACATCTGGTTTAAGCAAACAAATTAACAGTACAATAAACAATATTGAAGGCTTGACTGAGGCAAATAATAAAATACAAGATAGTTCAAAAGACAGCAACAATAAGGTTTCAAGAAAAGTTATAGTAATAGATCCTGGCCATGCAGATAAAGCAAATTTACAAAAAGAACAGCTTGCTCCTGGTTCAACAGAAATGAAAATAAAAGATGGAGGAGGAGCGGAAGGTATTGTTACAAAAACTCCAGAATATATAGTTAACATGGCTATTTCCATGAAGCTTAGAGATATACTTCAAAAAAGAGAGTATACTGTGATAATGACTAAAACGAGCAACTCAGTAAGTTTAGGTAATATTGAACGTGCGGAAATAGGAAACAAAGCAAAAGCAGATTTAGTAATTAGAATACACGCAGATTCCAGCGATGATACTAAGGTAACAGGAGCATCAATGCTTGTGCCAGCACCAATAAATTCTAATACAAGTGAAATTTATAGTATAAGCAAGAAATATGGCACAGAAATATTAAATATATATTGTAATGAAATGAAGCTAGAAAACAGAGGTGTAGTGGAGCATTCTGATATGACTGGATTTAATTGGTCAAAAGTTCCAGTTGTTTTAATTGAAGTTGGGTTTTTATCAAATCCTAGTGAAGACAAATTGCTCAGCAATATAAGTTATGAAAATAAAATTGCAAATGCTTTAGCAGATGGAATATATAATGCTTTAAATTAATAGGGCTGTAGCAAAAGAAATGAAGTGCGACAGCCCCATTTAGTTAATTAAAGTATATTTAAGCTTGTTTATTGAATGTCATTAGCTTAGGTTGTCTAAAATATCTTGAATATGACCATCAACTTTTACTTTTCTATATATTTTAGTTATAATACCCTCTTCGTCGATTAAGAAGGTGCTACGTTCAATGCCAATTTTCTTTTTCCCATACATATTCTTTTCCTTTAATACATCATATAAGGTGCATACAGTTTCCTCAGTATCAGATAAAAGTATGAATGGTATATTTAATTTTTCTATAAATTTATCATGGGAATTCATATTGTCCCTGCTTACACCTAAAATAACAGCATTTAAGTTATTAAATTCAGAAAAGCTGCTGACAAAGCATTGAGCTTCTTTACTGCAACCGGGAGTATTATCTTTTGGATAAAAATATAGTACGACCTTTTTTCCAATATAATCATTTAAATTATGAATCTTTTTATCAGAACCTAAAAGTGAAAAACTTGGAGCTTTCATACCTTCATATATTTCCATAATATCACCACCTAAATAATAATCATTATTATTTATTATATAAAAGTTTAAATAATTAATCAATAAAAAATCTTATTTATCAAATTTATAAATGTTTTTAGTTAAGTAATTGAAGCTTAATATTACTAATTAAATTATATATATTTCAATATATAGAGATATAAATATATGTATAAAAGAAAAACTTAACCAAGCGTATCAATATATGATATCATGAGAAATACCTAAAAAATCAAAGTAATATAAGAATAAATTACAAAATTGATGTAATAATAATATTATTAATTATTATTATGGTGATAGAATATTCCTTGTCGCTACGAAAGAAACAACATTTTGTAAAAAACAAAATAAAAAAAGTAGTTGACAAGAAGAAAAAGATTTGATATACTAATTAAGCTGTCAGATGACAGCAAGATGGTCCTTGAAAATTAAAC
>JAJXWJ010000052.1 GCA_021781655.1 Bacillota bacterium | reverse complement strand
TTTGGAAGGAAGGAGTATGGTGAAAATTTATCTTACGAGATATTAAATTTATTGAAGGATAAAGTAGATTTGATAGTGCTTGCAGGATTTTTATCCATTTTAAAAGGTGACTTAATAAAACACTTTAAGGATAAAATAATAAATATTCATCCATCACTAATTCCTTCTTTTTGTGGTAATGGAATGTATGGCTTAAAGGTACATGAAGCAGCTGTAAATTATGGAGTAAAGGTTTCAGGTTGTACGGTACATTTTGTAGATGAGGGAACTGATTCTGGACCAATAATACTTCAAAAAACTGTTCCGGTTTATGGCGATGACACAGCAAAGGATTTGCAAGGTCGTATTTTAGAAATGGAGCATAAAGCTCTTCCTGAGGCAGTTAAGCTTATAGCTGAAGGTAAAGTTAAAGTTAACGGTAGAATGGTAACTATTTTGTAAAGGAGCAAAGAAAATGATAAAAAGAGCATTAATAAGTGTTTTTAACAAAGACAAGGTTTTAGAGCTTTCAAATTTTCTTGTGAAAAATAATGTTGAAATTATTTCTACAGGCGGAACTTTTAAATATTTGAAAGAAAACAATATTCCAGTGACAGAAGTATCAGAAATAACTAATTTTCCAGAAATGTTAGATGGTAGAGTTAAAACTTTACATCCTAAAATTCATGGTGGAATACTTGCTATAAGAGATAATTGTGAGCATATGAAATCAATTGAAGAAAAGGGAATACAAACTATCGATATGGTAGTAGTTAATTTATACCCATTTTTTGATAAGGTACAGGAAGATTTAACTTTTGAAGAAAAAGTAGAGTTTATTGATATCGGTGGGCCTACAATGATTAGGGCTGCAGCTAAAAATTTCCACGATGTAGTAGTTGTAACCGATGTTAAAGATTATGATGAAATTATGAAGCAAATAGATAAGACAGGTGATGTCTCTTTAGAAAAGAAAAGGGAGTTAGCTGGTAAGGTATTCAACTTAACAGCAGCTTATGACGCCGCTGTAAGCAGCTTTTTGCTTGGAGACGAAGTTTATCCTGAATACTTAAATATGTCTTATAAAAAAGCAATGGATTTAAGGTATGGAGAAAATCCACATCAAAGTGCAGCATATTATGTAGCTACTACTGGTAATGGTGCAATTAAAGATTTTGAACAACTAAATGGAAAAGAATTGTCTTACAATAATATTAAAGATATGGATATAGCTTGGAAGGTAGCGTGTGAATTTGAAGAACCAATGTGCTGTGCATTAAAACATAATACACCATGTGGAGCAGCAATAGCAGATAATATTTATGATGCTTATATGAGAGCATATGAATGTGATCCTGTTTCAATCTTCGGTGGTATTGTTGCACTAAATAAAACAGTGGACAAAAAGACGGCAGAGGAATTATCTAAAATTTTTCTAGAAATAGTTATAGCTCCTGATTTTGAAGAAGCAGCACTTTCAGTATTGAAGGCTAAGAAAAATTTAAGGGTTATTAAAGCTTTAAATAAACCACAAGACAAAAAAGAATATGCAAAAGTTGATGGTGGGATATTAGTTCAAAGCTCTGATGATAAGTTAAATGACGAATTGAAATTTGTTACTGAGAAGAAGCCTACTGAAGAAGAGTTAAAAAACCTTTTATTTGGAATGAAAATTGTTAAATATGTTAAGTCTAATGCTATAGTTGTTGTTAAAGATGGTGCTGCAACAGGTATCGGAGGAGGTCAAGTAAATAGAATTTGGCCAACAATAGATGCTATAGATAGAGCAAAAGATGGTACTCTACTTGCTTCCGATGCATTTTTTCCATTTAGTGATATAGTAGAAGAAGCAGCAAAAAACAACATAAAGGCTATTATTCAGCCAGGTGGTTCAATAAGAGACCAGGAATCAATAGATGCATGCAATAAGCATGGTATTGCTATGGTGTTTACTGGAATTAGACATTTCAAACATTAAAAGGAGTTGAGATTTTGAAGGTTCTTGTAATAGGAAACGGTGGAAGAGAACATGCTATTGCTTGGAAAATAGCACAAAACTGTCTAGTTGAAAAAGTATATTGTGCTCCTGGAAACGGCGGGACTCATGTAGAAAATAAATGTGAAAATATTAATTTAGATAAAATTGATGATTTAGTAAAATTTGCAAAGGAAGAGCATATTGATTTAACCTTTGTTGGACCAGAGGCAAAGCTAGTTGAAGGTATATCCGATGTATTTAAAGCTGAAGGGTTAAAAATATTTGGACCAAGTAAAAAAGCAGCTCAACTTGAAGGTAGTAAGTCTTTTTCTAAAGATTTTATGAAAAAATATGGCATAAAAACTGCTGCTTACGAAGTTTTTACTGAAATAGAACCAGCACTTAAATATGTAAAAACTTGTCCATATCCTACAGTAATTAAGGCAGATGGACTTGCGGCAGGAAAAGGAGTTGTAATTTGTCAGACAGTTGAAGAAGCTAGTAATACATTAAATGAATTTATGATTAACGATGTATTTAAAGGCTCAGGGAAAAAAGTAGTTATTGAACAATTTCTTGACGGGGTAGAAGCATCTATTCTTTCCTTTACTGATGGAAATACAATAATTCCTTTCATTTCTTCCAAGGATCATAAGCAAATATTTGACGAAGACAAGGGTCCCAATACTGGAGGAATGGGAGTTATAGCACCAAATCCATATTGCACAGTTGATGTATTAGAAGATTTTAATGAGAATATATTAAAACCTACTCTGTTAGGTATTAATAGTGAGGAAATGGATTATATAGGGGTTATATTTTTCGGAATAATGATAACAAAAGATGGGACTTATCTTTTGGAATACAATGTAAGAATGGGAGATCCAGAAACACAAGCAGTTCTTCCGCTTTTAAAATCGGATTTTACAGAGCTAGTTTTAGCTGCTATTGATAAAAAGCTTAGTAGTTTTAATTTAGAGTGGGAAAAGGGAAGTTCGTGCTGTGTTGTTCTTGCTTCAAAGGGATATCCAGGAAGCTATGAAACAGGGAAGATAATTGAAATTAAACCTTCTAAAGGTAAGGTGTTTGCTGCTGGAGCTATTTATGAAGATGGACATTTAAAAACATCTGGTGGAAGGGTATTATCATTAGTTTCTATAGGAAGCAATTTAGATGAAGCTATTAATAATACATACGAGGAACTAAGCTCAGTAAATTTTGAAGGTGCTTATTGCAGAAAAGATATAGGAAAACTTTATAAATAATGGTTGAGGCTGTTGCACATATGTAAATTGGTTAAGAATTTTATTTTTGTGTAATAGCCTCATTTTTATACATAAAAATAAACATTTTATTAACTAGTTGATTGAAGGATAAACAATAGGTTATAATTTAAATGATTAATTGTTTTGTTTCTAAAAAAATGGAAATTGGTGATGTTATGATATATTTTTATGCTCTAGTTGTTGCATTTCTTATTGCATTTACAATTATGCCTAGATTGATAAGAATTGCAAAAAAAATTGACTTCGTTGATAAGCCAATAGGCAGAAAAAAGCAAAAGAAACCAATGCCGCTTGTAGGCGGTTTAGGGGTATTTATATCATTTTTTCTTAGCTATATAATATTTATGAGACCTTTAAGAAAAGAGTTTTTAAGTATTTTTGTAGCTTCACTATTAGTTTTTGCAATTGGAATTGTTGATGACTGGTATAAATCAAAAAGAAAAGAATTTCCAGCAATGCCCAGGTTAATAATTCAGATCCTTTCAGCTGCATTAATTTATAATTCTGGAATAGTTTTTAACGGTTTTAATAATCCGTTTACTCATAACTATATAATGCTACCCAAAATTGTTAGCCTTGTTTTTACAATAATTTGGATAGTAGGTGTTACAACAGTAATAAATTGGACTGATGGAGTAGATGGACTTGCAGGTACGTTGTCCTCGATAGCAGCTTCTACTTTATTCATAGTTGCTCTTGCAAAAAATCAAGATAATTCTGCAATTATGTCAGTATTATTGCTGGGTGCATTATTAGCATTTTTGCTTTATAATAAATATCCAGCCAAAACGTATTTTGGAGATTCGGGTGCAAATTTTGCAGGTTTTATTTTATCCATTATTGCTTTAGATGGAGCCTTTAAACAGGCTACTATAATTTCAGTAGCAATACCTATTTTAGCTTTAGGGGTGCCAATTATAGATAATCTATATGTTGTTTTGAATAGGATAATTCAAAGAAGGCCAATACATAAAGCGGATGCTAGCCAAATTCACCATAGATTATTGTCTCGTGGGTTGCATCCTAAACAGGTTGTTATGTTTATATCCCTTATGAGCATTTGCCTTAGTTTGTGTGCAATAATTATTTTGCTTTTGAAGGTTTAAAAGTTAAACATAAATTAAGGTTTATTCCGGCTTTTTAAAAAAATTATCGATGATCTTTTCGCTCATCCTAATATTCATATTAGCTTTTGCAATTAAAGTTGATATAAGTAAAATTAAAACGGTATTATCTTTTACATTTGAAAATGAATGTGAAGTTTTTTCTTCGATTTTTGATGAAATTTCATCAAACTCCTTTTCAAAGCTCAGGAGTTCATCCTTTTTAATATTTAAGAACAGATCATAAAGCACATCTACCTCTGCTTTTCCTTCTTTTATATCATCTAAAATAGGTGAGAAGACGGTTCCTATATCCCCTAAGGATAAGCTTTGTTTTAAATTATATATTAAGGATAACAAGATTATTTGTTCTTTATTGTATTTTTTGCTTTTCACTGGTGGAAATATTTTAGCTTTTGAGTAATTGTTTATCATAGTTTTAGTTAATATTTTATCATCTTTGTCTCGTTTTAATGGATGAAGATGATTTTCAAACAAAGTTGTTACTTGATCCATGTATAAGTCGATATTTGGAATATCATTTAATGTTATATCATTTAGTGTAGTTACCTCTTTTAAAAGTTCATGCAAATCTTTCATATATAAGCCTCCATTATTACAAGTAGTATTTAATACTATGTAAAAGTTTGTGGTTTTATTTATCATAGTTTAGAATATCATATGCTTTATAACTTGTAAACTAAAGAAATTTAAAGTGTTTTTTTTATATATAGAATAAAGCAAATGAAAAATGAAAAAAATATAAAAAGAGGGTTGAAATATATTAAAAATTCGATTAATATTTATATATACACAATATAGTTATAAAAACTACTTGTAAAAGTGTTAGTATATAATAATGAGGAGTTGGTATTATGTTTAGTAAATTTAGAGAACCTGTAAGTGGATTGACACATCTCTTAGGAGCTTTTGTTTCGTTGATAGGCTTGATTTTTTTAATAGTTTTCAGTGTAAATGAAAACAGTATTTTAAGAATCGTTACCGTAACAATTTTTGGTATTAGTTTAATACTTCTTTATAGTGCTAGTTCTGTATATCACTTAGTAAAAGTTTCAGAAAAAGCAATAAAGGTGTATAGACGAATAGATCATTCTATGATATATGTATTAATAGCAGGAAGCTACACTCCCATTTGCTTAATTGCACTTAGAAAGAGCTGGGGAATTCAAATGCTAGTATTAATATGGTCTTTAGCTATAATGGGCATATTAGTTAAAAACTTTTGGTTTAATGCACCAAGATGGCTTTCTACTGCGTTTTATATTATAATGGGTTGGGCAGCTGTAATCGTCATTTTACCATTATCTAGAGTTTTATCGCCAATAGCAATGACTTGGCTAGTTGCAGGAGGAGTTTCTTATACGATTGGTGGTTTAATATACGGTTTAAAATGGCCTAAAATAACTAATAAATATTTTGGATTTCATGAAATATTTCATTTATTTGTTTTGCTCGGTAGTTTTTGTCACTACTGGCTAATAATTAAATATGTACTATATATAAATTAAGGAGAACTAAATGAAAAAATACTTATATATCGGAGCTTTTGGGTTTTGTGGAGCAATACTTAGATATGTTATAAAGTCAGCTAGTTTTGGTAGTATAACTGCTAACTTTCCTATAAATACATTAATAACCAATGTAACCGGTGCTTTTTTAATAGCATTAATATTTTCATTAACAGCTCAAAAAATAAATATTAGTGAGGAACTAAAGTTAGGACTTACTACTGGCTTTTTAGGTGCATACACAACTTTTTCAACGCTTTGCAAAGATACCATTTCCTTGATTGAAAGTGCTAAATATAGTTATGCTGTGATTTATGTTTTGCTTTCAGTTGTGTTAGGTATTTTAGCTATAATTTTAGCTCAATATATCATTGAAAAAAGTGCTGCAAGCTATACAAATGAAAAAAAGACTATAAGTTAGGAGAATATGATGGATTACATTTTAGTAGGAGTTGGAGGGATATTTGGTAGCATACTAAGATATTCCTTAGGCAAATATATAAACAAAAATATAGATAAAGAATTTCCTTTTGGAACTTTTATAATTAACATTTCCGGTGCATTTTTGCTTGGATTTGTATCCGCTGTTGGTTCAAATAAAAATTTGTATTCTCTTTTTGGTGACGGATTTTGTGGAGCTTATACTACTTTTTCAACCTTTATGTTTGAAGGTGTAACATTAATTAAAAACAATAAAAATTTAAATGCAATGTGTTATGTGATATTATCGCTTGCACTTGGAATTATAGGATATTATCTAGGTAATTGTGTAGGAAGTGTTATTTAGTATGGCTTTGAAGTTTTTTTATGGAGGCATGGAATTCCCGTTTCAGCTTAAGTTAGATAAAAGGAAGACAATTAAGATTGAAGTTAAAGAGCAGGGGAAAATTATTGTAACTGCACCTTTAAATTGTCCAGAATCAATTATTTTAAAGTGTCTAAAAGAAAAAGCACCTTGGATTTCAAAACAGATAGTTCTATTAAAAGATAAAAAAAATATACAGTTTCAAAATGGTGATAAATTTTTATTTTTAGGTAAAGAAGTTATATTAAAAATCATAGAAGATAAAGACATAAAGGTTAACAATATATACTTAAATAAAAATATTTTAACTGTTTTTATAAAGCATATAGATGACAAAGAAGTAAAAAAAGCTTTGGAACTTTGGTACAGAGAAAAAACTATGGAAATAGTAGTGGAAAAGATTAATTTATTTCAAATAAGGTTTGGTATTCATCCAAATTCCATTAAGGTAAAAGAACAAAAAAGAAGATGGGCAAGCTGCACATATAAAAATGATCTTTTGTTTAATTGGCGTTGTTCTATGGTAGACGAGAAAGCTTTAGAATACATAGTTGTTCATGAAATGTGTCATTTTGAGCATAAGGATCATTCAAAAAAGTTTTGGGAAAGTGTAGAAACTATATTGCCTGACTATAAAATAAGAAAAAATTGGCTTAAAGAAAATGGTTACAAGGTTGAATGGTAACCATTTTTTTAAAACAAAATAAAAAACCTAAAGCTCATTTATGGCAGCTAATATTTCTTCTCTACAAAGATTGCCATCTATGAGTTCTTTATCATTTTTTGATAAAAGTTCTTCATAAAAATCAATTATTTGATTTTTCTCAACAAATGAATTGTCATATAAATAATATAAGTAATCTTCTGCTTTTGAATATTTACCTGTGCTTTTATAAAACTTATAAAGCATTTCTTCTTCTTTTGGAAGAAGTTTTAGCTCTTCTAATTTTGATGCTAATTTGCAGGCAGTTTCATAATAGCCTTCTATTTCACATTCTATATTTTCAGTAAATATGTTCAAAATAACTGTGAACCCCTTCAAATATCTGCTATAAGCTTCAGATGAATTACTTTCAATATAAAGGTTTCCTTCTTCAAATAAAAGTGCAGCACAAATTGCACATAGATTACCTTGAAGCTTATTATTTTTTTTTAGTAGTTGAAGTAAATCTTCGTCACTTATTGTATTTACAAAGTTTGAACTAATTCCAATAAATTTTTTAAAACAATTATCTATAAGTTCTAACTTTTCAAATTTTAAGTTTCTTAAATTTTTTATT
Source organism: Bacillota bacterium (assembly GCA_021781655.1). GTDB lineage: Bacteria > Bacillota > Clostridia > Clostridiales > Clostridiaceae > JAJXWJ01. Next base: position 16,331 of record JAJXWJ010000052.1, on the reverse strand, counting down.
TCCTTTAATAAAGAAGTAAATTGCTCTGAAATCTTTGCACTATAATCGTCTTTAATCAATGACATCACCTACCTTGTATATATTATAGCCTAAAATTTTTATGAAGGTAAATATATTATTCTAATAAAGCTTTTAAAAGAAAATATTAAGGATGATAAATGCATCTTTTTATGTTAAAATAATAAAGTACTTTTAAGCTTTTAAAAGTTAAGAAATGGATGTGATTGAATGGAAAGATTATTAATTTTAGATGGAAACAGTCTTATGAATAGGGCTTTTTATGCAATACCTAATCTTACAAATAAAGATGGACTTAACACTAATGCAATTTATGGATTTGTAAATATGCTCTTTAAAATGAGAGAAGAAATAAAACCAGATTATATTGTTTGTACATTTGATAAAAAGGCGCCAACATTTAGGCATATAGAATATAAAGATTACAAAGCTGGCAGAAAAAAGATGCCACCAGAACTTGCTGAGCAGTTTCCGGTTATGAAGGAACTACTTTCCAAATTATGTATAGATATTTTTGAAATAGAAGGTTTTGAAGCTGATGACTTAATTGGTACGTTAGCATTTTTTGCAAAGGATAAAAATATAGAAGTGTACATTGTTACAGGAGATAAAGATGCACTTCAGCTGGCAGATGATAACATAAAGGTTGTAATTAATAAAAAAGGAATGACTGAAAAAGAAATTTATGATAAAAGCAGAATGATTGAAGAATTTGGAGTAACACCTTCCCAGTTTATCGATGTTAAAGGTTTAATGGGAGATAGCTCTGATAACATTCCTGGAGTACCAGGCATTGGAGAAAAAACTGCTTTTAAGTTAATCCAGCAATATAAAAGCATAGAAAATGTTTTGATGAATATAGAAAATATTCCTGGCAAAAAAATAAAGGAAAATCTAACTCAGTTTAGTGAGCAGGCAATATTTAGCAAAAAATTAGCAACAATAATGACTAATGTGCCAATTGAAATAGACTTAGAGTCTATTAAATCTAAAGAAAACTATGATTCTAACTTAGTTAGAGAGATGTTTCTAAAGCTTCAATTTAAATCTTTGGCAGACAAATTGCCAAAAGAAGAAAATATTGAAGAGATAGCTGTTGAATTTGAGCTAGTGGATAGTATTGAAAATTTAAAAGCAATTAAAGATAAAATTAAAGATGAATTATATATTGTAGCAGAAATAAAAAATGAAAATATATATTCAAAAAGTGAAATCGTAAGATTAAATTTTAATTCAATGGGAATTAACTATTTGATTGATTATGAAAAACTTGTTATTGAAAACCTTCAAGAAACAGTTAACCTTTTAAAAGCTATTTTGGAAAGTAAAAATATAAAAAAAATTGTACATGATTGCAAACCTTTGTTAAAGGTATTAAGAAAAAATGAAATAAATATAGAGAACTTCACCTTTGATACTAAAATAGCAGCTTATTTGATAGATTCGACTAAGAGTGAATATTTGTTAAAGGATTTAATTAAAGAAATACTTAACATTCACATAGATGCAGATTCGGAGTTTTTAAAGGTTAAAGAAGTAAATTACTTAAAGGCTATTTATGAAAATTTAAATAAAAAAATAGAAGAATTAAATATGGGAGAACTTTTTTATCAAGTTGAAATGCCCCTGGTTAATGTACTAGCTGCAATGGAGCTTAGAGGTTTCAAAGTAAATAGAGAAAAACTCGTAGAATTAGGTGATAATTTTAGCATTGAAATACAAAACACTCAAAGTCAAATATATGAATTTGCTGATGAACAATTTAATATAAGTTCACCAAAACAACTTGGAAAAGTATTGTTTGAAAAGTTAGATTTGCCTGTTATTAAGAAAACTAAAACCGGTTATTCGACAAATGCAGAAGTACTAGAAAAACTTAAGGATAAGCATCCTATAATAGAAAAAATAATGTATTATCGTCAGTTGACTAAATTATATTCTACGTATATTGAAGGATTAAAGGCAGTAATAGATACGGATGGAAATATTCACTCTACCTTCAATCAAGCTGTAACTACTACAGGAAGATTATCTAGTACTGAACCAAATCTTCAAAACATACCAATAAAGTATGAAATGGGAAGAAATATAAGGAAAGTATTTATCCCTGATAATGAGGATTCGGTTATTATGTCTGCGGACTATTCACAAATTGAATTAAGAGTTCTTGCCCACATAGCTAAGGATGACAATCTTATTAATGCGTTTAAAGAGCATAGTGATATTCATACTAAAACTGCATCAGAGGTTTTTAAGGTGCCAGTTGACAAAGTAACTCCACTTATGAGAAGTAATGCTAAGGCTGTTAATTTTGGAATAGTATATGGAATCGGAGATTTTAGTTTAGCACAGGATCTTAATATTTCTCGAAAGGAAGCTAAAGAGTATATAGAAACATATTTAACTAGATATCCTATGGTAAAAAAATATTTAGAAGACATTGTCGTAAATACTAAAAAAGAGGGATATGTAAAAACTATATTAAATAGGAGAAGATACATTCAAGAAATAAATGCAAATAACAAAATCGTAGCAGCTTTTGGAGAAAGACTTGCAATGAACACTCCTATTCAAGGAAGTGCAGCTGATATAATAAAGTTAGCTATGGTAAAGGTTTATGAGAAATTACAAAGTATGGACTTAAGAAGTACTATAATATTACAGGTGCACGATGAGCTTATTTTAAATGTATTTAAAGATGAATTAGAACTGGTTGAGTCTGTTGTCAAGGAAGAAATGGAAAATGCAATTTTATTATTGGTACCACTTGAAGTGGATATAAATATAGGAGCAAACTGGTATGAAGCAAAATAAATATCTTAAGGACGGTGTAATATGATAAAGGTCGGTTTAACAGGTGGAATAGGTAGTGGCAAAAGTACGGTTACTGCATTTTTAAAAGAAAGACTTATACCTGTTATTGATGCGGATATAGTTTCTAGAGAGGTTTTAAAAATATATCCTGAACTTTTAAATAAATTAAAAGAAGAGTTTGGAGAAAAGTATTTTGATGAAGTTGGAAATCTAAAAAGAAGAGAACTTGGAAATTTTGTGTTTGTTCATCAACTTGAAAGAGTTAAGCTGGAAGAAATCATTTTACCATATATTAAAAAAGAGATTAACAAGCGCTTAGAAAACTATCGAAGCCTTAAAGTGAATATATGTGTTGTAGATGCTCCTACCTTAATCGAAACAGGATTATATGAAGAAATGGATGTTAATATTTTAGTATATATTGATGAGACTACACAGATTAATCGGGTGATGAAAAGGGACAATATGAAAGAAGCTGAAGTTAAAGATAGAATTAAAGCACAAATTCCATTAGAGGAAAAAAAGAAACATGTTGATTTTGTTATCGATAATAGCGGAACTACTGATAATACCGAAAGGCAATTAGAAAAGGTACTAAGTTCCATAGAAATAATATAGGAGGAGGTATGAAAATTAAATTATCTAAACTAATATATCTTTTTCTGGCAATTTTTGCTTTAATATTTATTTTAAATATTAAAGCAGTTGGAAGGTACTTTTTTCCTATTACGTATTCAAATTATATATCACAGTATTCAAAAATGTATGATCAGGACCCTTATCTTGTAGCAGCGGTAATTAAAACAGAAAGTAATTTCAACCCAAAGGCAAAATCTAATAAGGATGCGTATGGTTTAATGCAAATCACTTATTCTACAGCAGAAAGCAGTGCACAAAGTGCTGGTATTGTAGGCTTTACAGCAGATAAACTGTACGATCCACAATATAACATACAAATTGGTTGCTGGTACTTAGAAAATCTAAATCAGCAGTTTAAAAATTTAGATTTGGTGATTGCCGCCTATAACGGTGGAAGAGGAAATGTTACGGCTTGGCTTAATAATCCTCTTTATTCTAAGGATGGTAAGACATTAGACTATATTCCTTTTAATGAAACGGAAAAGTATTTAAAAAAGGTTAAGTTCTATTATAATGTTTATAAGTGGCTTTATGAGAAGTAGCTTCAGAGTAGAAAAAAAGTATGCACCTTTGGGGTTTGGGCGTGCCCATGTGATTCTTGAACTAAGATTTTTCAGTCTCAAAATCTGAAATGATAAAAAGCGAACCGCAGATTGTGATAGCTAATAGGTAAAAACTAAGAGTTAATAGGTAGAATGTGGATTTTCTTCCGCTTCTCTTACCTCTTAGTTAAAACTTACCTCGGTTCACTTTCTAACGAATTTTAGTTGAGTTTTAGTTCGTAATATTATTATAAAGAATTCGTAATTTATTGACGAAATATTAAGGTAGTAGTATAATATTTAAGGATTAGTTTTAAATTAAGTATGCGAGAGTGCTGGAATAGGCAGACAGGCACGTTTGAGGGGCGTGTTCCTTAGGGAGTGTGGGTTCAAGTCCCATCTCTCGCACCAAACATAAACATAAAATATTGATACTATAAGAAAGCTCTTGATTTCAGGGGCTTTTAGTGTTTTTTGCAGTAATTTATATGGCGTTCATTTTCGGAAAATATGAGCTATAGGTTTTACCAATAATTTGATTTTCTATATTTTTTTCATTATATAAGATAGTATCAGTTTTTGTGATTTTCCTTATGTTATTTATCTGTAATAAATTGTAATTTCTCAGTGTGACTTTGGATTTAATTGTATAATTAGGTGACTAATATAAGAAATTAAATAGGTGCATCATATTTATAAGATCTGGAGGAGGATGGAAAGGTTATGGGGACTTAGTAGTTTAATTAAACAGAATATTTTATTTGTAATTGGATTGATCATATTTTTAGGGACGGTCATATTTATTTTAGTATATTCAAATACAAAAAATAGATTTAAAAGGTAATGTCATACAAAATTATCATATTAACAAATTAGCAGTGTTTTAATATTGTGTATCAATGCAGAAAATAACTTTTGTTTTCAAGGATGGAATGGAAATAGAACTACATAACTTATTGTATATTATCATTTGGGTATTCAAGTTTAACCCTACAATTGATGAAATAAGAATTTTTTATTTAACTCATACAGTTGGCTTCTCTTCGTGTAAAATGTTATAATTGTTTTATTATGTTTAAATTTACTATTGTATGAAATTATATGAGGTTAATTTTATGAAAGAGCAGTCTGCAAGTAAAGGATTTGCGACACTCTCAATAGCTACAATGATAGTAAAACTTTTATCGCTAATTTATTCTCCGTTTATATTTAAAATACTTGGTGGAAATAGAGCATTTGGAATTTACAGTGTTACATATCAGATATATACTTTTATATATGTTTTAACTAATGTAGGAATACCAAGTGCTTTATCAAAGCTTGTATCTGAATTTATTGCTGTAGAGGATTATGATAGTGCCGTAAAAGTATTTAAAATATCAAGATTATTGTTATTCATTATAGGTATAATCATGTCAATTATAATGTTTTTTATATCGGGTTTTTTGACTAGCTGGATGAATTATCCAGAAGCAAGATATTCTATAATTGCACTATGTCCCGCTATTTTATTTACCTCTGTTGCTTCTGCTTATAGGGGTTACTTTCAAGGTATGGGGGATATGATACCGACAGCTATTTCGCAAGTGTTGGAACAAATATTAAACACCATATTCTCACTATTTTTTGCTGCTATACTTATAGGCATTGGAATTGAATTTGGTTGTGTTGGAGGTACTATTGGGACGACTATTGGAGCTTTAGTTTCCGCAATGTATTTAATCAGAACCTATGAAAAAAAACCGAAAATAAAAGGCAGTAAAATTAGAAATGAAAATAGTAATATAATACACACTGATAAGTACATATTTAAGAAAATTGTAAAGTATAGCGTTCCAATAACTTTATGTATTGGAGTACCAAGTTTTGGTTCGCTTATAGATATATATATTATAACTTCTAGACTTATGGTTAGCGGTTTCGCCTACGATAATGCTCAAAGCCTTTTTGGTATTTATACTAAATTTACTATTCTCACAGCTGTACCTATTACAATAATTTCAGCACTTGCAGTTACAGTATTACCAGCTGTATCAAAAGCTATTGCACTTGAGAATAAAAAATTAGCTGAGTCAAAAATAAATTTTGCGTTTAAATTAAGTTTCTTGATTTCGATACCAGCAGCAGTGGGATTATCTGTACTCAGCAAACCAATATATATGTTTCTTAAATATAATGATGGGTATGGTATTTTGATGATTGGAGCTGGAATTGTAGTGTTTATGAGCCTATTTCAGATTCAAATAAGCATTATGCAGGGATTGGGAAAGATATATTTTGTAACTATTAGCTGTATTTTGGGAATAATTATAAAGTACGTTATTAATTACAAATTAATAGTAATGCCAAATATAAATATTTATGGAGCTCTCATTGGAAGTTTAGCAGGTTTTTTAGTACCTGTAATATTAAATATTATATACATAAATAGATGTTTAAAATTAGAAATTAAATTATCATCATATATTTATAAAACAATAATCTCATCAATAGCTATGGGATTAATAAGTTATTTTGTATATTATACTTCAACATTTATAATAGGCGTATTTTTCAAGGGATATGCTAATAATGCTATTTCTGTGTGTATATCTATTATTTTTGGGGTAATTATTTATTTTTATTTAATGCTATTTACAAAAGGTATAAGAGAAGAGGAGTTGAATCTGCTTCCAGTAAGGGTAAAGAGATTTATACCGAAGAAGATAATTTTTTAATTGTTAGTGAATGTTATAAATTATTATAGAGCAGAATAATAGATATTTACACATATTAAAAAAGTAGGCTTAGAAGAAAAGGCTAATGCTTTTCCAGATTCTTTATCTGGGGGACAGAAGCAACGGATAGATGAAATATAACTTAACACCTTATTTTTTAAGATATATTTTTAATGCAATTGGTATAGATATATGCTATAATAGCAACGATTATAAAGAGGTGATTCAGATGGAAGATAAAGCATTTGAACTAATTAGCAAAATGTATGGAGAGATGCAACAAGGGTTTAAAAAAGTTAACGAAAAATTTGGTGAATTTGAGAACAGATTTGATAAAATTGATACTAGATTTGATAAAGTTGATGCTAGACTTGATAAATTAGAACTTGGACAAGAAACTATAGTTAAAAAACTCGATACATTAGCAGAAATACAAAAAGCATATACTGAACAGAACGAAAGGCAATTTAGGGAATTGGAAGATAAGAATAACGGAAGATTTACAATCATAGAAGCATCCTTAAAAAGAGTTTCTGGGGATGTAAAAGAAATTAAAGAGAGTATTGAGGTGCTAAAAGATATGACTGGTAGACATGAGGTTGATATTAATATATTAAGACGGAGATCAGTTTAAAAAATATAAAAACAACACTTGATTTAGTATTTTATGTTATGCAATTATTGTGGCATCGCGAATTTTCGCCCCTTGAGTTTTATTACTTAGGGGATTTTATTATTTTGTTATAATTATGGTAAACATAAAGAGGTGAAACTTTTACCTCAGCTCCAAAGATTGTTTTTGAAGTAGTTTCAATATCTAAGAAAATAAAGAGGAATGTATATATTTGAGTAGGAGTGTAAATACTAACATTGTTAAAAGAGGTTAAAAGATATTATATGAGTCAAATGAGGATGATTTACTTGTAATTAAGGAAACTATAGATACTAATAATATTTCTAATTGGTATCTAGATCAAGCTAGAAATGATGTTCTAAAAATAGTTTTAACAAGTTAAACAGTAAGTAAGGAATTTTCTATTGTGTATATTAAATTAATTGATTTGTGATTGACAATATTTTCTTGACGTAATATAATATATTTGTAAAAAGTTACTGAAAAATCAATATTTTTCTTATGAAAGGAGATGTTTTTAATGAATGCAGATGTAAAGGTGATTTCAGTCTAAAACTAAATATGGGCAAAAATGTGATTTTAAGGGTAGAATACCTTAAGTTTGTGTTGCGTTTTTGCAGTAATAGATAACCTTTCATAATATATACTGCCTATTAAGGATAAGTAACGCGACAGGAAGGTCGTGTTTTTTATACCCGTAGATAGTCAGCCCAAATTTAAAGGGTTGCTTGTCTACGGTATTTTTATACCCATTTTTAGTAAGACTAACATATTTCGAAGGGAGAGATGTGATATGAAAAGTATAAATTATTATTTGAAAAATTTTAGAAATAAATTAAAGAATTACGGTGAAAATATGGAGGAATTCAATGAGTAATATTATTGAAAGTTATGGTTTTACAAAATTTTATCAAAGACAAATAGAAGCACTTAAAGTAAGTGATAATGATTTTATACCGGCAAGAATTATAGAAGTTCATAGAGAGCAATACAATATTGTAACAGAGTACGGTGAAAACACTGCTAAATTGAAAGGTTCTTTATTTTACAATGGTGAAAAAAATAATGTTTACCCCGCTATAGGAGATTTCGTTTTAGTATGGAAGAATGCTATTGGTGAAGACATTATTTACAAAGTACTTGACAGAAAAAGTAAATTTTCACGTATTGATTCATTTAATAAAAAAGAACAAATCGTGGCAACTAATTTTGAATATGTTTTTATTATGACATCTCTTAATCATGATTTTAACATTAAGAGGATAGAAAGATATTTAACTGCTGCTTGTCAAAGTGGGGCAATGCCTGTAATTATTTTTACAAAGGCAGATTTATGCAGTGACTATAAATACTATAAAGATCAACTTAAGAAAGAAGCTGTAGGAGTTCCAATATTAGCAGTAAGTTCACTTACAGGAGAAGGTCTTGATGAACTTCAAAATTATATTAAGCCCTCAGAAACAATTGTATTTCTTGGATCATCAGGTGTGGGAAAATCTTCTCTTGTAAACGCTATTGCGGGTGAAGAGATTATGAAAGTTAATGATATAAGAGAAGATGACAGCAGAGGCCGGCATACAACTACACATAGACAACTTGTTATGCTTCAAAATGGAACTATGATAATTGATACTCCAGGAATGAGAGAGCTTGGTATGTGGGATGTGTCAGATGGAATCAATGTAGCTTTTGAGGATATTGAAGAGCTTGCAAGGATGTAAATTTCGTGATTGTAGTCATAATGCAGAACCTGGCTGTAGAGTAAAAGAGGCACTAGAAAATGGAGAGCTTTCTATTGAAAGATGGGAAAACTATATAAAGCTTAAAAGAGAAGCAAGTTTTGCTGAAGCTAAAGAAAATATAAATATAAGGTTAAAAGAAAAGTTACGTAATAAGAGTATAGCTAAATTTCAAAAACAATTTCAGAAAGGTAGGAGATAAGAAGATGTATTGCTCGTTCAATGATGGAAGAAGCATTTATAATAGCAAAAAAATATGGGCTATAAGGCAGTTTTTCGTTGTGGAAACCCTGACTTTTACCACAAAGTTGGCTTTAGAGCAGCATATGAATATGAGATTTTTGCAACAACAAGGTACATATGATAGGTTTGTTAAGAAGAGGTTGGAAAGTATCCTATTATTAAATATAAAGCCTTATGTTAAAAATCACTGAAATAGAATTTTGTCAGTGATTTTTTTTGTTAGCAAGTTAAAAAGTTGCAATTGTAAAATGATAAAAGTATTTTTAATAAGTAATATAGTATTTAACCAGCATAACATAATATTAACAGAAGGCTAAATAGTGATTTGTGTTTATATAATTAGATTTTTTTATAGGGATTAAATATAATATGTGCTTGGTGAAGTTTTTTATTTTAAGAAAAGCAAATATAGGATATAATAAAGACATAAGGACGGTGATGAAATGGCAGAGGAAGATAAGGTGAAATCTAAAGAAGAGGAAGATGGTCAAGAGAGAGTAAAATTAGACCAAATACTAAAATCATTATTCAATGTATCGAGGAAAGTGCTGATTCAAATGATGAACAGTTTATTTAAAGAGAACTATAATTTAGAAAATACAGAAATAACTTTTGAGAATAATGAGTTTGTAACAGATGATTATGATATCATAAGAGGAGACTTATTTTTTAAAATATCAAAAGAGAAAAAGCCATATCATTACCACATAGAGTTGCAGACAAAGAATGATGCAACCATGATAATAAGAATGTTTGAATATGGCTTTAAAAAAGCAAAAGAAATATCAAGAAATAGTGAAGAAGAAGCGGTAATATATATCCCCAAACAGTTAGTAATATTTATAGAAGAAAATAAAAATATAAAAAATGAATTAAAAATGAAACTAATCTTTCCAGATAAGCAGGAAGTATGCTATATAGTTCCGGTTTTAAAATACTTTGAGTATGATGATAAAAGAATAATGCAAGAAAAAATGTACCCACTGTTGCCATTACAGATATTTAAATTAAGATATAAGATGGAAAGCATGAAAAGAAGCACAGAGAATGATAAAAGTAAATTAACAAAAGCGATATTGGAAACAAAAGAAATGGCAGAAATAGTAGCAAGAGAAGGAAAAGGATTATATGATAAAGGCGAAATAGATGGAGAAGATTTGCATAGAATTTTACTTGCAATAGGAAATTTGTTTGAATATTTAAATAAAAAATATGGAGATAATGAAAATTTAAATGAGGAGGTGGCATCAATGACAAAAAGTTTATATGACCCAGTTGTAGAAGAAAGAGGAATTGAAAAAGGAATTGAAAAAGGAATTGAAAAAGGTGAAAATAATAGAGCATTAAAAGACGCATTGAATTTTTTGAAACTTGGTGTTAACGAAGAAATTGTAGCACTGGGCACAGGAATTTCAATAGATATAATAAGAGAACTTAAAAAAGAAATTATTAATTAACAGCAAATGTCGATTTGTAGAGAGGGGATTATCATGAATACTCTAGATTATGAATATTTTTTCAGACAATTAAAAGCAGGAATATCAATAGATGAAACTTGCTTTTACTTTGTAGATGATCCTCAGAAAGAGGAACATTACATTGGTTTTCTCCCCCAATATGAGAAACCCTATTGGGTTGGCTATTGTGACATTCCTGATGGGTGTGAATTTCATACTGCTGAGGAATTAGTTAATGCAAAAATCTTTGATGGAGAATCACTTATAGAAAGATGGAGAAATATTCGTATTGTGAGCATATGGGGCCTCTGTATTGAGGATTGGATTAAATCGTGTTCGCATATCTAAAAATTGGTTGATTTAATTAATAAAATTCTAATTTGTTGAACTGGATAAAATTATATCAAAGATTGTGAACAAAGTATCACTAAGTAGCTGTAAGTTTTTTGTTTTGAAAAATATGGTTAATCGTAAAATTGGAATCTATTTTATATAATATGGTGAAATTGAACGATTAAAGCTATTTTTAGTTAAGGTTAAAATATTAAAAACCCTGTAGGATATACCTACAGGGTTATAACAAACTTGAGACTATCTTCTGAAGCCTCTGTTATTGTTGTTTTGCTTTCTTGCTCTTCTGCAATCAGCACATCTTTGAGGCTCATTATCGAATCCTTTTTCTTTGTAGAAAGCTTGCTCGCTTTCAGTAAATAAGAATTCTTTTCCACAGTCTTTACAAACTATTGTCTTATCTGCCATTTCAACATTCCTCCTTTTTAAAAAAGTTTAAGATCCAAAAAAAGACTAACAACTATATTCTAAAAAGAGGATATGTTTGTTTATCAAATTAAATCTTAGTAGAAAAGTTATATAATAAATTTCCTACTCATTAAATGTAACATATAATTTAAAGAAATACAATGTTTTTATTTTAAATAATACATATTTGATTGCTTTATTTGTGTTATACTTAATATTGAAGGAAAATTTAATTGAATTTTAATTGGCAATTCCACCTTTATAAGGTGGCTTTTTACAATGCTTTAATTAGAACAGATTATTATATAAGAGGAGCTGGTTTGACATGAGTCCATATCAGAAAATAAATCGCACTAAAAAAAGAAGTGTATCAATAAAAATGTTTATTGAAGAATTAGGAGAAGATTTTTCAGAGCACGTAAAAAAAAGGTTAATGGATCTAGAAACAAGGTGTTTTTTAACACGAAAAGATATTCCTTACAGATTCGACTTAAAGCATGTTGAACATATTAAGTTTGATTGTGCCAGCGATGAAAATGATACATCAGTAATTAAAAGTAAGGAGTATGCTTATGGACAATTTGCAGTAATTGATGGAAGTCTTTATTTTTCAAAAGATTGTATTGAAAATAATGAAATCATGCAATCACCAATAGTAAGTAATATATACAATTTGTTAGATAGTGAGGGCATAGTTTTTGATGAAGGTAGGAACCTAAAGTTATTAAACGAAAATAATATTGATCATGTTATTGATATGATATTAGCAGCTTGTCCAGAAGTGTCCCAGTCTTATCTTGACATTGTAAAAGGAATGACATATAGATCAAATAATAAGTAATTATTTTTAAAGAAATTTGCTATGAAATTATAAATTTTTATAAATGAATAGTTTTAATCTAAATGGGAGTAAATTAAAATATGATTGAGTTATATTCAACTGAAAGTATAGAAAAATTTATAAAGGATAATAAAGTTTCTGTTTTATATTTTTCGTCAAAAGATTGTAATGTATGTAAAGCTCTTTTGCCTAAAATAGAAAAGTTGTTTAATATATACAATAAGATAAAACTCGCAAAGGTTGAAATAGATAAAGTGCAACTGGCAGCAGGTGAATATTCTATATTCACCTTGCCAGTTATAATTTTATATATTGAAGGAAAAGAAACAATAAGAGAAGCAAGATTTATAAGTATAAGTGAATTGCAAAATAAAATAGAAAGATTTTATGAAATATTATAATGATAAAAATTAATTTTGATTGTTATAAATAAAGTTACTTAGATTTAATAATTGATTTATAAAAAGTCTATAAAAATAGTCTACTTTAAATAATTTAAAGTGGGCTATTTTTTTAACTTTAAAAATCAAAATTGAATTTTTTAGAGATTTGTCGAAGAGGTAAGATTAATGCTGTTTAGAAATTGTTAAGAAAAAGAGATTATAATTATTATAAAAAGTAAGAATATAGTGAAATAAATAATATTAGAGAGAAATGTGACGAATTTGGATAATATTATAATAAGGTTGTTAAACTTTATTTATACTCACTTTATGTCAATTTTAGTTTGATTTAGTAGGATTATTTTCAGTTAAGAAAATTTATTATATAGACTATAGATTTAACATATAATGTGCATGGATTATTAATATTTTGAAATGGGGGATTTTAAATGGAGTGTCTAAATAGTTTAATTGTAGAAAAAACGCGGTATTTAAGTATTGATGCAGTTGAAGAAGGTATGATTTTGGGTAAATCAATCTATGGTTATAATAATAACTTATTATTAGCTAAAGGGTCTGTATTAACTAGTGGTTGTATAAAAATAATCAAATCATTAAAAATAGAGGGTGTTTTTATTGAAAGTCTTTCTGATTGCTATATGTTGGAGGAAACATTTGATGAAGATTCTAAAAATTTAGTAATAAAAGAGATTAAAAGCACATTTAAATCTTCTATAAATTCAATTTTAGATATGAATGAGCTCGAAAAACTCACAAATATAATTTTAGATTTAACAGAAAATATTTTAAAAAAAGATGAGTTTATGATAAACACAATTATGAATTTAAAATCATATGATGAGTATACTTACATTCACTCTCTTAATGTGGCTGCCCTCTCTTTATTTATAGGTGATGCTATAAATCTATCTAGAGATAAATTATATGATTTGTGGCTAAGTGGAATATTGCATGATGTTGGAAAGATGTTTGTATCAAAGAAAATATTGAATAAATGCTCAAAATTGACAAGAGATGAGTATAGTATAATGAGAAAACATCCAGTTTTTGGATATGATTATTTGAGAATTACTTGCAACCTCTCTGATAATATTTATAATGGAATTCTTGAACACCATGAGAAGTTTGATGGAAAAGGATATCCGCAAAATAAATCTGGTAATGATATTTCTCTATATGGCAGAATTATTTGTATAGCAGATGTGTATGACGCACTGATTTCAGATAGACCTTATAGAGAAAAATTACTACCGTCCGAAGCAATTGAATATATAATGGGATCTTCAGGTTCACAATTTGATCCAAGATTAGTCCAAACTTTTATAAAAAAAATAGCACCTTATCCCATTGGTACATGTGTAATACTTAGCGATGAAAGTATCGGTATAATTATAAAAAATAATTCTAATTTTATTTTGAGACCGCTAGTAAGAATAATTAAAAAAGGTAATAAATATATTTCAGACTATATTATTGATTTAAGTAATAAGGAATTTATTAATTTAACAATTATTGACTCGATTAGTCTGACTTATACTGGTATTGATGGAAAGGTTAAAAGGTTAATATAATAATTTCATATGTTTATTATTAATGAAATGATTTATCTAATATAGCATATAAAATATATTTAAAGAAAAATAAAGAGTCTAATGCTAAAGGTCGCTAAATAATATAATTATTCTTCTCATTCTAGTTTGATTTATACTCGGTTGCATTTTTGTGGGATAATATTATAATATAAATTATAATAAAATTAAAATTTTAATTTAACGTTCTTTTTTATAACTAGACGAGGGGAGTTATATGATAAAGGTTATAATTATAGATGATGAAAAGCTAGCTATAGATAATTTACATAATATACTTAAAAAAATTGGCAATATTGAAGTGAGTGCAACCTTTTTAGACCCTATAGAGGCTTTGAAGTGTTTGGAAAATTATGATGTGGATGTTATTTTTTTAGACATAGATCTTCCAAGAATAAATGGAATGCAATTGGCAGAAAGAATAATTGAAATAAAAAATAATGTTAATATTGTTTTCGTTACAGCTTTTAATGAATACGCTGTAGATGCTTTTGAATTAAATGCACTAGATTATTTGCTCAAACCAATAACTGAATCAAGGCTAAAGAAAACTGTTGATAGGATTTGTGGAGTTAAAAAGATGAATCCTAATGGACTTAATATATTTTGTTTTGGGAACTTTAGGGTGACTTATCAAATAGAAAATAAAGAACAGACTTTGAAATTTAGAACCAACAAAGCTGAAGAATTATTGGAACTATTAATAATAAATTGTAAAAAGGCAATAAGTTCTGATTATATTATAGAATATTTATGGCCAGATTTTGATTTGAAAAAAGCTATGGTAAATTTATATACGTCAGTGCATTATTTAAGAAAAGCTTTTAAAAATATCGGAATTGATGATATTGTTAAGAATAATAAAGGTAATTATTTTATTAATACAGATAAAATGAATTGTGATTTATATAAGTTTCAAAATATTGTAGAAAAAAACAAAAAAAATAATGCCAATATAGAACAATTAGAGGAAGCTAGAAATTTATATTCAGACAATTTGCTTCAAGAAAAAGATTATTTGTGGGTTGAAAACATAAGAAATAAGTTATCCTTTGATTATATTGATATATTGAAGACTTTATATAAAATATATGTGGACCAAAAAAATTATAAGGCTGCTGAAGCTGTCATGTTAGAGGCTTTAAAAATCGAACCATTATCAGAAAGCCTTAGTAAAGATTTGATACATATATACTTGTTATTAGGAGATAGATTTGCAGCAATAAAATATTATGAAAAATACAAAAAACTTCTTAAAGAGGAACTTGGAATAGAATTAGATATAGATTTGAAAGATTTGATTTGGAAAAAAATATAAATAATTTAGGTTGTAAGTTTTATTGCAGTTAAAATATTTATTTTAGCTTCATAAATTTTGATAAATTTCAAATATACCTATGTACAAATGATATAATTATGTGTTAGTTTATATATTGTGAGTGTAAATTAAAGAAAAATTATAATTCTTTTAGGAGGAAGAGTGATGTATTTTAAAGAAAAGCATGGATTTAATGAAAATTTTCTATGGGGAAGTGCTTCTGCAGCTTATCAAGTTGAAGGTGCTGCTGAACTTGACGGAAAAGGCAGAAGTAACTGGGATGAGTTTGTTAGAATTCCAGGTAAAACTTTCAAGGGAACAAATGGTGATGTAGCAGTAGATCATTATCACCGCTATAAAGAAGATATTGCTTTAATGGCAGAAATGGGACTAAAAACATACAGGTTTTCAATAGCTTGGTCTAGAATTTATCCTAAAGGCAGAGGAGAAGCAAATGAGAAAGGTCTTCAATTCTATGATAACGTTATAGATGAATGTTTAAAATATGGAATTGAACCAATGGTTACTATTTATCATTGGGATTTACCACAAGCTTTAGTTGATGAATATAATGGCTGGGAAAGCAGAAAAATAATTGACGATTATGAAAACTATGC
>JAJXWJ010000051.1 GCA_021781655.1 Bacillota bacterium | reverse complement strand
TTTTAAAAAAGTTTGATTTATTAGAAAAGAAAAATGATTTAGGGAAAGATTTATCCAAGGGTATGAGGCAAAAGGTGTCAATTTGTTGTGCACTTATACATAAGCCTGATGTTTTTCTTGTAGATGAGCCACTAGTTGGACTTGACCCCAAAGCTATAAGAGAGTTAAAGGATGCTTTTAAAGAACTAAGAGCAACAGGAAAAAGTCTTTTAATTAGTACGCATATGTTGGATTCTGCCGAGGGGTTATGTGATAGAGTAATGGTAATGAAAAAAGGAAAATTAATTACTGAAGGAACAATTGAGCAATTAAGGAAGCAAATGAATGCAGACTCAAATTCCTCTTTAGAAGATTTGTTTTTAGAGGTGACACAAGATGAAAAATAGTATATTAAAGGACTTTGGAAGCTTATTTTATATGGAAATGTTGAAATTAAAAAATAAAGTTATTGATTCTTTCCAAAATCCTTTAGCAACAGTTAAGGCATTAATGAGAATAATATTTCCATTAATACTCATAATATTTTCAATTTACATAAAAATAACGAATAGTAATAAACCAGTTTCTAAAATTAATTCAAATTTTTCAATCGATGTAGTAGGAGCAGTATTGATAGTATTAATATGCTTAATAGTATTATTAAATTTAAACAGCGCTGCTGAAAAATATAATCCAACAGATTTTTCAGCAGCAGATGTAAATTATTTATTCCCTTCGCCAATTAGTCCGAGAGTAATATACGCCTTTACCATAATTAAGAAATCGTTTTTGTCAGTAATCATCGGAATATTTAGTCTTATATATATTTTTGTGTTTGGAGCTTCGTATATAAATATATATGGTGGAAAAATAATTTTCGTGTTTGTAGGATTTTTTCTTATGTCATTAATTATGAAATCCACTATATTTTTAATGTACTCGCTATCTACAAGGTTTAATATAGGAAATTATTTAAAAATAATTGTAAGAGGCTTATCTATTTTAATCGTAGGAGATTTTTTATTTTCACTTAGAGGGGCAACTAATGTATTTAATAAAGCCATAGAGGTTTTAAATGATAGCTTCTTTTCAAGTATACCTGTAATTAGCTGGGCAAAGGAAGTTTTTATGGCACCAATCGTTCCAAATACCCCAATACTTCAGACTATTGCACTATTACTAACAGCGTTAATATCATTTTTCTTAGCAATATATTTAGCTACAAATTATTATGAAGAAGCATCGCTAGGTGCAGAATATTTTACTAAGCTGAAATTAGCAAGAAATAAGAAAGAAGATTTACAAAATGTAATAGAAGAGCATAATGGAAAAAAGAAAAAGCAAAGAATTGATGTTAAAATAAATAGAGATTTTAAGGGTGCATGGTCCTTTATATGGAAACAAGCTATTATCGAGAAAAGAAAAAATGGGAATGTATTTTTTAGCGTTAAGATGCTACTTCCTTTAGCGGCTTCCCTTGGTATTGGATATATATTTAAAGATAAGGGACTTGGTGACATAGTTGCCTTATATTGCAGTGGATTTTTTGGAATAGTAATGATAGCACCTACCATTCTTTCGCCCTTAAAGCTTGAATTAAGGAGTATATATATTTACCTTCTACCAGGAAGAGCTAGAGATAAAATTATTTCAGTTTATTCTATAACAGCAATTAAGTCTATATTATATTGTCTAATTGCCACTATACCGGTATGTGTTTTTGCAAGACAGATTTCCATTTTGAATATGCTTATAATTAGCCTTGCAATGACAGGTACATTATTTTTAGTTTTTTTAGGGGTACTTATTATAACACTTATACTTCCAACCTACGATGATGGTAAGAATTTAATATTTGTATATATTATAGATTTAATATTACTTTTACCTGCAGCTATAGTTACGATTTTAACAGGAATTTTCATTACAAAATCAACACAATACATACTATTAACTTATAGTGGAACTATAATAATTATTATAGTATTATTAGTATTATTAAGTGATTGGCTTTTTTCTAAAATAGAACTGAAATAGTGAAAGTTTAGAGGTGAAATTGTTTGCTAGATGTTTGTTTGCTAGGTTGTGGGGGCAGTATGCCTGTACCAAATAGGTATTTAACTTCATTGCTTGTTAGCTATAAAGGTAGAAAAATATTAATAGATTGTGGAGAAGGAACTCAGGTTTCCATGAAAATTGTTGGCAGTGGCTTTAAAAGTATCGATGCCATTTTAATAACTCATTTTCATGCTGATCATATAGCAGGACTTCCAGGAATTCTTCTTACGATTGCAAATTCAGGTAGAGAAGAACCTATTTATATAGTTGGTCCACCCGGGCTAAAAAATGTGGTTGAGGGTTTATTAACTATAGTAGGTGGATTGCCCTATGAGCTAAGACTAATTGAAGGTCCAAATTCTGATATAGAAATTTCTGATTTTAAAATAAAAACATTACCATTAGAACATACAGTTCCTTGTCTTGCATATAGTTTATATATAAGAAGAAGACCTAAATTTGATGCTGAAAAAGCAAAGGAAAGGAACATACCAATACAACTTTGGGGAAGGCTACAAAATGGCGAAAGCGTAATTTTAGAAGGTAGGGAATACAAGCCTCAAATGGTTCTTGGTGAAGAAAGAAAAGGAATTAAACTTTGCTATGCAACTGACTCAAGGCCAGTATTTTCACTAGCATCCTTTGCAAAAGACTCAGATATTTTCATTTGTGAAGGTATGTATGGTGATATTGACGCTTTAGAAAAAGCAGTAAAAAATAAACATATGCTTTTTAGTGAAGCAGCATTTTTAGCTAAGGAGGGAAAGGTAGATAGGCTTTGGCTTACTCATTTTAGCCCTTCACTTTTAGAGCCAGAAAAATATATTGAAAATGCAAAAAATATTTTTGAAAATACACAAATTGGAGAAGACAGAAAAGTCATAAGCTTAAAGTTTAAATAAAAAAGTTAACAAACTACCTCTTTTGTTATGGTAGTTTGTTAACTTTTTTTATTTAATATAAACCTATACTAAAAATATATTTTATAAATTCACTATCCCAATATAAAATATGATTTTTCCACCAATCATCTATATTATGTTGAAGATTCAATATAATTGTTTTATTAATTTGATTACTTTCAAGCTGCACTCTTAATTCAGATAATTTATATCTAAATTCATCATGATCTTTAATATGAACATGATAAGCTAAAAATTTAGTTCTTATTTGGAGACTTTCTTCATATTTAAAATAGTCATCTATATGTTTTTCTAAATTATCTAGTGCTTTTAAAAGTTCTTGCAGGGTATTACCGCTATACAGGACACTTAAAAATTCATTCATTTTGTCAAATAGATTTTTTCGCTTAGCATCAATACTTTCCAATCCAACACAATACTGAGATTCCCATATCAACATTTTATCCATAACTTGCCCCCCCATAAATAAAGTGTAGAATATATCTTTTATATTTATAATTTTACACTTAATTGCAAAATACTTCTAGTTATTATAGAAAATTTAATAAATATATAAGAAAGTAAAAGATTTGTCGAAAAATGATTTCCCGTCAATTAGTATGAATTTACTCTTTATTAAAAAGGATGTCCAAATTTAAAACTCCTTCTCCTTGTTGCCATTTGGGAGTATCTAGCATTATGCAGGAAGCTTTAATTAAAGATTGTATATCTTTAAATTTAAGCTCAGAATTACTTTCATACAACAAAGCACAAATACCGCTTATATATGCAGCAGAACAGTAAGTTCCTGAAAGATTGGTATAAAGCTTATCCAGTTTTCTTGGATAAATTTTCATTCCATTTCTTTCCGATATATAATTTGTGTCGGCATTTAAAGATAAAATATTGACACAAGGAGCAACGAGATCAGGTTTTGTCTTTTTGCAAATGGGACCTGAAGAAGAGTACTTGTATATTGCAATATTATCAGTTGAATCGATTCCACCTACCGTAATACAATTTTCTAGAGTTGCAATACCAGTTATAGAATTTTTAATATTTTCCATGCTACCGCTTGGAATAACAATTGTAATATTTTTTTTCACAGCAATATCAAACATTTTTTGAAAAAGTGATAGAGCAAAACAATCCATATTATCTGTTTCAAAGGGAAGGCAGATAACTTTCATATTCATTTTTTCAGCATCATCAAATAGCGTATTTAAAGCAATTAGTATATGAGAAAGGTATGCTCTTCCTAAGAAATTAAAAGCTTTTATACAATACAAGCTACAAGCTTTGGAGACTCCGTTTAAGCTGCTAATAATGCCACTAACAAAGGTTCCATGACCATTGTCATCATATGGGTAATTAAAGCCATTAATAACATCTACAAATTTTGCTATTTTTTTTGATGGACTTATGAGCTCAGGGTGTGGATAAACTCCGCTATCTATTATACCAATGCATTGATTTTTTCCTGTAAATTTAGATTTTACGTTATAGGTAACATTTCTATTAGAAGGATGATTAAAGTTATAAACATATGCATAGCCATCAAAGGATATATAAGCTACCTCGGGAAGCTCTATTAACCTTTCTATGCAATTAGCTGATATAGAAGCAAATACACAGTTTATATCTTTGATTGAACCTATCAAATCTCCTTTGCAGCCTTTTATTTTTAGTTGTACTTTATCAATAAATAAATTGCAGTGAATAATAACCCTATAAGTTTTGTAAAGGTTTTTACTCATATATATTTTTAAATTTTTGTCCAGCTTATTTTTTAATAATAACAAGCATAATGCCTCCTAAAAAAAGATGAATTATTAATATTGTATTTTCTTAAGAACAAAATAATAACTATCATTTCCATTTAAAAAGTATCATTCCTAAAACCATAACGATTAAGCCCAAAATTTTTGTTATGCCAAAAGGGAGCTTTTGGGTATCAAAAAATCCAAAAGCATCAATAACAGCAGCAGAGAGAAGCTGGGAAATAAGAATAATAGAAATAGCATAAGTAGTTCCAAGGGATGAAATGCCTTTTATAACTGTAAAGACAATGATAACACCGAGAATACCACCTAAAAAATAAAGTTTATTTGTTTCTTTTAAGTTTTTTAAATTAGTTTTGCTGAAAACAATTAATATTAATATGCTAAATATAAAACCTATTCCTTGTACAATAGCATTTGTTTGAAGTAAGCCTAACTTCTCACTAAGTTTTGTGTTAAATACACCTTGAAGGCTCATACAAATTCCAGCTAGCAAAGAAAATAATATTCCAATCATCTATCATCACCTAAAATATAGTATAACCAACAAAAAAATAAAAAAACTAAGAAATAAAATTCTTAGTTTCTTATAAAAAATATTAGTATCCAGAAGTTTGCCTATCATGATTAATATTATTTTTTCTCAAATATGCATTTTCAATATCTTCTTCACTAAAGTTTAATATTTTGCCCAGGGTTAAAAAGTCATTAAAAAGTGTTTTATAGTCATCCTTTGAGCCACAAGTTAAAAGATCATTTACATCAACAAATAGAGATAAAAACTGTTCTGTAACATCGATGCAATCATCATAAGCTTTTGGTTGTATATCGTCATAATTTTTATCAAGACCTATGCTCAATATAAAATGTAAGCAATCAACAAATTCTTCAAGAATAGTTTGCTTCTCAGAAGGGCCTTTATTACTCCAATACTTAAAACATCTAGTTTCGTTTGCCAGCTCACCTATCTCAACCTGAAGTGCAAGGGTTTTTTGAGAAAAATACCGATTCCCTTGTAAATTATGCTCGTTCAATATTCTAGTGTCTAATTGTTTTTGCAAATTGAACAATTTTTTGAAATCCATAAAAAAGCCGCCTTTCTTAACCTTTGTGTAACTTTAATTTTATATTAATTTAAACAATAAGAAAAGTGGCTACAAACGTTACCACTGAAAAATTTATTAAATTTTTAATAAATTTAATATTCTTTTAAGGGATAACTTTTAACTAGCTGATTTTTTTTATTTATATTTCTCCATAATTCGAATCTGTCTATTTTTACCATTTGGCCTGGTTCATTATGTGTAGAATTGTTAAAGTTTAAGTCGTTACTAGGTTTTTTAAAGGAAAAGTTTGTATTTCCTAAAGAAATTTGAAGGTTTCCAGTACTGTCTAAAACTCTAAAGCCGTGAAGTTTTAATTTTTCGTCTATGTTTCGGGATAATCTTGTTATGTAACCTTTATGTTCTACCCTCATATTAATAGATTTTTGAGGAGTCTCAAAACAAACCTCTCTGTTTAATTCAACCTTGAATCGTTTATAAGGTTTAATAATATCATGTAAAACCGAATCTAAAGCGTCTATATTTGGCTCATCTATTACTTCCATAGTAATATACAGAGATTGTTGCTTTTTGTAAACCTTATATTTTTTACAAAATTGTCTTTGTAGATTTTCAACATAAGAATTTGAATTCTTGTCGAATAGTGCAACTAAATAATACTTCATAACATTGTGCCCCCATACAAAATAAATATAATTTAATTATAACACAGCTGGACATAATTTCACATAACTATAAGTTGAAAAATATATGTCTATTATTAATATAAAATGTAAAAGAGGCATTTTTACGATATTAATTAAATAATGGCTTTAAATTGCCTAAAAAGATTAAAATTAATTTCAAAATCGCTATGATTATGTTATAATAAAAATCGGATAATTGTGAGATAGTAAATTGACGTATGTTTTATATATAAAAAATATAGTAAGGATGGATAAGGCAATGGACAAGTTGGTAATAAAAGGCGGTAAAGAGCTTTTTGGAAGTGTTGATATAGGTGGCGCCAAAAATGCAGCGGTAGCAATCTTGCCAGCAGCAATTATGGCTAGTAAAGATATATGTGTAATTGAAAATATTCCTCAAATTGAAGATATAGAATGTGAAGAAAGAATAATAGAAAGTCTTGGTTGTAAAATAACTAGAATAAAAAATTCTGTTACGATTGATAGTACAAGTTTAAATAATCTAAATGCAAATACAGAAGATGTACGCAAAATGAGAGCATCTTATTATTTAATAGGAGCATTGTTAGGTAGATTTAAAAAGGCTAGAGTTGAACTGCCAGGAGGATGTGCTATAGGGGTTAGACCAATAGATCAGCATATCAAGGGCTTTGAAGCTTTAGGAGCAAAGGTTACTATAGAGCACGGTACAATCAGTGTGGAAGCAGAAAATTTAATTGGAACTAATATTTATTTTGACGTTGTTAGTGTAGGTGCAACTATTAATGTTATGTTAGCAGCAACCTTGGCAGAAGGAACAACGGTATTAGAGAATGCGGCAAAGGAACCTCATGTTGTTGATGTAGCAAATTTTCTAAATACAATGGGAGCAAACATAAAAGGTGCAGGTACAGATGTAATAAAAATAGTAGGGGTTGACCAGCTAAGTGGTTGTAGTTACAGTGTTATACCAGATCAAATCGAAGCTGGAACATATATGATAGCTGCAGCAGCCTGTGGTGGAGACGTAACGGTAAATAATGTAATTCCTAAACATTTAGAGTCTATATCAGCAAAACTATTAGAAATGGGAGCTGAAGTAATAGAAAATGATGATTCTATAACGGTAAAATCAGCTAAAGGGTTAAAGGGAGTAAATATTAAGACTTTACCTTATCCAGGTTTTCCAACAGATGTGCAACAGCCAATGAGCGCATTATTATGTGTTGCTAATGGAAGAAGCATGATAAATGAGAGCATATGGGAAAGCCGCTTTAAGCATATTGATGAACTTAAAAAAATGGGTGCAGCTGTGAAGGTTGAAGGTAGAGTAGCAATAATAGATGGAGTAGAAAGATTAACCGGAGCAATAGTTACAGCTACGGATTTAAGAGCAGGTGCGGCAATGGTAATAGCTGGGCTTATTGCAGATGGAGTTACAGAAGTAACAAATATTGAACATATCGATAGAGGATATCCTCACATCGAAAATAAATTTAAAGCTCTTGGTGCAGATATCGTTAGAGTTTCATATTAAGTCTTTTCATTTGTAATACTTTCAGATAACTTAATAGAATAGGAGAAAAATATGAAGTTTTGTTCGCTTTATAGTGGAAGTAGTGGCAATAGTATTTTTGTTGCTTCGGAAAAAGCACGAATTCTTATAGATGCAGGACTTCCAGGGAAACATATTGAAAATGCCTTAAAGGAAATTGGAGAGTCTGCCGATAAAATAGATGGCATTTTTATAACTCATGAACATAGTGATCATATTAAAGGTGTAGGTGTACTTTCAAGAAAATATGACTTGCCAATATATGCAAATGGTAAAACCTGGTCAAGTATGGAGAGTATGATAGGTAAAATAAAAGATCATAATATTAAGATTATAGATGAAGATGAAGTTGGCATAAAGGACATTATAGTTAAGAGCTATAGTATTCCTCATGATGCAGCAATGCCTTCTGGCTATATTGTTATGTGTGAAAATAAGAAGGTATCTATAGCAACGGATTTAGGATATTTTTCAGATGAGGTTAAGGAAGCACTTTCAGAATCAGATGTCATACTATTAGAGAGCAATCATGACGTGGAGATGCTTAAGTTTGGACCCTATCCATACCCTTTAAAAAGAAGAATATTAAGTAATGTGGGACATTTATCTAATGATGATTGTGCAAAAGCAATACTTGAAATTTTAGATGATAAAAAGAAAAAAATAATATTAGGACATTTGAGTAAAACTAATAATATTCCTGAGCTGGCACTAAAGACTGTTGTAAATGTTTTAGAAGAGGCAGGAATCGATTGTGAAAAAGATATTTCATTGGAAGTTGCAAAGAGGGATATACCTAGCTGCTATATGGAATTTTAATATGTATTATATCGCACTGATTATAAGTTTCATAGCGATTAAAAAATAAATTAGAAAAAAATCAAAGGAGAAAAGAAAGATGGCTTTGTATAAAGAATGGACTGATATGGTCGTTGAATTTGTAAAACAACACGGAGAAGCTGCATTTTGGAAAGAATATGGAGAAGTTGAAAAAAAGATATATACTAAGTTATTAGCTTCACATGATGTTTCTATCAAAGGTAAAATTGAAAATTTAGCAAAGGAAATTGATGTTACAACTATTTTTTACATGGGTTTTTTAGATGGTGTTAATGATAGTCTTGAAGCACCTTTAGATCTTGAAGCTTTAGAAAAGGACAGTGAAATAGACATTAAAGTAAATTTAGAAAAATTATATTTTAATATGCTTGATGCAAAAGCAGATTATTTATATGAACTCCCACAATGGGAAGGAATTTTTTCTAAAGAAAAGAGAAAAGAAATACACACTGAGTGGAAAAATTCTAAAACAGTTGTTAACAAAAATAAAGTCGGCAGAAATGATCCTTGCCCATGTGGAAGCGGAAAAAAATACAAACAATGTTGCGGAAAAAACTAGACAGAGAGCTTTGCCTCTCTGCTTTTTTTTATGGGGGAAACAAGCTATGAATATAACATTAATAACAGTGGGAAAAATTAAAGAGAAATATTTAAAAGCTGCAATCGAAGAATACAGCAAAAGACTGTCAAGATATTGCAAACTAAATATAGTAGAAGTTCAAGATGAAAAGACTCCAGATAATGCCTCACCTAAAGAAGAATTAATGATTAAAGATAAAGAAGGAGAAGCGATTCTTAAAAATATTAAGGATAATATGTTTGTTGTAGCTTTAGACTTAAAAGGTAAAATGCTGACTTCCGAAGAACTCTCGGATTTTATTAAAGATTTAGGAGTTAGAGGCGATAGCAATACAGCTTTCATTATTGGAGGCTCTTTAGGACTTTCAGAAGCCGTTTTAAACAGAGCAGATTTTAAGCTATGCTTTTCAAAGATGACCTTTCCTCACCAGCTTATGAGGGTGATACTTTTAGAGCAGATTTATAGAGGGTACAGGATAATGAGTGGAGAACCGTATCATAAATGAAGGATAACCTTTTGATAGTATAACCACTAAATTGCAATAAGGAAATTTAGTATACTCAAGTATTAGTATAGATAAAATATTTATAATACTTAGATGTTCGTGGAGAACTATAGGCATATGTTTAAAAAGAGTCATTTAGTTTATGATTCTTTTTCTTTTTATGTATAGAAAAAGAAAAAATGTAAACAATATACATAGAACACATGTTCTGAAATATATTACTTTATTTGAACCCTGGACAATTTTGTGATACTATGATATATTTAGTATAATGAAAGGAGGTAGCATTGTGACATATGCTATTGATTTATTTTGTGGAGCTGGTGGATTTAGCGAAGGAATTATTCAGGCCGGATTTGAAATTGTTTTTTCTAGTGACAAAAGCCCTGAAGTTATGAAAACTTATACAAATCGTCATAAGAAATTAGGCCTAATCGAGGGAGTTAATACACATTTTGAATTAGCTGATATTAGAGAATTAACAGGAGATATTATTTTTAAATCAATTAATAATTTAAAAAAGTTTAAGGATAATAAAGTACGTAGAGGTGACATAGATGTGACTTTTGGTGGTCCACCATGTCAAGGATTTAGTAAAGCAGGAAAACGAGATGCAAATGATCCTAGAAATATGCTTTTTCATGAATATTTAAGAATAATCCAAGATATATGCCCCAAATATGTAGTAATGGAAAATGTTGAAGGATTTATGAGCATGGAAATGCTTGACTTTCCAAGTGTTATTGAAAATAAAAAATATTCTGGACAAAACCTTGTTAAAGATATTTTGCAAAAAGAATTAAAAGTTTTGGGATATAACGTTCTTATGCCTAGGTTATTAGATGCTTCTGATTATGGAGTGCCTCAAAATAGAAAAAGAGCAGTATTTATTGCATGGCGAAAAGATATGTCTGAACCTAGCTATCCGAAGCCAACGACACCAAATAAAGATGAGAAAATTACTGTTAGAGAAGCGTTAGCTGGTATTAAGAATAATCGGAAATCTGAATATTCGATACAATCGAAGAATGGGAGAACTAATAATGTTCTTGGTGAAACAATTCCAGCAAAAAAAATATTAAACCAGAAGTTGTCTTCCCATTCAAAAAGTGTTCATCAGCGATTTTCAATGTACAAATATGGAGAATCCACAAAAATGGTAATAGAAAGAATAAAAAATTCGAATATAGAAATAAAGGAATTGTATCCAGAATTGTTTTATGAAACTTTGTTTCAAGTTAATAAAGAAAGAAATGAGAAAATCATTAAAGAAATTCTAGATGATATGGATATTAATAAAGAAAAATTTCAAAAAGCTAGATGGCTGGGGGATACTAATAAACTTTTTGGGGAAATGGCTGTAAATAATACTGACCCAAATGTACATAATAAATATATTGAAAAATTAGCTAATAGATTGAATTGTACTCTGGAAGAAGCCGAGTATTTTAATGCAAAATGTGATGAACGTTTAAATTATTATATTAGTTCAGAGGACTTAGAACAACGTTTTCGAACTGGTAAAAATTTAACTGACGATATTATGGAAGCATTGTTCACCAGAAAAAATAGTAGAAAACGACTAGATCCCGAAGATCGAGCACCAACAATGGTGACGTTGCCGGATGATTTTATTCATCCTTATGAAGATAGGATACTATCTGTAAGGGAAATGGCAAGATTTCAGTCTTTCGATGATAGTTTTGAGTTTTTGGGTAAACGTACTACTGGTGGAAAGAAACGAAAGATGGAAGTTCCGCAATATTCTCAGGTTGGAAATGCTGTACCACCATTAATGGCGAAGGCAATTGCTCAATGCATCAAGAGTGCACTGGAAAAAAGTGAACACAGATAAGTGTTCACTTTTCCTCCTTATAAAGAAATATCAAGTACATCACCAAATAGAAGTTTTCTATTTTTAGGGGAAATTCGCCAACAATGGCCTTTATCTTTATATCCTGTTCCATCTTCGCGAACTCTTCCTCGCCAGTCATAAGTGATGATACCTTGTTGTACCAAAGTGATAAAGGAAGAAAACAAAGGTTGGCGTGATAATTGTGCTTTGTTGTAGTAGAAATAATAGTTATTATCGCTCATCCTTTTTTCGGTGGCAAGAACCCATAATGTAGTAGAGTGCTTCTTCTTCAATCTTTCTTCAACATCTTTGAAATGCCAAATGCACGTAAGCGTTTTTTTACCATTAGGTGCTAAATGCCATTGTTGAATTTCTTCCTTTTCCTCATCGATCTGTAAGAACAAGCCTTGAGGTGTTATTTTTTCATAGTTAGAAACAGTAATAAATAGGTCCTTAAACCCTGGATGACGGGTTGAAGAATAGCCAAATGTACTAATCATTTCATTAGAACCGTGAATTGGACTGCAACTATAGTCTGGTACCATGGAAAAGAGAGTATCTTTAGATTTAACGTTTGAACGTTTTGATTTCAATTCGATTAAATTTTTATAATCAGCTAGTTTGCTGGAATTTGGTAAGATTGCAAGCTCTCGTTCAAATGTTTCGCCAACATCTTTAGCATATCGTTTATGTTCTCCTGTACTAAGTACATAACCTTTGTTCTTCAAATTTTTTATAAGTGAAACTAGTTCATTGGCAGTAGTTAATAGAGTAGTTTCACCCAGAAATTGTTTAATCTTTCTAACATTAAATTGATTTGACTCTAATGGGATGATGACTAATGAGTTATCTTTTGCAGTTAAGTAAAGCATCGTCCCTACACTCACTAGCTGTTCTTTTTTCATTCCCTTAATCCAAAAGCGAGGGTCACCATTCTTGGTCTTTGGACGATAGAAACTTGCCGTGAAGTCGTAAATTTCATTACCAATAAATTTAACAGGAAGTTCAATTTTATGTTCAGGACCTTGGACTATATCTTTATAATCAACAATCTGATTCTCTCTGAGAAGTTTTCGGATTAGTCCTGAGGCATCGATTATAGATTTATTTAACATTGTTGAGGTTAGACTAACAAGAGCGTACTCGTTATGATAAATACTGCTAATGTTTGTTATCATATTTTGCTGACTTGAGTCGGGGATAAACAACATATTAATCATCCTTTCTTTTTACCCACATAATAAATTATTATTTAGTGGGTTTTTAAATTTGATTTGGACAAGCTTATACTGCTATATTATAGCAGTTATTCCAAAAAGTCAAACTATATTTTGAGAAACGTGACAGGAGAAATTGGAACGCTCCAGATATAGCACTTTGAAAATACAAAACAAGAGAGTAATAGGTGAGCAGTAGAAATTAATATTGCTATAAATAATACAACCGCTAGCTTAACAATTGCAAAAGATTATTTTGAATATGATGGAAGCGTTGGTACTGTCAAATTTGTAGTATTAACAAAATAACAAAGAAAAATATATTAGAGGTAATTGATGATTTAGATATAATTAAGGAGAGTGGATGAATCTTTTTCTCCAATATTTATGAGTAGGAATTGTTATGATGTTGGTTTTACAGTTCAAGCAAGATGAAGGCAAACAAAGAAATGTCTTGATAATCTCGAAATGGAAAAAGCAGGTGAGTTGTACTCAAGTCTCATGTTAAAGCTATGACATTAGATGCATTACGTATCATTGATTCATTATAAATATATATTATTATAGAAATAAGAACTCTTATTCATGTTATGCATGGTTAAGGGTTTTTAGAATTTTGAGGGAGGTATTTGTAATGATAGAAATTAACTATTTAAAAGAAAAAGAAAGAAAAGCAATAACAAAATTCTTGCAATGGAACGACAGAAATGGCTGTTATACGGATAAAAATAGTGACATTGAAGGAGTAGAAAGAATGTCATACCAAGATGCTGTAAAGTATTTCTTTGGGGTAATAAATCCAGAATTATATTATTCCATTACAGATAATATTTTTGAATTAACCTATGAAGAGGTTATTAATTATGCAAGGAAGTTTAATGTGTATGATACTACAATGCGTAAATTACTGGTATTGTTTAAGCAAAAGAACGTAACACCAAAGTTATATAGAAGTTTATTAAATTAAAAAAATTTAGTGGGAGGTAAAGCAATGATAAAATTAGCATACTCAAAAGAAAGGGATAAACTAAAAGCAATGCCATAGGAGGTTCAAGATACTATACAAGGAATACTACAAGTACTAGATTCGGAATACGGAGAAAACAGAAATTTCAAGGATGATGGAGGGTACGTAATAGTTGTAGAAAAGGAAGTAGACTTTGAAGAAATAAAGCGTACAGCTTGAATTGATTGTGAAGATGTTATACCAGAATACGTGGAAAAGATAAAGTGCAGTAACTAATTAAAGACATAGTAGAAAACATAAATTCAACTAGAAAAGCAATGGTAGAACCGTCAAAAGAAGAGCTAGAAAAGGTGCTAAAGGAACTAGAGAAAATGGAAGCAAAGAAGAAGAAAGTCTTTGAAGCCTATGAGGAGGAGATAATAAGCAAAAAAGATTTTTCTGAAAGAATTGCAGACATAAAAGCTAGGGAAGAAATGCTACATCAAGAAGCAAATAGACTAAAAAGTAATACATTAGATGACAACTTGCAAGTAGTTTCATATGAGTTTGTAAAAAGTATACTTTCTAGCTTTGATAAAATGCTTTCAGAGCAAACTACAAGATACATGAGAAAAAAGAGTGCGTATAGATTATTCAAGAAGGAAAATGGACCTTGCCCAAACCCCGCGCAGGATAATAATGAAGGAGAACTAGAGGTCCAGATGATGATGGAGGAGGTTCTCCTTCTTATTTTGTTTCAAGAAGAGTTATGATGATAAGTCCTGTGGATATAAGGATATGCATATGATTGTTAAAAAAATGAAAAAGTAATTTCTAAAAGTATGATATAATTGGGTTATCATGCTAGTTAAATCAGAACTTATGGAGGTGATTTCTATGGCAAATGTAAAAGATAAGGATACATTCAATATATGCAAGGAAGATATTTGTAGTAAATTAGAAAACTCTAAATATAAAGGTAGACATGAAATATATGAAACTTATCTTGAACAAGATAAGGAAAGATGGGGTAGAGGGAAACATAACAAATTTGAAAATTCGTTGAAAGACTCTAAGTTATACTATTTTGCATATATAAAATTTTATTTAAATGAAGGAAAAGAATATGCTTTGGTTGCTGGTAAAAGTGGCTCGTATAATGTTAATTATAGTGGAAGTGATGTTAGATTTCGTGAGTATCCTAACAAAGGTAAAGCGAAAGAATGGTTGAAGAAAAACAATAAGAAGTGGTGTAAAGAAAGGATATTAATTATCAAAACAATTGCAGAAGAAAAAAAGATAAGTGAAAAAGAGGCATTTGAGATTGAAAAGTATCTAGTTAATACTTTCGGGCTTTATGAAAGTTAACTTTACAAATTCTAATTTGTAGTATAGATAATAAAAAGGTTATCCCTTACAGCTGATACGGTGAACCGTACCACAAGTGAAGGGGAACTTTTCACTAAAGAACTGGTATTACTAGCTTTAACAGATTTTTGTAATGCGATTATCATATCAAAACTTAAATAAATTAAAAAAATATGTTTATTTCAATAAAAATTTGATATAATATAAATAAGATATAAATAAAATAAAAATAGGGTGCTACTAACACCCTATAGTATACAATTTTAGTTGCTTAGGCAACTGGCATCACAATATTTTAATTAAATAAAAATAGTAGCTATCCATTTGCGGTTGGGGCTACTATTTTTTTGAGATTTTTTCTA
Organism: Bacillota bacterium; assembly: GCA_021781655.1. Taxonomy (GTDB): domain Bacteria; phylum Bacillota; class Clostridia; order Clostridiales; family Clostridiaceae; genus JAJXWJ01. The sequence continues at coordinate 9,048 of JAJXWJ010000051.1, read as the reverse complement.
TAAGTAACACTATTAATGTTAAAATGTCCAAGGAAGAACTGGAAATGGCAATTAAGTAGAAGTTATGAGGGAGTTAAAAGATTTATATGATTTGAGAGAACAGAGAAATGACATATAAAAAAAGTATGTCATTTCACAATATGGATATAGTGGTTACTGGTAAGCTAAGAGAAAATGGTATATGCAAAATAATTTTGACATCAAATATCTGCAATTAAAAAGATATTTGATAGACTTCTACCTTTTAATATGACAAGATAACAATGAGAGGAGAAACATTTATGGAGATTGGAAAGAAACTAAAAAATGCACGTATAAAATCTGGATATACACAGGAAAAAGTTGCAGAGGAAATTAAAGTTTCAAGACAAACAATTTCAAATTGGGAAAATGAAAAATCTTATCCAGATATTATCAATGTCATTAACCTCAGTGATGTCTATAACATTAGTTTAGATGAACTGCTGAAAGGAGATTTAGATATGATTGAACATCTTGAAGAAAGTACAAATATTGTAAAGAGCAACAAGAGGTTGTTAATGGCGTTTATTGGAAATGCGTTATTTATAATTCTGATGGCTCTATTAAACAGTTTTATACAAAATAATTCCTATATTTTATTAGGGGGATTTATATTTATAATATTAAGTAGTGCAGCATTATTTTATGAAATTATTCGTAAATTTTAGGGGGAAAAATTATGAAATGGTATATAATAATTTTGCTTATTACAATTGTAATCTTAGGTGCAGCTGTGACAGCATATCAGTTGTTTAAAATAATAGAAATTGATGCTAAAAGCAGAGAAATGAAAAATCCAAAATTTTGGGCAATTTTTGCTTCTGGTGGTCAAAATGGTAGTGGATTGTTATTATATCTTCTAAGAAGAAGAAAATATACTTCAAAAATGTCATCATTAGATATAAGAGAAGTAAAGTCACGTAAAAATAAAATAACTGTAGGGTTGGGGTGTATGGTATTAGGAGCTATTGGGTTAAGTATTGCTATCTTTTGTTAACAAAAATAATTATTGGCAATGCTATTTATTTGTATTGCATTTATGGAACTCAAGATAAAAATATATAAACAATAAAAAGAGTATCACTTATTGCTGATAACGTGAACAGTACCACAAGTGAAGTCGAACCTTCTGTTCTAACCATTGGTATTACTAAGTTTAGCACTGCTTGAAACTATATCATAAGTTAAATAAATTAATAAACTTGAAATTATGAAATTAATTATTTCAAGGAATATCTGATAAAAGAATTTGATTAGAAATAATGTTTATGTATATGATATAAATAGAATATTGCATAAACAGTGATGTGATGTTATGCCGCAAGATGTAAAGATGGAGATTGCTAACATAATAAGATAGATAAATAGCTCTACTAATGCAGATAAAATATATTTATTGGGGTCATATGCTTATAGAAATCCAAATGAAGATAGCGACACAGATTTGTGTATAGTTACTACGAAAGTTAATCAGCAAGATATGAAATTTGCAATAGAATTTGCTAAAAATATAGAAAAATTATTAGAGGATATATTAATAGAGTATGATTAATATTGTTTTTAAATATCAATGAAAGCCAAATTAATCGTAGCGTCAGGTACAAAAAACTATCAAGCAATGATTCAGTAAGCATACCATATGAGGTGGTAAAGATTACATTGAGTAACTTTCATAAGATACTAGAAATCACTCTTCATTTTGATGAAAAGGTACAAAAGTATTTCATAAATAATAAGGTCGGAGAATCTCTAGATGATGGGGGTTCTCCGACCTTTATTTTGTTTACAATTAGAATCTAGTAGGATTAGTCTAGTACAATAAATAATTGGAAATTGTTAGACACCTATAAGTAAGGTATATTATAATAATTGTAAATGTATAGGCTAAAATGAAATTGAAATTAGTTGTTATGCTTATGTAGTTAATAGTTCACCAATTGTATTTTTATGATATTTGAGTAATTGAACTATATTATAAAATTGCAATATTTTATTAAGCTAGGAGCAGTTTAGGTGAATCAGTATCACAAATATAATAGATAGGAGTAAGGTAATGGCAATATATACAATAGGGCAGATAGCTAATATAATTGGAATTTCCAAAGATAAGTTAAGGTATTATGAAGAAAAAGGGATTTTAATACCAAGACAAAATGATGAGAATAATTATAGACAATATGATGATAAAGATATAGATTCTGTATTAGCAATAGAATTCTATAGATCGTTAGATTTAGATTTTAAAACTATTAAAAAGCTTCTTAAACAAAGTAATACAGAGGATATAGAATGTATTTTAGATGAAAAGTATAATGGAGTAATGAATGAAATAGATAGATTAAATGCTATATCTAATAGAATTAAGAATGCTAAAAAAGGTTGCAATGATATAAAAAAATATTTAAACAAATTCATCATTCGACCTATGGCTCCTATAAAAATATTAGGAGAAATTTCAGATTATAGATTTTATAATGAATTTGAAGTTATACATGAAAATAGAAATAAATCAGATGGGATTTCAATCGTAAAAAGTTTGAAAAAATATATTACATTTACTGAAAAGGGAATAGAATCTACTAAAATGTTTATTACAAAAGATATAGATTTTGAAAATAATGGAGAAGACCATGATATATTACAGTATAAAAAATGTGTTTATACTATTGTACAGGATGGAGTACATAATAAAAATGTGATGAACGAGACGTATTTAAAGTCTCTAGAGTGGATTTATAGCAAGAGTTACAGGCATAAGGGAATAGTTATTTTAAGTATGTTGTTAATGGAGTACGATGAAGGAATGGAAAAATTATATTTAGAAGTTTATATACCAATTGAATAAAATTATAAAGTTAGATGTTGACCTTAGGACGACCCCATAGTTTAGAATGAAAATGAAATTAAATTGTGGGAGGAATAGTGTATGAATAAAGAAAGAGAAATCAGAAGTATATGGAAGCTTTTATTACTTCATTTGTTTCCAGGAATAGTGGCAAGTATAATTTATGTGCTTATGTTAAAATATGGAGTACTAAAGGGGTATCCTAAATTAGTTATCCTAAGTTTAGCATGGACTTTTGCTGCAATACCTATAGAAGGATATTTATTTTATGTAGCAAGGAAGGAAGAGGGAAGTTTTAATATATTTAAAATACTAGGATTAAAAAGTAAACTGAAGGTCAAAGAATATATATTTTACACACTCCTTTTATTTTTAGTGGCGGGTGGACTTATGACGGTGCTTAAGCCACTTACAAATTACATGTTAAATTATTTATTTAGTTGGATTCCAAGTTGGTATAATTATAATCAGGATATAAGTCAATTTAGTAGATATTTTATAATGATAACAATAGTAGTAGACTTCTTAGTTATGACACTTATAGGACCAATAATTGAGGAACATTATTTTAGAGGATATTTGCTAGAACGTATGAAATGGATGGGGGCATACGGTCTTCTACTAAATGTGGTATTATTTTCAGTTTATCATTTCTGGTCACCTTGGGAAATAATAGCAAGAACTGCTGCAATGTTACCATTCTATTATTGTGTATATAAAAAGGATTCATTAAAATTAGGAATATTAGCACATTGCTTATGTAACTTTGTTGATGTAGTAGGCTTTGTGATGTTATTGAAATAATAGAAGCAGATGGAAGGTAACAATGAATGACCAATAAGAAAAAAATTTGGTTTCAGATGTTTTAATAGAATATGTAAAACGGATTGCCTCAAGGAGTGTAAGCCTATATTTATTTCAGAATTACAAGCAATAACTAAAAAAAATCCTACGTTATACCCTTTACGGTGAGCTATATCAAATATAGCACTTAGGATATCTATGATTATATATGTTACCCTTATTCTATGCTTTTTATTAATTCCAGTCATTTAAACCAACCTTTCTGATTAATACTAACCTTTCTTTGAAATCAAAACATAAATAATCTTCAGTTAGAAATATCTTACCATTTAGAGATATAGTGTCAAACATAAATTCCACAAGAAAAGCTATGGTAGAACCATCAAAGGAAGAGCTTGAAAGGTTGCTAAAAGAGCTAGAAAAGATAGAAACTAAGAAGAAAAAAGTTTTTGAAGCCTACGAAGAAGGGATAATAGATAAAAAAGATTTTTCAGAAAGGATTACAGACATAAAAGCTAGAGAAGAAATGCTACAAGAAGAAGCAAATAGATTAAAAAGTAATACATTAGATGATAACTTGCAAGTAGTTTCTTATGAGTTTGTAAAAGATATCCTTGCAAGCTTCAATAAGCTTTTATCAGAAGTAACTACAAGGGAACAGCAGAAAAGATTACTTCATATGTTAATATCAAAAATAACCGTAAATAAAGACAGAGATATTGAATCAATTGAGCTAAATATAAATAACAACCTAATAATGTACCTAAATAATGAGGGAGAACTAAGTCCAGATAATGGAGGCGGTTCTCCCTCTTATTTTGTTGCAAGAAAAGTTATGATGATAAGTCCTGTGGATATAAGGATGTGTATATAATTATTAAGTAAAATTGCAAAATAATGTCTATAAGCATGATATAATTGGTTTATGATGTTAGATAAATTAGAAATTTGCACTATAACTAAGTGGCGAGAATATGACAAATAGAGAAGTAATAGAATTCTACAGAAATAAAGCTAGTCACTATGATTTATCAGATGAATTTGTAAAGAAATATCAACAATCGAGTGGGGGATATATAAAATATGCTAACGGTTTAGTAGACATAAAGGTTGATAAGTCTTTAGCTGAGCCAAATCAGCAATGGCATTTGTTAGGATCATATTATGGTCAAAAAATAAAGCAGAAAAAACTAGACTTAGATGCAGAAGCTAATTGTTGGGACATCAATTGGCAAAAAGGAGGTTTTAGATGACCAGAACTATTGCTTTGGATGGCAGAAGCTGCTGGGTGCAATATATCAGGGGCTAAGCAAGAAGCTGAAAATTTTTGTAAGGATAACATACGTTCAGAAGCACATAAAAGAATCAAGGAATTAATTACATGGGAAATGATTGAAAACAAAATCAAAAATTCATAATGCAATAATTTATATTAGAGGTATACTGATGGCAAATAAAGTAAAAATAAATATGCTTAACTGATAAAAGAGTTATCCTTTACAATATACTTCAATTGGAAAAGGTATAAAGACAACAAAGCAACTAAGTAATTGCTATTGGCACAAAGAGTATTATTTTCTATAATTGAAATAGATGAAATGAGGTGTTAACTATTGAAGAATGATAAAAAAGCAATTGAACAATTAGATTATATAGGAAAACCATTCAAAGGGATAGACCTTAGTGCAATTGCAGGGTTTAATACAGCAACATTAGGAATGGCTAGAACAATAGCAGAAATGCAAGATAGTATGATAAAACCATTCAAAGAAATAGACTTTAGTGCAATTGCAGGGTTTAATACAGCAACATTAGGAATGGCTAGAACAATAGCAGAAATGCAAAATAGTATGATAAAACCATTCGAAGGAATAAACTTTAGTGCAATTGCAGGGTTTAATACAGCAACATTAGGAATGGCTGGAGTAATAGCAGAAATGCTAAATAATATGATAAAACCGTTGAAGGGGATAGACTTTAGTGCAATTACAGGGCTTAATGCGGCAACATTAGGAATGGTTGGAGCAATAGCAGAAATGCAAAATAACCTGATAAAACCGTTCGAGGGAATAGATTTTAGTGCAATTGCAGGTGTTAATACAGCATCACTAAGAATAGTTGAAACAATGGTGGGATTGCAAAATAGCCTTAAAGAACAATTTGAGAATATTGATTTAAAGAATATTAAAGTAAATGAAAATGGTACTATAAATTACTTAGATGAAACAGTTGAATTTAAGGATACGGTAGATGAAATAAAGTTATGTATTAACAGCGAGATTAATTGGGAAGAAAAAATTGTTAAAATTCTTCAAAGTATAAAGTTAAAACATCCAGTTATTGTATTTATAATAATTTCATTTATTCTTTATCCATTTTATTCATATTATGTTGATTGCACAAAAGCAATAATAATTGCTAAAGTGCAAGAAGTACAAGATAAAAATAAAATAAGTGCTGATAAAAACAAGATTATAAAAGATATGAGAAATGAAGTATCACTTCAGTTAAATGCTAATTCTAGTGAAAGTGTAAAATTAAAGGCTTATCTAAATCAATATAGGTTTGTTAAAGCAGAGCGTCTGAATGTTAGAATTAGTAATTCTACTAATACGAAAGTTTTAGCTACCTTAGAATTTGGACAAGTAGTTAGAGTTTTAGATAAGAATAAAGAATGGGTATTAATAGAATATAATGATAATAGAAATATATATATTAAGGGTTGGGTATTTTCAAAATATATAAGCAAGTTTTATTAAATTTAAGTTTAAAAAGATAGTGAATAAATTTATCGTTGGTAAAATATGGTACATTAGAAATTAAGGAAAATAATTCTGATTGAATAAACTTTATAATAGAGTCAAGATAATAATTTTAATTTATACGTTCATTTATCATGATTTTGATTGAGATAAGTTATAATAATTCGTTAGCTAGATATATATTTGAATATGTTAAAGTATGAAAAGGGAATAAAAGGTTATCCCTTACAACCGATACGGTGAACCGTATCATAAGTAAACTAATAACTGGGGTTTGGGGCTTTGCCCCATGTCCGATCATGAACGAACATTTATCACTCACAACCATAAAACTGGCTATCCGATCATAAATATTCATCTATCATTCTCTAAACTTTCAAGGTGTTTGGGCTTAAACCCATGTAGTTTCAAAAGCCAAAATCGACCCACGAAATTACGAAGGTGTGTTAAATAAGAATTAACCATTATTCTATAATAGTCCACCAATTCTAGACCCTCGCTTTGATATACTTATTTTCGTACTGTTAAATTTGCCAGATTGTAGTATCAATGAAACCTCTTTATCGTACTTTTGAATAAAACTTATATATATTCGGATACGTGTAAAATTACTACTTACTGAATGACCGAAGGTCTTTGCATCTTTCGCAGCATAAGTTAATTAAAATTAATTACAAAATTAAATAAAAAATAATAGTTTATTTTTTAATAATAATTGATATAATATAAATAAGAAATGCTTAGTGCTGTAACACTAAGCATCCTTAGAACATTTATTTTGTTTTAGGGCTATTGGAGTTTAGCTATATATTTTTAAAAGTTAAGTAGAAAAAGCACTATTCTTTGTCGGATGGGTGCTTTTTCTCTTTGCTATTGCACTTAATAATGTATCTTAATAATGAAGGAGAACTAGAGGCCCAGATAATGGAGGAGGTTCACCTTCTTATTTTGTTGCAAGAAAAGTTATGATGATAAGTCCTGTGGATATTAGAATATGCATATAACGTAAATTATACATTTATTAAAAAAGTTAATCACGAATATTGAGAAAGCTTGCTAAGCAAATTATCAATAAAGTTTGATGTACTTTTCACATCAACTTTATATCTAGCATTATCATCATTGAAATTGGTCTGGAAGTAATTTTTAAAGTTTTCTAATAACTTTGAATATCCAGAAACACTATTAGATGTAGAATCAATTTTATCACCAGTTTGTGTTTGATAAATATACATGTAGAATGGTAAAGCACTAGCTGCTTTTTTCTCTTCTGGAGAAGCATTTTCTAATGTTTCTCTGTATGACCTTCTTACATTTGCTGGTGCTGTTAAAGGCGGAAATGATTGAATAGCTTCTTTTTGTCATTCCAGCGAGTGACTTGTAAAGTCTACTCCAGCTGCTTTTAATTGTTGATACAAAATTGTGTCTTCCTCCCTTTCAACAGTGTCAGACTCATTGTTGATTTCATTCATAATTTTAGTATCAACATTAAAATTAGAATTTGAGTTATCTGTATTTTTATTAGAAGATGTAGTGTTATTATATAAATTAGAAGTTGCGTTAGTAACATTCATATAGATTACCTCCAATAGATTATCTTGTTACATTTCATATATCGTAACGATAAATAGAAACTATATATTAATATAGAAAATAATTTAATTAAATATATATATTGACATTATTCAAGTCATGATAAAGATTTGGCGAGATAATATTTGCATAGAATAGAGTATAGAAATATAAAAGGTTATCCCTTTCTACTGTTACGGTGAACCATATCATAAATAAGGGAGGTTTTTTGTAAAAGCAAGCTAAATAAAAGGTTTTAACATGGGAATTTATATGCCTAGAGGTATAATTAATTGATACAAGAAATTTTTACTAAAGAGAGTAAGCCTGATAAAGAATTTATAATAACAAAGTTTACATATATGAACTTATCTTAATATATGTTAAAATGTATTGATTGGTATTTAGGAAAGGGGGAACTCAAATGCAAAATTATAAGATGATGATAGCCTATGATGGTAAAAAATATATAGGGTTTAATAAGTTTAAAGATAACTTGGAAAAGAGTATTCAAGGTAAGTTAGAATTGATATTATCAAAGCTCTATGAAAAAGAGGTAGAGATAGTTGGTGCGGTTAACACCGATGCTGGAGTAAATGCTAAAGAGCAAATTGTTAACTTTATAGCACCAGATAGTCGATTAAGCGCAAAAGAAATTTTTGATTATTTCGAAAAATATTTAACTGATGATATTATTATATTATCAATAGAAGCAGTTGATGAAAGATTTCATAGTAGATATTTAATGAAAAGTTTAACTTACGAATATCGATTATGGAAGAAAAATGCTCCTAATCGCCCTTTGTTTGAAAGACAATATGTTAACTTAATGAATCAAACAGTAGATGTAACTAAAATTAAAGAAGCGGCAAAACAGCTTGTAGGTGAACATGATTTCTTAGCTTTCACTACTAATACAGCTTTAAAGATTAAAAATATTTCGAGTTAAATAGCTCCAAAAATGTAATAAAATATAGTATAATAGTATTAGAAATACGTTGATTTTACTACATTTTTGGAGGTTAATAATGGAAAAAATAACAA
>JAJXWJ010000138.1 GCA_021781655.1 Bacillota bacterium | reverse complement strand
TTGAATAAGATCCAGTGATAATGGCTTAGTGGTAACACCCGTTCCCATTCCGAACACGAAGGTTAAGCACTAAAGCGCCGATGGTACTGCCGGGGAGGCCTGGTGGAAGAGTAGGTCGTCGCTGGGTTGCACATTTATGTGCTAAAATTTAAGGCCCATTGGTCAAGCGGTTAAGACACCACCCTTTCACGGTGGTAACATGGGTTCGATTCCCGTATGGGTCACCAATACCTATGCTTGGTTTTACGTTTAGTTTAACTAGGCATTTGTTTGTTTATTAGTATTTGCAGGTGTGGCGGAATTGGCAGACGCACTAGACTTAGGATCTAGCGCCAACGGCGTGGGGGTTCGACTCCCTTCACCTGCACCATATTAACAAATTTATAGCAAACAATCACAAATTTTAAATAAAAAAAAGCTAAAAACAATAAAATTTGTTAGTAGCAAGCAGTGCAAGGAAATGAAATTGTGAGGAACGGAGTTTATATATGCATAAATGAGTACCGCAGCAATTGAAATTGACGAAGCAATGCGTAGCTAATCACAAATTTTAACAAATTATGCGGGAGTGGCTCAGTGGTAGAGCGTCACCTTGCCAAGGTGAACGTCGCGAGTTCGAATCTCGTCTTCCGCTCCATTTAAATTGCGGGTGTAACTCAATGGTAGAGTGCTAGCCTTCCAAGCTAGTTACGAGGGTTCGATTCCCTTCACCCGCTCCATTAAAAAATACATGAAACTCATAACAAATTTTTAAAATAATATAGTAGTTGCAAAAAAATTTGTTAGTAGCAATATACAGCTAGTTGCAAATTTTGATATATAAGCGTTTTTAGCTCAGCTGGATAGAGCAACGCCCTTCTAAGGCGTGGGCCAGGGGTTCGAATCCCTTAAGACGCACCAAAAGAACTTTCGTAATTGAAGGTTCTTTTTTTTTCTTAAGAATTTATATTAAAAGTGAAAAATGCAAAAGTAAATATTTTGCAAGTTTCTAAAGTTATCTACACGTAAAAGTGAAAATGAAGAACTTATCCACAATATAAACAGGCAAAGTATACAATTTTGTGTATAACTATATAATTGATAGTATATTTAGTATGTAAATTATACATATTATCAACATGTAGTGTTGTGGATTATGTTGATAACTTATCTACATGATGAAATGCCCATATAGCGGGAATTACAGCTACTGCATAAAGGATTGTTGATAACTTACTAACAAATTATGTGGATATAAGTTATAATAAGTGTATAATCTACATAAAATATTTGATATAAAATATTTAAAGTAATATCTTAAACAAAGAGGGCGATTTTGTGAACATAGATAATGAAATAGTAAAAGCAGAATTCATAATGAGAGAAAATAGATTTCGGGGTTTTGTTAAATTAAATGGAGAAGCAATAATGGTTCATGTTCCAAACACAGGGAGATGTAAAGAAATATTAATTCCTGGAATAACAGTTATATTAAGAAGAGAATATGGTGAAGGTAGGAAAACTCAATATGATTTAATAGCAGCATATAAGGGAGATAAACTTATAAATATAGATTCCCATATTCCGAATAAAGTTGTTGAAGAAGCTCTAAAACTTGGCAAGATAAATAAATTGAAACAATTCAATATTATTGAAAAGGAAAAGACTTTTGGAAATAGTAGATTTGATTTTAAATTAAGTAATGATAGAGAAAACTACTATTTAGAAGTTAAGGGTGTAACTTATGAAGAAGAAGGACATGCACGATTTCCAGATGCTCCAACTGAAAGAGGAAAAAAACACTTACTAGAGTTAATTGAGGCTAAAAGCATGGGTATAGGTGCAGGGGTGCTATTTTTATTACAAATGGATAAAATGAAATCTTTTAGCCCATTTGATGAAAAGGATAAGGCTTTTGGCGATGCGTTAAGATTGGCAAAAGAAAAAGGGGTAGATATTTTTGCTTATGAATGTGAAGTAACGGAAAATTCTATTTCATTATCAAATAAAATAGAGATAAAACTATAAAAACATGAAATAATATATACATAGGCAATTATATTATTTATAATTAGTGTAGGTATAAAAAATAAGATTTTTCAATTGGGTTTCAGGAATTGTTTGGGAGGTTATTAACTATGAAATATAAATATTGCCCTAAATGTGGAAGGCAATTAACAGAAAAGTATAGTTATGATGAAGGTGGAGTTCCATATTGTGAATATGATGACACTATGTACTTTGACACGCCAAAGCCTTGTATAATAGTTGCAGTAGTTAAAGATGATAAAATATTGCTACTTAAACAAAGTTATATATATAAAAATTCAAAAGTGCTTGTTTCAGGTTATGTAAGTAGTGGTGAATCCGTAGAAGAAACTGTAATCAGAGAAGTTAAGGAAGAAACAGGAATAGTGGTTGAAAATCCTAAGTATTTAGGTAGTTATTTTTATGAGCCAAAAGATATAATAATGTTAACTTTTATTTCTAAATATGTTGAAGGCGAAATTGCCAAATCTGATGAAGTTGAGTGGGTTGATTGGAGTAATTTGGAGGATGCCATATGTGAAATGGGCGAAGATGAGATAGGAAAGAGTGTTGTAAAAAAGGTATTGAAAGAGTTAAATTATAATGGAGATAGGGCCTATAGATGCGATAATTCTAATTGCAAATTATAAAGGGGATTAAACTTAAGGTTTAATCCTTTTAGTAATTGGTTCTCATTTATATTTTAATAAAAATATTATAATGTTATATAGTAAAAATGATAGAAAAATGCTAATATTAAGTTGTAATATATGGTATTTAGGGTGTCTAGCATAAAGATTATATTTTAATGGGGGGAGTCAATATGTCTGATAAATTTATACCTAATATAAAAGGAACATTAAGAAATCATATGATAGAACTTCCAGAAATAATTAGAAGTGCAAGTGGCATAAGAATATTTGGAAAAAAGCTTAAGTCCTTTGTATTTTCTACAGATGTTGCTGTTATAAGAAATACAAATGCAGATGCAGTAATAGCCGTATATCCCTTTACTCCACAGCCAGTTATTACAGCGTCATTGGTTTTAGCTGCTGATGTGCCAGTGTTTTGTGGTGTTGGAGGTGGTTTAACAATGGGAAAGAGAGTAGTAAATTTAGCTTTAGATGCGGAATTTAAAGGAGCAATGGGTGTAGTATTGAATGGTCCTACATCAAATGAAGTAATTAGAATGGTGAGAGAAACTATTGACATTCCTATTATAGTTAGTGTGCTTTCCGAATATGAGGATATACAATCTAGAATCGAAGCAGGGGCAACAATATTTAATGTATCAGGAGCTAAAAGGACTCCATATATTGTAAAAAAAATTAGAGATCAGTATCCCCAGTTTCCAATCATAGCTACAGGTGGAAGTAAAGAAGAATCTATAAAAAACACAATAGAGGCAGGTGCGAATGCAATAACCTATACTCCACCAACCGCTGCTGATATTTTTAGTGAAATTATGGATGATTATAGATCAAGATTTGAGGATAATTAGAATTAAATATATTGAGGTGAAATATTAATGATAAAAGAAGGATCAAATTGTAAGTATTGCGAAGAATATAAGGAAGATAGATGTGATGGAAGCGCTGAGGATTGCATGTGTAAAAAATGTCCTAGAAATTTGGGTCAATGTTTGATAACAAGGTACTGCAGAGAAACAGAATCGGTACTTATATAAGAGGAGGAGTAGAAATGTTAGATGAACTTAAGGATTATTTAAAAAAATTAGAGTATATAAATAGCACTATAGCTTTATTAGATTGGGATGTCATGGTTAATATGCCAGAAAAGGCAGAAAAATATCGAAGTGAAATGTTAGGATATTTATCAGGAGAATATTATAAAATGACTACTTCTGAAAAACTAAAACAACTAATTGAACATTTCAAAGCAAATGATGATTTAGATGAGATTACTAAGTCCTCTATAGATAAAATAGAAAAAGAATATAATAAGACAAAAAAAATTCCAGAAGAACAATACAAACATTATAAAATTGCGGCTTCACTCTCATATTCAGCTTGGGAAGAAGCAAAAAAGAAGTCTGATTTTAGTATTTTTGCACCTCATTTAGAAAAAATGGTTGAATACAATAAGAAATTTGCAAAGTATTGGGGTTTTGAACAAAATAGTTACAATGCATTGTTAGATATTTATGAACCTTCAATAACTACTGAAAAACTAGATGTAGTTTTTGGGGAACTTAGACTGGCAATTGTTGATTTGTTAAAGAAGATAAATGCAAGTAATGTATCAGTGGATACTGAATATTTTAAAAAATATTGTCCAAAAGAGGCACAACAGAAATTTGGTAAGTTAGTTTTGGACAAAATGGGATATGATTATAAAAAATCAGGAAGGATAGATGAATCAACCCATCCTTTTACAACTAATTTTGGAAATAAGGATGTTCGAATTACAACAAATTATGATGAAAATGATTTAAGAAAAGCTTTATATAGTACTATACATGAAGGTGGGCATGCTATATACGAGCAAAATATTCCGGATGATCTTCAAGGTACAATGCTAGCAGAAGGTGCATCCATGGCTATACACGAATCACAATCTAGATTTTATGAAAATCTAATTGGTAAAAGCAAAGAGTTTTGGACATATTTTTATCCAATAGCACAAAATGAATTTAATAACTTTCAAGGCGTAAGTTTTGATGATTTTTATAGAGGATTAAATGAAGTTAAGCCATCTTTAATAAGAATCGATGCAGATGAGTTAACATACAGTTTACACATAATCATAAGGTATGAAATTGAAAAAATGCTTTTTAACGATGATTTAGAAGTAAAAGATATTCCTTATATATGGAATAAAAAGTATGAAGAATATCTTGGAGTTAAGCCAAAGAATGATTCTGAAGGTGTTCTCCAAGATATGCATTGGTCTGATGGTAGTTTTGGATATTTTCCTAGTTATGCGCTTGGAAATCTTTATGGAGCTCAATTTTTAAATAAAATGAAAAAAGATATTTTAGATTTAGATGAGCAAATTGAAGAGGGAAATTTGAAAGTTGTTCATGAATGGCTAAAAAATAATATTCATAAGCATGTTAAACGTCAAATTACGCCTAATTGAAACATCATTTTATTTCTAATCTTATTGAATGACTTACGTCAGATTACTACTATAGAAGCACTTTCTAGCTATAAAAAATGCTTTTTGCCACTACTTTT
>JAJXWJ010000050.1 GCA_021781655.1 Bacillota bacterium | reverse complement strand
TGTAAGATTAGATTCAGACTCTCAAAGAAAAGTAACATATAGCTATTCAGATGTTTTGACAAAAACTGTTCAGCTAGTGTTTGCAGTATAACAGTTACGATACTTACTAAGTATCGTTTTTTATTTTTTGAATATATTTAAATAAAAAAAGAAAGATGGTGGGGCCATCCTTCAACTATGGTTTAAAAGGGTATTGAGAATTTATGAGAGGTTATATGGTCTATAACCATTTAAAACTATACGCTACATTTTAAGCTTTGTCAATAGAAAATTGATAAAAAACATAAAAAATTAGTCGTTTTATGTTGATTATTGGTGATAAATATCAAAATTTATAAATAAAATGTGGCTTCTGATATTTGCTATTCGCCTTTTGCTTTGTAAAATAAAGTTTCATAGTAACTTGTTTTATTAACTGAATTAAAACTATCATAATTTTAAAATAATATTATATACATAATTGTAGGTAGTTTTATGGAGGTGGGAAATACTATGAAGCTTATAAAAGAAAATATAGAATATGAAAAAATGTTAGGGGAAAGTTCAACAAATACAGTTGTAAAAGAAGAGTATATAATTCCAGATACGCATCCAGATGTTTTAGAAATATTAATGGTGGATGCTAAGCCTACAATTGTTAATATTGAATTGCTGGAAAACAAAGTATATTTAGAAGGTCAAATTGAATTTGATGTATTGTATTTAGGAAAAACAGAAGAAGAAACTGAAGCTTGTGGAGTTTCATATTCATCTAAGTTTACTAATTATATCGAGCTTGAAGGAACAAGTTTTAAGATGGTACCTGAGGCACAATGTAATATTGAACATATGAATTGTATTTTTATTAATGAAAGGAAGATATCTATTGAAGGTGTATTAGAACTAAGAACTCAAGTTTATGATAGAAGTAATATAGATATAGTTAGAGACATAGAAGGGCTTTCAGATGTACAATTTTTAAAAGATTCAAGTTATGTTGATAAAGTAGTTAATAATTTATCGGTAGACTTAACTGCAAATTCTCACATGCAAATTCAAATGGATAAGCCAGAAATTGATAGCATTTTAAAATGCGATTTTAATCTTCATAAAAAACAAATTAAGCTTTTAGAAGGCAAAATGCAGGTGGAGGCATTTGTTCAAATAGCTATTCTATATAAAGGAAAAGCCTCTAAAGAATTGATTACTTTAACAGATGATGTGCTAATTACTGAAGAAGTTGAACTAGAAGGCATAAATTCGGCAATGAATGTGTTTGGGGATTATAAAATAGATGGCACAGAATATAATATTAAAGAAGATGATTTGGGTGAAAAAAGAATTTTAGATGTTGAAGCATTAATTAATGTAGATGTAAAAATAATTGATACTGTTAATATTGAAGTAATTGAAGATGCATATTCTCCAGAATTAAGTCTTAATATAGAAAAAGAAGTGTATGATATAGGATTAATAGTGGGAAGTGTATCAACTGAAAGTATTGTAAAAGAAAATGTAGAGCTAAAGGAAGATAAATTAAAAGCTTTGGAAATTGTAAACAGCATAGGAAAAGTAATTGTTTCTGAAAAAAGACTTTTAGAAAATAAAGTTGTTGTAGATGGCATAATAAATGTATTTATTATTTATAAAACTGAAAATGAAGAAAAATATTTGAGTGCTATTAATGAAGAGATACCATTTAATACT
Source organism: Bacillota bacterium (assembly GCA_021781655.1). GTDB lineage: Bacteria > Bacillota > Clostridia > Clostridiales > Clostridiaceae > JAJXWJ01. The sequence continues at coordinate 23,202 of JAJXWJ010000050.1, read as the reverse complement.
TCTATAGATATACCTGGAACTAAAATAGATATGAATGCTACTATTAAGCCATCTATTGAAAACCTCGAAACAGCAATTGAAGCAAATACCATTGCTGTGAAGGTATTAGTTTTAACCAATTGTACAGTAAGTAGCAATTACAAACAAGCTTTTTTAAAAGATATAATAGAAGTTGAGGGTGAAAAACCAAAGAAAAGTGCAAGTGTCATAATATATTTAGCAGAAGCTGGTGATACATTGTGGAAGATAGCTAAAAGATATAATACAACTGTTGAGGCAATTGAAGGCATTAACAAATTAGAAAACCCAGATAAAATAATGCCAGGAGATAAACTCATTATCCCAGGAAGAGCAGTAATGTAAAAGGGCTACCTCACAAAATAAAATTGCGACGCAATTTTATGTCAGATGTCTGACCTCTGAAAAATATTGCGACGCAATATTTTTTTGCAATAAACACTCCTTTAAAATAAAATCACTTCGATATTTTATTTTTTGAAATATACCTATCTTTTGATATAATAATAAATATATTTTAAAAATAAAAGACAACGAACGGGAGAAAATATTTATGATTGAAAAAGCATATGCTAAAATCAACATATCTTTGGATATTGTTGGTAAAAGGGAAGATAATTATCATTTGTTAAAAATGATAATGCAGACGATAGATGTATATGATGTTTTAGAAATAAGTAAAATTGAAAAAGGAATCATTATAAGTTGTAATAAATCTTATGTTCCTACTGACGAAAGAAATATAGTTTATAAAGCTGCAAAACTCTTTATGGATACATATAAAATTAACTTTGGAGTGGAAATAAATATAGATAAAAATATTCCTGTAGCAGCAGGACTTGCGGGAGGAAGCAGTGATGCTGCTGCTGTTTTTAGAGTTATGCGAAAACTTTTTAATGTTACTATTTCCGATAGGGAACTTATGAAGCTAAGTAGTCAAATTGGTGCAGATGTTCCATATTGCATAATAGGTGGTACGGCATTATGTGAGGGAATTGGAGATGAAATTACACAGCTTAATAGATTTAAGGATAAAATATTAGTATTAGTTAAACCTAATTTTGGAGTTTCAACAAAGGAAGTTTATAAAAATTTTAATTTAGATAAAGTATTTAAGCATCCTGACAATAATAAATTAATCGAAGCTGTAAAAAGGAATGATTTGAAATTTGTAAGTGAAAATATGAAAAACTTATTGGAGAATGTTACATTGCGCAGATATGGCATATTAAGGGAAATAAAAGAAGAGATGATTTCTTTTGGAGCCCTAGGCTCTTTAATGAGTGGAAGCGGTCCTTCAATATTTGCATTTTTTGATGATATGTTTAGTGCACAAAGATGTTTTGAACATATGAGGAAAAAATATGAAGAGGTATTTATTACAAGAACTATTTAATACAATAAAGTGAATAAAATTTAAAATAATGGTAAAAATATCAATATACAAAAATAATGTGGAGTGATTTATATGAAGAAAATAATTACTGTAACCATGTGTATATTGATATTTTTTAATATGTTTTTATTTTATGGCAAAAATAGCAAGGTTTCTGCCACAGCAATTAATAATGAAGCTAGCCAAGAAACTATATCAGAAAAAATAATAAGGTTTCATATTTTGGCTAATAGTGATTCTAATGAAGATCAAATGATAAAACTTAAGATTAGAGATGCGGTTTTGGAATTTATTGCACCTATGATGAATAAAAGTACAAGCCTTAGCCAGTCAGAAAAGATATTGAAGGATAATGATTCTAAAATAAATCAAATTGCAAAGAATATATTAGCTAAAAATGGTTACAAATACGGTGTGAAAACAGAATTAACAAAAGTAGAATTTCCAATAAAAAGTTATGGAGATATAATTTTGCCGCAAGGTAAATATGAAGCTTATAGAATACTTTTAGGAAATGCAAAAGGTCATAACTGGTGGTGTGTAATGTTTCCGCCATTATGTTTTACAGATATAACTAGAGGTAATGTGGAAATCGAAAAAACGAAAGATGAGATGAAAAAGGTTTTAACTCCAGAAGAGTACAAGCTAGTAGTTAATTCTAATGGACAAAACGGAGATAAGATTATAGTAAAGTTTAAAGTTGTAGAGGAATTTGAGAAATTAGTTGATTACTTTAAGAAAATTATTAATAGATAAAAAATATACTTAAAAATAGGAAATAAGAAGTAAGAGTTATTTAGTCTCTTACTTCTTACCTTAATGTGCATTTTTTATTAAATTAGAAAGCAATTTGTAAATATCTTGTCCACAGTTGGGTTTAGCATATTTTTCACAATTGGTTTTCATAGACTCTAATAATGTAGTGTTATTTAGCAAATCTTCAATTACTTTTTTACAATTTAAATCAGCATCCAAAGATATAGCTATGTTATGCTTTAGAAGAAAGTTTTCATTTTTCTTCTCTTGACCTGGAATTGGTGAAAATAATGCTAAAGGTGTCTTGCATATCAAAGCCTCAGAAATAGTAAGCCCACCTGGTTTTGTAATCAAAAGGTCACTGCACTGCATATACTTATTAACATCGCTTGTATAACCAAATACTCTAGTTTCAACAGCAGACATCTCTCTCAAATTCAACAAATGATTGTAAAGCTTCTTGTTGCTTCCTGCTATAACTATGATTTGAATTTTTGCTTTAGAAGTTGATAATTCTGAATAAATTTTAGATATCCGTCCAAGACCTAGACTTCCACCCATTATAAGTACGGTTTTTTTATTTTCACTAAATTGTAATTCGGATAGTGTAGCAGAACGTTGGTGAAGCTTTAAGAAATCTTCATTTACAGGTATGCCGTAATCAAATATAAGATTTCTATTAACTCCATTTTGTTCTAGCTCATCAATCATATCGCTATTTGAAACTATATAAGAGTCTACGTTTGAATTAAGCCAAACTCCATGGGAACCATAATCTGTAATAACACAAACTAAGGGAGTGTTAAGCTCCTTTTTTTCTTTTAAGATAGAAATCATTTCTAAAGGAAAAAAGTTAGTGCAAATTATTATGTCAGGATTAAATTCTTTAATCGAAGGAAGTATTTTAAAGGCCATCATCTCATTAAATTTATTAGAAAAAGACTTAAGACCATCTTCGCTTTTCATATTTTCTGTCAATTTATAAAGCTTTCCATATATAGAAGGTGTATTTTTTACTGCTTTTAGATACCCTCCTATAATAAATTTATCTAAAATAGGGTTAATGTATTTAATTGTATCTAATACTTTAACTGTTGATTCCGGTTCGTATTTATTTATATACTTGTCTATTGCCAGTGCTGCCTGGTGATGACCACCACCAGCTGAAACTGAAAGTATTAATGCCTTCATTAAGTTCACCCTTCTACAAATCATAAAAAATGATGTTTATAAAGTTATCATATAAAATATAACACATATATTAAATAACTTCATTATTTTTTAAAAATGATTTGAAAAATTATAATTTATTCAATGAAACAACAATAAAAGTTCAAAGAAAATATATAATAATACCGACTTGTTATTTCTTTTCATATGGCTTAAACTATAAACTATGATACTTTTTGATTGTATAATTATAATTATATTATATAACTGTTTTACAAGGAGAGATTAACGATGAAAAAAAAGATTGCTGTTTTATTTGGGGGTAAATCTACTGAACATGAGGTTTCGAGAGTTTCAGCTGCTTCTGTTTTAAGAAATATAGATATTTCAAAATATGATTTATATCCAATAGGAATAACTAAAAGTGGTGAATGGTTCGAATATACAGGTAATGTAGATAATATTGAAAGTGGTGCTTGGGAAAAAGATGAATATTTCAAAAGTCCAGAAGGACAGAAAGTTTTATTTAACAAAGAAGTAGATGTGGTTTTCCCAGTACTTCATGGCTTGTGCGGTGAAGATGGCACAATTCAAGGTTTGTGTAGATTAATTGACATTCCTTGCGTAGGTCCAAATGTAATGTCCTCTTCCGTATGTATGGATAAAGTGTATACTAAATACGTATTGGAGCATTTTAATATTAATCAAGCAGACTATGTCGTAGTTACAGCATCATGTTATGACGATAATAAAGTTGAAATAATAAGAACTATTGAAGAAAAATTAGGCTATGATGTTTTTATAAAGCCATCTAATAGTGGTTCTTCAGTTGGAATATCCAAGGCTCATTGTAGAGAAGAGTTAGAAAATGGTATTAAAGAAGCCTTAAAATTTGATAGAAAAGTATTAGTAGAAAAAGCTATTAATGCTAGGGAGGTTGAAGTTGCTGTACTTGGAAATGACAAGCCTAAAGCAGGAGTACCAGGAGAAATTGTACCAGCTAAGGAATTTTACGATTATGAAGCTAAATATGAAAATGCAGCATCAAAACTATTGATTCCTGCAAATTTAAATGGAGAACAATTAGAAAATATTAAAGAATTAGCAATAAGAGTATATACAGCTTTAGATTGTGCAGGAATGGCAAGAGTAGATTTTTTAGTTGACAAAACAACATCAGAAATATATCTTAATGAAGTAAACACTATACCTGGCTTCACAAAAATAAGTATGTATCCAAAGATGTGGGAAGCAGCAGGGAAAAGTTATAAACAGCTATTAGATGATTTGATTGAATTAGCTATAGAAAGAAATAACAACTAAAGAGAAAGGCGGTATTTTATGACAAAAGCACTTGCTATGATTTCAGGAGGTTTAGACAGCATATTAGCTGCTAAATTAATTAAAGATCAAGGAATAGAAGTTATAGGTATATGTTTTAAATCTCATTTTTTTGGACCTCAAAATGCATATAAGATGGCAGAACAGATAGATATACCTATTAAAGTTATTGATTTTTCAAAAGATCATTTAGAAATGGTTAAAAATCCAAAGCATGGTTATGGTAAAAATATGAATCCATGCATAGATTGCCATGCTATGATGATGAACTATTGTGGAAGTAAATTGCTTTCAGAATTTGATGCGGATTTTATAATAACAGGAGAAGTTTTAAATCAAAGACCGATGTCTCAAACAAAAGCTTCTTTAGATATTGTAAAAAATGAATCTGGATTTAGTGAAAAAATTTTAAGACCACTATGTGCAAAGAATCTGTTGCCTACAGAAATGGAAAAGAGCGGCATGGTAGATAGGGAAAGACTTTTAGATATTTCTGGAAGGTCTAGAGCAAGGCAAATGGAACTTGCAAAACTTTTTAACATTAACGATTATCCATCTCCAGCAGGAGGATGTAAGCTTACTGACCCAAGTTTTTCAAATAGACTTAAAGAGCTTGTGAAAAATAATAAGGGCGATATATGCGGTAGGGAAGTAGAATTATTGAAGCTTGGAAGACATTTTAGAATTTCAGAAAATGCAAAAATAATTTCTGCTAGAACTGAGGTGGAAGTAAATAGTCTAAAGGACCTTTTGAATAGTAATGATATTATATTTATGGCAAAAGACTTTAATGGTTCTATGACAGTTATTGTTGGTGAACCTAGTGAAGAGGAGATTGAATTTGCAGCAAAGGTTACAGGAAGGTATTCAAAAGGAAAAGATGAAGAAAATATAACGGTTAAATATGGTAATTTCGATGAACCTTTAGAAAAGTTTATAGAAATTAAGCCATTTTCAGATGATCAATTGATAAAATATTTGATTAAATAAGCTAGGAGAATTTAATTATGAAAACAAAAGCAATCATAAGTATTAAAAGCTCCCAAGGACAAAGTGATGAAGAACCGATTTCTATAGTAACTCCAGGAACTTTTTATGAGAGAAATAATACTTTTTACGCAGTATATGAGGAAACAGAAATATCTGGTATGAAGGGTACTACAACTACTATTAAAATTCGTCCAAGCGAATTTCTTTTGCTTAGAACAGGGACAACTAATGCTAGAATGCATTTTCGTAAAAATGATAAAAATGCGTCTATGTATGACACACCCTATGGAACATTGCAGCTTGAAATAGAAACAACAGAATTAAATATAAATGTGAATGAAGAAGGCGGAAACATATATGTAAATTATGACATGACGGTTTCTGGTCAAAAAGTTATGCCTACATTTTTAGAAATAGACATAAAAATAGTTGAATAAAAATAAATATAATTCACCTTGAATAAAAAGTTGGTTAAAAGCCAATAATTTAATCGAGGTGAATTATATGGAATTAAGTGATAGATATGACAAAGTAATAAATATTATGTGTGAATACAAAAAAATATCAAGAAATGATTTGTTTAAAATATTAAAAGATAGGAATTGTAAATATATTTTATTTTTATTATTAAAAAAATATAATTGTACAGATTTAAATACTTTAAATATATATTTTCCTGAGTGTACGCAAAATACTTTGACTTATGGCATCAAGAAAGCAAAAGAAAAACTACTGATTAATAGATGTTTTAGAGAACAATATTTTGAGTTAGAAGATATTATAGATAAGTATAAATAAAAAATAAAAAAGATGTGGAAAAAACAAAGATAATGTGATAAGATATTATTTATGTTAATGCAAACAATAGTAAACCCATTGTATTATTTTAATGGGTAATTTTTATTATAAATAAAATTTTAGTGTTTGTCAATGTTTATTGTAATAATTAGTTTTATAGGAGGATTTTGCATGAAAGCTACTAAATACGTATTTGTCACAGGCGGAGTTGTTTCATCATTAGGAAAAGGAATAACAGCTGCTTCTTTGGGGAGATTGCTTAAAAATAGAGGGCTTAAGGTATCAGTTCAAAAATTTGATCCATACATTAATAAAGATCCAGGAACTATGAGCCCATATCAACATGGTGAGGTTTTTGTAACAGATGATGGTGCTGAGACTGATTTAGACCTTGGACATTATGAAAGATTTATAGATGAAAACTTAAGTCAAAATAGTAATGTTACAACAGGCAAGGTTTATTGGTCGGTAATAAGTAAAGAAAGAAGAGGAGACTATTTAGGTGCAACAGTACAAGTTATTCCTCATATTACAAATGAATTAAAGGATAGAGTTTATAGAGTAGCTAAGGAAAGAGATGTAGATGTTGTAATTACAGAAATCGGCGGAACGATTGGCGACATAGAATCACTTCCATTTTTGGAAGCTATAAGGCAAATAAAATATGAAGTAGGAGCTAATAATTCATGTTTTATTCATGTAACCTTAGTACCGTACTTAGGAAAAGCAGGAGAATTAAAGACTAAACCTACTCAGCATTCAGTTAAAGAATTGAGAAGCATAGGAATTCAACCAGATATAATTGTTTGTCGTTCAGAGAAGGAATTATCACAAGAATTAAGAAATAAAATAGGACTTTTCTGTAATGTAGATGGAAAATCTGTTATTCAAAACTTGGATGCAGAAAATTTATATGAAGTGCCGCTTTTATTAAAAGATCAAGGCTTAGATGATATAGTATGTGAAAAGTTAGATTTAAAAACTAAAGCAATCGATAATGCAGAATGGATAGCTATGGTAAACAATCTTAAGAGCTTGAAAAAAGAAGTTAAAATAGCACTTGTTGGAAAATACGTAGAACTTCATGACGCATATCTTTCTGTTGTTGAAGCATTAGGACATGGTGGACTTGCAAATGATGCAAATGTTAATATTAAATGGATAAACTCTGTTGAAATACATTCAGAAAATGTAGAAGAAGTTTTACAGGATGTTGATGGTGTACTTGTTCCTGGTGGTTTTGGTGACAGAGGTATTGAAGGGAAAATTGTAGCAATTAAGTGGGCAAGAGAAAACAAGGTTCCTTTCTTTGGAATATGCCTTGGAATGCAGTGTGCAGTAATAGAGTATGGAAGAAGTATATTAGGTTTAGAAGGTGCACATAGTGCAGAAATTGTTCCAGAAACTAAATATCCAGTTATCGATTTAATGCCGGATCAAATCGATATTGATGAAAAGGGTGGAACGATGAGGCTTGGATTATATGCATGCAAATTGGCAGAAGATTCAAATGCTATGAATGCATATGGAGAACAAGTAATATATGAAAGACATAGACATAGATACGAATTTAATAATGAATTTAGAAGCAAGATGGTTGCAAAAGGACTAATTTTTTCAGGAACAAGTCCAGATGAAAGATTAGTAGAAATAGTTGAAATTAAAGATCATCCTTGGTTTGTTGGTGTACAATTCCATCCAGAATTTAAATCAAGACCAAATAGGCCACATCCACTTTTCAGAGATTTTATAAAAGCGTCTTTAGATAACACTAAATCTAAATAGGCTTTTGAGGTTGCAATAAAAAAATATTGCGTTGCAATATTTTTTTATTGCTTAATCATAATTTTAAGGTTATTATAATAACGGAGTGTTTTTTTAAAATCAGTAATTTGCTAAACGATAGATCTATTAAAAAGGTTTAGTTGCTACATAATTAATGTCAAAATTCATTTCTATAAATTCTTTATAATTCCCTATATATTTTTATTAATAAACTAAATATGGAGGTGTTGTTTCCTTGTATAATGGCGATTTAGAGAATATGACGCTTGTTAAGATTAAAGAAATTGCAAAGGAATTAGGTTTAAAAAATATATCTAAATATAAGAAAAATGAATTGATTGAGGAAATAAATAGAGTCTCACCAGCTTCTATAGAGAAAGATGGGAAAAGGCTAGTAGAAAAAATAAATCCTAAAAAAAATTCAGAAATTTCAGATAAAAAAATAGAAACACCAATAATTGAAAAAGTAGCAGAAAAAGAAGTTATAGAACAAAGAAATGATACAGCTAAAACTTTTGAAAAAAGAGAAAATAATACTACATACAACAATAAAAATAATGAAGAAAAAGATGATAAATTTAAAGCTGCAGTAAGTGATTCGGGAACAGCAAAGGGCGTTTTAGAATTAGTTGATAACAATAATTTTGGATTTCTTCGTGGTAAAAATTATCTTACTAGTCCAAATGATATATATGTTTCGCCTTCACAAATTAGAAGATTTAATTTAAAAACTGGAGACGAAGTGGAAGGAAAGGTAAGAATACCAAAAGAAGGTGAAAAGTTTAAAGCTCTTTTATATGTTCAAAGTGTTAACGGTGAAAATCCAGAAAAAGCTGTAAGAAGAAAACCGTTTGAAACACTTGTACCTATTTATCCAGACAAAAGAATTAAACTTGAGAAAAAAGAAACTGAATTAGCTACAAGACTTATGGATATAATGTCTCCTATTGGAAAAGGTCAAAGAGGGTTAATAGTGGCACCACCAAAAGCTGGAAAGACAACCCTTTTAAAAACTGTAGCACAAAGTATTTCTGAAAATCATCCTGAAGTAAAGCTAATAGTTGTACTTATAGACGAAAGACCAGAAGAAGTAACTGACATGCAGGAATCTATTAAGGGTGAAGTAATATATTCAACCTTTGATGAAGAACCAGAACATCATACAAAAGTTGCTTATATGGTACTTGAACGTGCTAAGAGAATGGTTGAGCAAGGTCAAGATGTAGTTATTTTACTTGATAGTATTACAAGACTAGCAAGAGCTTACAATCTTACAATAACGCCTACAGGAAGAACGTTATCGGGAGGACTTGATCCAGGTGCCCTAATTATGCCAAAAAAATTCTTTGGTGCAGCAAGAAATATAAGAGAGGGTGGAAGCCTTACTATACTTGCAACAGCACTTGTTGATACAGGCAGTAGAATGGATGATATGATTTTTGAAGAATTTAAAGGTACCGGAAATATGGAGGTCCATCTTGATAGAAAGCTTCAAGAAAGAAGAATATTCCCAGCTATAGATATTTATAAGTCTGGCACAAGAAAAGAAAAATTGCTTCTTTCACAAGAAGAAAATGATGCTGCATTCACTGTTAGAAGAGTATTATATAATGAAAATAATTCGCAAGCAGTTACAGAAAAATTAATAAGTCTTTTAAGTGAGACTAAAACAAACAAAGAATTAATTGATATTATAAACAAAGAAAAATGGGAAAGATAAAATCTTTCCCATTACTATTTTCAGCACGAAATAACCAAAATTACTCTTCTTCTGATAAATTGTATTTTTTTCTGAATTTTTCAACTCTTCCACCAACGTCAACTAATTTCTGACGACCAGTGAAGAAAGGATGGCATTTTGAACAAATATCTACTTTAAGTTCTTCTTTAGTAGAACCAGTAGTAAAAGTATTTCCGCATGCACATTTAACAACTGTGTCATGATGGTATTCTGGATGTATGCCTTCTCTCATGTTTTTCACCTCTTTCAAATACACGATATAAACGATAATATCAACTACGATATTGTATCATATTTAATAATTTCAGTCAAATAAAAAAAGTACCTTTAATAAGTAAAATATATCTGATAAAATATAAATAATATACTATTTTAAAATAAAACATGGAATTTTATTCCAAGGAGAGTGTGTCAAATGGAACAAAAGCATTCTGTAGGAGGTCAGGCAGTAATTGAAGGCGTTATGATGAGGGGGATAAAGGGTATAGCTACAGCGGTTAGAAAAGAAGATGGAACTGTTAGTTTAGATATAAAAGAAAAACTTCCGGCAGCTAAAAAAAATAAATTTTTTGCTTTGCCAATCGTTCGTGGCTTTGTGTCATTAATAGAATCAACGATAGTTGGAATTGAAACATTAAATTATTCGGCATCTTTATTTGAGGACGAAACAGAGGAACCATCAAAATTTGAAAATTTTTTAAATAAGGTGTTTAAAAACAATGCAAATAAAGTTATTTTAGCTTTTTCTTTGTGCTTTTCATTTGTTTTTGCTATAGGAATATTCTTTATTTTGCCAACATTTGCTGCAAATTTAGCAAGCAAATCCATTAAAAGTAATTCTATAATTTTAAATTTGATAGAAGGAATTATACGAGTTGCAATTTTTATTATATATTTGTTTCTTGTTGGAAAGTTAGAGGATGTAAATAGAGTTTTTGAATATCATGGTGCAGAGCATAAGGCTGTGTTTTGTTATGAAAAAGGTGAAGAATTAACACCATATAATGCAGCAAAATGTTCAAGGTTTCACCCAAGGTGCGGAACAAATTTTTTGTTTTTAGTAATGATAGTTAGCATTTTGCTGTTTTCACTTACTGGTTGGAATTCACTTCCAATAAGGATAATATCAAGAATAGTTATGCTTCCTTTAGTATCTGGAGTAACTTATGAGATTATAAAATGGCTTGGTAAAAGCGATAATGCTATTTCGAAAATTATATCATATCCAGGACTGATGCTTCAAAGATTAACAACAAGAGAGCCAGATGAAAGTCAGCTTGAAGTTGCAATAACAGCACTTAAGGCTGCAGAGGGAATAGAAATATGAAAATACAGCAATTATTAAAGGAAGGTTATTCTGCGCTAAAGGAAGTAAACATTGAAACCTATATGCTAGATACTAAACTTCTCCTTTCAAAAGTATTAAATAAAGATGTACTGTTTTTATTAACAAATAGAGATTATGAGGTAAATAAAATAGAAGAAGAAAAGTTTAGTGCTTTAATAGCTGAAAGAAAAACAAAAAAACCTATAAAATATATTTTAGGTGAATGCGAGTTTATGGGATTAAGTTTTTTTATTAAAGAAGGTGTACTAATTCCTAGACCAGACACAGAAATTTTAGTAGAAGAAGCAATTAAGGAAGTTAAAAATAAAGGTTATAAAAAAATAGCAGATGTTTGTACAGGGAGTGGTGCCATCGGCGCTTCCGTAGCTGCTTTTATAAATAATAGTCATGTAAAATGTTATGATATATCGGAAGTTGCACTAGAAGTAGCAGAAAAAAATATAAATAAATTAAAGCTTTCTGACAGAGCAGAAGTTATTAAAAGTGATTTGCTCCAAGAGCCATTAAATAATGAGGAAAGGTTTGACATGATTTTATCTAATCCTCCTTATATTAAAGAAGATGTAATAGAAAGTTTAATGGAGGACGTTAGAAACTTTGAACCACACCTAGCACTAAATGGTGGAATAGATGGACTTAGTTTTTACAGACGAATTATTAAGCAATCAAAAAAAGTTTTGAACAGCCGTGGAATGATAATTTTTGAAATTGGTTACGATCAAGGAGAAAAGGTAAGCTTGCTTTTGAAGGAAGCGGACTACGGACATATAGAAATTATTAAAGACTTAGCAGGAAATGATAGAGTAGTTAAAGGTACTTTAAAGTATTAGTATATAGTTTTTGTGGTGAAACATAATAAATTATGTTATAATTATATGATGTTTAAAAGGAAATATAATTCCTTAGGTAAAATATAAATACGGAGTGATAAAAATAATGCTTGAGAGACTCAATTTTATTGAAAATAAATATGAAGAATTGTCTATAAAAATTAGTGATCCTTCAGTTATGGCAGATCAAAAAGAATGGCAAAGGCTTTGCAGAGAACATTCAGAATTAGAGACTATTGTAACAAAATATAGAGAATATAAAGATGCGGAAGAAAGCCTTGAAGCTGATAAAGAAATGCTTCAAGAAAAAATTGAAGCTGAGCTAAAAGAAATGGTAGAAGAAGAAATAAAAGAACTTCAAGAAAAAATAGAGAAATCAAAAGAAGAACTTAAAATTTTGCTTTTGCCAAAAGATCCAAATGACAGCAAAAATGTATTTGTAGAAATACGTGGAGGTGCTGGCGGAGAGGAAGCCGCTCTGTTTGCAGCAAATCTTTTTAGAATGTATACTAGATATGCAGAAAGAAGAGGATTTAAAACGGAGATTATGAGTGCAAATGAAACTGACATTGGTGGCTTCAAAGAAGTTGTGTTCATGATAAAGGGCGAAGGTGCTTATAGCAGGCTAAAATTTGAAAGTGGTGCTCATAGGGTTCAAAGAGTTCCAGATACAGAATCTAGTGGAAGAATACACACCTCTACGTCAACTGTTGCAGTGTTACCAGAAGTAGAGGATGTAGATGTAGAAATAAATCCAAATGATTTAAGAATTGATGTGTTTAGAGCATCTGGACACGGTGGACAGTGTGTAAATACAACGGATTCAGCGGTTAGAATAACCCATCTTCCTTCCGGAATGGTCGTTTCTTGTCAAGATGAAAAAAGTCAGTTAAAAAATAAGGAAAAGGCTATGAAGGTTTTAAGAGCTAGACTATATGAAAAAGCTCAAGAAGAAAGATCAAAAGGAATTGCGGAAGATAGAAAAAGTCAGGTTGGAACTGGAGACAGAAGTGAAAGAATAAGAACATATAATTTTCCTCAAGGAAGAGTTACAGATCATAGAGTCGGAGTAACACTATATAAACTAGATTCATTTTTAGATGGAGATATAGATGATATTATCGATGCATTAATTACAGAAGAGCAAGCTGAAAAGATGAAGGCTATGGGAACAGATACTATGTAATTATAAAGGTGGTTTAAAATGAATATAAATAAGGCTATAAAAAAGCAGAAATTTAGATATAACATATTTAAATTAGCAATGTTGTTTATATTTATATTTTTGCCACTTTCTTTGTTATTGTTAAAAAGTATACACATAATAATAATAATATATTTATGTATAATTGAAATGTTAATATTAATTTCATTAGCTTATGTTAAGAATGGTGATTATTTAGAATTTAAAACAGACAATGTGGCGGTAAAAATAAAGTGGGGTTTTCCAATAAGAGATGTTACGTTATTTTCAGAGAAAATTGTTTTAGTGCATGCTGATGGTAAAGATAAAAATATAGATGTAATACTGATTTCAAAGGTTAGGCTTAGAAATAAAATTATGAAAAATATTGATGATGTTTTTTTGGAAAATTATCCATTAGTTGCAGAACAATTTAATAGAATAAGAAAAGTAAATCCTCAAAATGATTATTTTTATTTTATAATTAAAAGTGGCGGCTATAAAAAATTTGTATTTTTAGATGAACTATATAAATGTTCCACTTCCGCTTTTTACACTAAGGAAACAATAAGTGAAATTAAGTTGTATAGGAATAGCAAGTAAAAAATCCCCATAAATATAATTAATAATTATAGATGTGGGGTGTTTTTTTGATAATAGTTTTATTGTTTATTAGTGTTATTTCTTTGCTTGGTACTTTGATTGGTTCATCAATAGGCATTATTAAAGCGTGTCCTTCTCCAAAATTTTTATCGGTTTTATTTGGATTTTCAAGTGGAATAATGCTAGCTATTGTCACTTTTGAATTGATACCAGAGTGCTTTCTAAAAATGACATTCAAAAATACATTTTTTTCGATAATATTTGGGGTGCTAGTCATAGTTTTCTCCGATGAAGTACTTAGCAAATTAAAGCTTTTTAAGAGTGAACATTTGCAATTAGCTTTTCTTACTGCACTTGCCATTATGCTTCATAATTTTCCAGAAGGTATAATTATGGGCTGTGGATTTTTAGCAGGAGGAAGTCTAGGCTTTAAAATGTGTATTCTGATTGCAGTTCATGATATTCCGGAAGGTATTGCGGTGGCAGCACCAATGACAGCCTATAAGGTTGATAGATTGAAAATATTTTTTTACACAGCAATTACTGCATTGCCAACAGTTTTTGGAGCATTTTTTGGACTTTTTATTGGTAAAATATCAGATAATTATATTGGACTTAGTCTTGGCATAGCATCTGGTATAATGTTATATATTTCATGTGGTAAGATGTTAAAAGAGGCATATAAATTTTGGGATGGAATACTTACTACAATGGCAATTTTATTAGGAATTCTACTTGGACTTGCCATGTGTGTATTATTATAATTTGAAAGTAGGTGAGATTTTGGATACAAAGATAAAAATTATTAGCGGCAATAATATAGATGAAGATGTAATAAAAGAAGCTGGAGCTGTAATTAAAGCTGGAGGTTTAGTTGCTTTTCCTACTGAAACAGTATATGGTCTAGGAGCAAATGCACTTTCTGATGAAGCTGTAAAAAAAATATTTAAAGCAAAGGGCAGGCCTCAAGATAATCCGTTAATTGTTCATATTGCTGATATGGAAGATGTATATAAGTTTGCAACAGATATTACACATATCTCAAAGAGTTTAATGAACAAATTTTGGCCAGGTCCTCTAACTATAATTCTGAAAAAGTCTAAAATAATTCCTTATACTACGTCTGCAGGACTAGATACAGTTGGAATTAGAATGCCCAAAAGTATTATAGCCAGAAAATTAATAAAAGCAGCTAAGGTTCCTATTGCAGCGCCTTCTGCAAATTTATCAGGGAAACCAAGCCCTACTGATGTAGAAAGGTGCATTGAAGATTTAAAAGGAAAAATTGAATATATTATTGGTGAAGATATATGTGAAGTTGGCTTAGAATCAACGATTGTAGACTGTACAGTAAATCCACCTTGCGTACTAAGACCTGGCGGTATAACCTTAGAGATGCTAAAAGAGGTGGACTCTTCAATTTACATAGACAAAGCCATTTTAAAAGGAGAGCTCAGTAATGTCAAACCAAAGGCTCCAGGTATGAAATACAGACATTACGCACCAAAGGCTGAAATGAAAATAATTAGCGGCAATTTTGATAAAACTATTGATAAAATAAACGATATGGTACACAATGAAATTATAGTTGGCAAAAAAGTTGGTATAATAGCTACAGAGGAAAGCAAAGATAAATATGAGCAAGGACTTGTAATTTCTATTGGCAGTAGGAAAAATATAAATCAAATTGGTAGAAATCTATTTGAAACGCTTAGAATTTTTGATGATGAAAAAGTTGATATAATATTTTCGGAATCCTTTGAAGAAATCGGGTTTGGAATTGCTATTATGAATAGGCTAAAAAAAGCAGCTGGATATAATATAATAAATATTTAAGGTACAAGGAGATAAAATGAATATTCTATTTGTTTGCACAGGTAATACATGCAGAAGTTGTATGGCTGAAGCAATTTTTAATAATATAAAGAAAGATGAATTCCATAATGCATTTTCAGCAGGAACTAATGCTGTAAAGGGTAGTTTAACATCAAAGCACTCAGCATATTTAATAAAAGAAAAGTTTAATGTGGATATATCAAATAGGTCAGCAAAGCAGCTAGATTCTAAAATGCTTGAAGCAGCGGATGTTGTTTTAACAATGACAGATTATATGTCAGAATATATTAAAAGAAGCTTTAAAGAAGCTAACAATAAAGTATTTCCGTTAAAAAAATTTGTGAGCCTTAATGGTGAAGTTGCCGACCCTTATGGAGGCAGTGTTGAGGACTATAAAATAACCTTTAATGACTTGATGGAAAGCATCAAGCTATTATTAGAAAAATTAAATTAGAAGTTACTTAGGGAGGGTAAAAATGAAAATAGCAGTAGGAAGCGACCACGCAGGTTTATCGCTAAAAAAAGTTATTATTAGTCATTTGGAGCAAAAAGGATTGGAATTCAAGGATTTTGGAACTTACACTGAAGATTCCTGCGATTATCCAGATTATGCTGAGAAGGTTGCTGTAAATGTAAGGGATAAAAACTTTGATTTTGGAATTTTAGTTTGTGGTACTGGAATTGGAATAAGTATTGCAGCAAATAAAGTTGAAGGTATAAGAGCTGCCGTTTGTGCAGATACTTTTTCTGCTCATGCTTCTAGAGAGCATAATGATGCTAATATTTTAGCTTTAGGAGAAAGAGTAGTTGGACCAGGACTTGCTATAGATATTGTAGATATATTTTTAAGTTCCAAATTTGAAGGTGGAAGACATCAAAAAAGAGTTGATAAAATTACTGCAATAGAAAAAATAAGAAATGATTTTGGAGGAAAAAATGAGTAGAGTAACGCAAATAACACATCCATTAATAATGCATAAATTAGCCTTAATAAGAGACAAAAATACAGGCTCAAAAGATTTTAGAGAGTTAGTTGCTGAAGTTTCAATGCTTATGGCATATGAGGTTACAAGAGATATGCAGCTTGAAACTGTAGAAATTGAAACACCTATATGCAAAACTAATTGCAAGATGCTATCAGGAAAAAAAGTAGCTATTGTACCTATACTAAGAGCTGGACTGGGAATGGTTGAAGGTGTAGCAAAACTTATTCCAGCAGCTAAGATTGGTCATATTGGCTTGTATAGAGATGAAGAGACTCTTCAGCCAGTTGAATATTTTTGTAAACTTCCTCAAGATATAGAAGAAAGATATATAATAGTTACAGATCCTATGCTTGCTACTGGAGGTTCTGCTATAGATGCTATACAGCTTTTAAAGAAAAAAGGTGCAAAGAACATTAAATTTATGTGCCTTATTGCAGCACCAGAAGGTGTTGAAGCATTAAAAGCAGCACATCCTGATGTAGATGTATACATAGGCTCAATAGATGAAAAGTTAAATGAAAATGGGTATATCGTTCCAGGGCTAGGCGATGCTGGTGATAGACTATTTGGAACAAAATAAAGCTTAAAGGTAGGAGAAAGTTATGAATGATAATGAAAAAGATAAAAATTGTTGGAAGCTTGGAGTATTTTACTACAATCCAAATAATCCATCGATTTTTGTAAGTAAAAGAAGCGGTATTGGAACCACAATAAATTTTGGTAGTTTTGTTGGAAAAATTATTGGAATAGCTCTTATCATTTTAATTGCATACCTTATATTAAGAAAAATTTAGTGGAGAATTAAAAAAATGCGATGCAAAATTTTTATGCCGTCAAAAGCTTGATGGCTAAAATAAAACTGCATCGCATTTTCTTTTGCATATTTTATGCTTTTTTAACTGCAATAACATTAAATAACAACACTAAAATTAATACTGCCACAGAAGTCAAAGCTATAGTTCCACCAGGTGCACAATTAATGAAATAAGATGAAATTAGACCGATGATTACATCTATAAAACCAAATATTATAGAAAATATAAGAGTTGTTTTGAAACCTTTTTTTAGCTGCATAGCAGTTGCTACAGGAACTGCTACCATTGAAGAAACAACTAGTATACCTATTATTCTTATGGATACAGAAATAGCGGCACCAGCTAAAATAGCAAAAATATAGTTTAAAAGCTTAACATTTATTTGAGAAATCTTAGCACCGTCTTCATCGAAGGTAATATAAACTAGTTTATCATATAACACAATCAATAAAACTATGCAAAGGATGCTAAGTGCTATTATAGTATATAAGTCACTAGTACCTACAGTAAGCATGCTCCCGAATAGGAAGGATTCAATATTTCCTGCTGCATTTCCGCTGCTTGTAAGGGTAATTGCAATTCCAACTGAAAAGGTTAATATAATTGGCAATATCAAATCAGAATATTGTTTAAAGTAACTTTTTAAAAACTCAATGGATATAGCACAAATGGATGTGAAAATAAAAGCTATAATAATTGGATTGTAACCAAGCACAAGACCTATAGCAACTCCAGCAAAAGAAGAGTGTGCAAGAGTATCACCTACCATAGAATATCTCTTTAATACTAGAAATATGCCTATAGTAGGACATAAAACAGAAATTAAAATCGCAGCTATTACTGCATTTCTCATAAAAGTCAATTGAAAAAGTTGTAACATATAATATCCTCGCTTGCTAAAATTTATTAAAATAATAATTCAGATTGTTCATCATAATATTCACTTTTTACATAATCATTTAATGTCAAAATAGTTCCTTTGCCTTTATCTAGCTTGAAAATATGTGTTGAATTTTCTATAGCAGCTTTAAGATTGTGCTCTACTGAAATAATAGTAATATTTTTCGTCTTATTTAAATCTTTTAGAAGAGAATAGATTTCTCTTTGACTTTTAATATCTACGCCAGTGGAGGGCTCATCGAGAATTAATAATTCTGGGTACCCCATTAATGCTCTTGCTATGAAAATCTTTTGCCTTTGACCGCCAGAAAGATTACCGATTAGCCTCTTTTTATATTCTTCCATTCCTACAATTTCTAAAGCTTTATGTATGCTATTAGTATCCCTAAGCTTTAAGGCTTTCAAATGACATTTTAAAATTTCTTCAATAGTAATAGGAAAAGCAGAATTGAAGCTATCTAATAATTGCGGCACATATCCAATTTTAGTTGTATCAACCTTTATTTTACCGGCATTTGGTTTTAAAAGCTTTAGAATAAGCTTCATAAGAGTACTTTTTCCACTGCCATTTTCGCCCAATATTGAGATATACTGTCCTTTATCAATCTTTAAATTTATATTATTAAGCGTGTAAGGCTGATTTTTATTATATGAAAAAAATAAATTGCAAATTTCAATCATAACCATAATTTCCTTTCGATAGTGAAGTTTCAATAAATCATAGCTTAATTATATACCTAGATGCAAATTGTTTGCAAGTTAAATACTACAGCAAATCTTACAGAGAATCATTAACATTTGAATAATAAAATAAATATTTATGTCAAAAATATAGATATTAATGATATAATGAATGAGGATAATTATAATTTTTATTTCTATATATAAAATAGAAAATATAAAAATGACTATAACAAAGGGGAAGATACTTTTGAAGCGTACAGATAAGATTAATTACTATTTGGATATTGCAGAAACAGTACTGGAAAGAGGAACATGTTTAAGAAGAAATTACGGAGCTATAATTGTAAAAAATGATGAAATTATAGCTACTGGATATACAGGAGCACCTAGAGGTAGAAAAAATTGTTCTGATTTAGGTTATTGTAGAAGAGAACAGCTAAATGTAAAAAGAGGTACTCAATATGAACTTTCAAGATCTGTTCATGCAGAAGCAAACGCTATAATAAGTGCATCCAGGCGTGATATGATAGGTTCAGACTTATATTTAGTTGGTCATGATGCTAAAACAGGAGAATATGTTGAAAATGCAAATTCATGTACGATGTGTAAGCGATTAATAATAAACTCTGGAATCGAAAGGGTTATTATTAGAGATAATAAAGAAGATTACAGAATTATACCAGTTTTAGAGTGGATTGAAAATGATGATTCTTTAGATGGTGATGGTTCATATTAAATAATAAATTGATTTTAGAGCATAGATCGAAGAGGAAAAAGAGAAATGAAAAATTTATTTTTGTTAGCATTTTTAGCAGCACTTATAGCGTTTTTAATTACTCCATTTATGAAAAAAATTGCAATCCGCTTTAATGTTGTGGATATACCGAAGGACAATAGAAGAGTTCATAAAACCATAATGCCAAAGCTTGGCGGTATATCAATTTATGTAGCTTTTGTAGCAATAGTAATTTTAAAAACCGGTGCTTTAACTTGTTACGAGATAGGTATTATAATTGGAGCAACAGTGATAGTAATAGGCGGTGTAATAGATGATAAATTTAATATAAGACCGTGGCAAAAGCTTATTTTTCAAATTGTAGCAGCAATTATTTTAATTGCCTTTAAGGTTCAAATTGCTGTAGTTACAAATCCGTTAAGCGATTCAAATCTGTACATAAATATAAACAGTATAATAGGTATTCCTATAACTATTTTATGGATTATTGGTGTTACAAATGCTTTTAATTTAATTGATGGTTTAGATGGACTTTCAGCAGGTATTGCCTTTATTGCATGTGTAACTATGACTATAGTTGGATATATAAGTGGAATTGCACAGCCAGAAATTGTTGCCATTACAGCTATTCTTGCAGGAGCCATACTAGGTTTTCTTCCATATAATTTTAATCCTGCGTCTATATTTATGGGGGATGCAGGGGCACAGCTTCTAGGATTTTTATTGGCAGCAATATCAATTAAAGGTGCTACTAAGTCTGCATCAGCATTTGTGCTGGCAGTTCCTATACTTGCATTAGGCTTACCGATATACGATACGATTTTTGCGATTATTAGAAGAAAAGTAAATGGTAAGTCTATTGTTGAAGCGGATAAAGGACACTTTCATCATAGACTTTTAGATATGGGCTTATCACAAAAACAGGCAGTAATTATTATGTATTTTATAAGTGCTGTACTTGGCTTAATGTCTGTTATTGTATTTCAATTGACAAATAAGAGAGCATACTTTGTTTTATGTATAGTATTAGTTGCAATAGTATTGTTAGCGTTGAAATTAGGGCTTTTTAAACACAAAAGTTAGGCTTTTAAAAGTATTATATTCAGGAGGTTTTTATATTGGATAAAATTAAAATCATAACTATTTTTGGAACAAGACCGGAAGCGATAAAAATGGCACCTTTGGTCAAAGAACTTGAAAAAAGAGAGGAAATAGATGTAAAGGTATGTGTAACAGCACAGCATAGAGAAATGTTAGATCAAGTATTAGAACTGTTTTCTATAGAACCAGACTTTGATTTAAATATAATGAAAACTAAACAAAGCTTAACAGGTATTACTACAAGAATTTTAGAAGGTTTAGCTGAAATTTTTGAAGAAGAAAAGCCAAATATGATTTTAGTTCATGGCGATACTACAACAACCTTTGCAGCTGCTCTTGCAGCTTTTTATAAACAAATTCCAGTAGGTCATGTAGAAGCGGGACTTAGGACCTATAACAAATATTTTCCTTTTCCAGAAGAGATGAATAGAAAGCTTACAGGTGCTATAGCAGATTTGCACTTTGCTCCTACAATAGGCTCTAAAAATAATTTGTTAAGAGAAGGAATAGATGACGAGCAAATTATTATTACAGGAAATACAGTAATAGATGCCATGGAATATACAGTAGAAAAAGATTATAAATTTTCAAATGAAGTTTTAAATGAACTAGATTATAATAATAAAAAAGTTATTATGGTTACAGCCCATAGAAGAGAAAATTGGGGTGAAGGAATTGAGAATATTTGCAATGCTTTAAAGCAAATTGTTATGGAAAATGAAGACGTGGAATTAGTATACCTCGTTCACTTAAACCCTGTAGTTAAAGATGTAGTTTATAAATATCTTGAAGGAATTAATAGAGTTCATCTTTTGCCGCCTTTAGATACAAAGGAAACTCATAACTTAATGAATAAATGCTACTTAGTAATGACAGATTCAGGTGGACTTCAAGAAGAGGCACCTCATCTTGGAAAGCCGGTTTTAGTATTACGAGATGTAACGGAAAGACCTGAAGCAGTAGCAGCTTCAACGGTTAAGCTTGTTGGCACAGATATAACTATAATTAAAAATTGTGCTGAGGAACTAATTAAAGATAATAATAAATACATAGAAATGAGTAAGGCGATTAACCCTTATGGTGATGGAAAATCTTCTTATAGAATTTCAGAAGCAATTTTAAAATATTTTAACCTTAGAAAAGACGAAATTCAAGAGTTTAAGCCATCTAAATAGAGATTGTGTTTTTTTTAACAAAATATATTGATAAAAAAAATAATTGTGGGTATAATTAAAATGTAAAAAAAAATAGAAATTAAAGGCTAAAATAAACATTTAGGAGGTATTTTAAATGCGTGAAGTAGTAATAGTAAGTGCTGTAAGAACAGCGGTAGGTTCTTTTGGGGGAAGTCTTAAGGATGTTCCTGCAGTTGATTTAGGAGCGGCAGTTATTAAAGAAGCTGTAAAAAGAGCAGGAATTAAACCAGAATTAGTTGAAGAAGTTGTTTTTGGTAACGTTCTTCAAGCAGGACTTGGACAAAATCCAGCTAGACAAGCTGCGATTAAAGCAGGCTTACCAGTGGAATCATCAGCATTAACAATAAATAAAGTTTGTGGTTCAGGACTTAGAACAGTAGCATTAGCTGCACAGCTTATAAAAGCAGGAGATAACGACATAGTTGTAGCAGGTGGAATGGAAAACATGTCAAGAGCACCATACTTAGTAAACAATGCAAGATATGGATATAGAATGGGCAATGGCCAATTAGTTGATTCAATGATTAATGATGGTTTATGGGATGCATTTAATAACTATCATATGGGAATAACAGCAGAAAATATAGCAGAAAAATGGAATTTATCAAGAGAAGAACAAGATGCATTTGCTTTAGCATCTCAGCAAAAAGCAGAAGCAGCAGTTAAAGCAGGAAGATTCAAAGATGAAATAGTTCCGATTGCAGTACCACAAAGAAAAGGTGATCCTATAATATTTGATACAGATGAAGATCCAAGACTTGGAACTACAATAGAAAAGCTAGCAAAATTAAAGCCTGCATTTAAGAGAGATGGCGGAACTGTTACTGCAGGTAACGCTTCAGGAATAAATGATGGAGCAGCAGCTTTTGTAATAATGAGTGCAGAAAAAGCAGCAGAACTTGGAGTTAAACCACTATTTAAAATTGTATCTTATGCACAAAAAGGTTTAGATCCATCTATAATGGGATATGGACCAGTAGCATCAACTA
>JAJXWJ010000049.1 GCA_021781655.1 Bacillota bacterium | reverse complement strand
ATTGTAGAAGATTTACATAAAAAAATGGATAAAATTTTGGAACAACAAAAAATAATATTAAAAGAAATAAACGAACAAAAAAAATAATACATAATAACACTCCGTAATATTAATACTAATATTAAAGGAGTGTTATTATGTTTAGTGCTATAATTGATCCTAATTCGTACCATGGAAAAAATAAAGAGTCAAATTTTTTTGAAGGGTGGTACTACAAACTAGTAGAACCTTTAAAAGGTGAAGCCTATTGTTTTATTCCTGGCATATTTTTTTCAGATACAAAAGAATATTCTCACAGTTTTATTCAAGTTATTATAAGCAAAGACAATAACTACGAATATTTGAAGTATAATAAAGATGAATTTATAGCAAGCAGCAGTGAATTTATTTTAAATATAGATAAAAATTATTTTTCTCTAACTCAAATTGACATTAATTTAGTTAAACCGAACATTAATATATTTGGTACATTATTTTTTAACAACATTATAAAATGGCCAGATACTATAATAAACCCTGGTAGTATGGGATTTTATAATTATTTTAACTTTATGCAGTGCTATAGCCAAGTTTGTGCTTTAGATGGGAATATTATCGGAAAGCTTTATATAAATAATGAAATGGTGGACTTTACAGGCGGAAAGATATATATAGAAAAAAATTGGGGTAAAAGTTTTCCTAGTTCCTACATATGGCTCCAAGCAAATTCCTTTACTAAAGAGGAAACTTCTGTTACATGTTCTATTGGTGCAATTCCAATTCCATTTTCTTCACGTAGCTTTACTGGATTTTTGATAGGAATAAGCGTTAAAGGAATGGTTTTTAAATTTACTAGTATTAATAGGAGTAAACTTATAGTAAGTTTTGAGAATGAAGATATCGAGCTAAAAGTTTACAATAAAAATTACCTTCTTTTAATTAAAGCCACATACAATAAAAACAATTTTATGAATTTATATGCACCTATTAGTAATGAAATGATACCAATGGCAAAGGAGACACTTACTGGTATTATAGCTATTAAACTTATTGACAAAAAGAAAAATTGTAATATCACAGAAGGTATATCTTACTCTGCAGCTATTGAAGTTTGTGGAAACTATTTCAACATGTCTAAAAAGTTTGTTTAAATATATAATCCATAAGACATATTTATGTAAAAAATATAGTCTTACGGATTTAAACATTTATTGCTTATATTGTGGTTCTTCTTGCTCTATATACTTTTGTCTTCCTTTTAATGCACAAAGGGCACTTTCAAGTTGATCGGATATTTGCTGAAACTCAGCTTTTACTTTTTTATCATCTGTTTCTAGTGCGAAAGTTTTCATTGTAGCTGCTGCACTTTGAACCCCAGCAATAGCTTGTTGCATCTGTGTTCCTACTGTCATGATATTCACCTCCCTTCAATATTATCCCTTTGGTTTAAATATTAAAGCTCCTAAAAATCCGAAAATTATAGCAGAAGAAATACCTGCACTTGTAATTTCAAATATTCCTGTAAGCACTCCTATAATGCCATATTTTTGAGCCTCTAATAAAGCTCCTTTCACTAAAGAATTTCCAAAGCTGCTTATAGGTATGGAAGCACCCGCTCCTGCAAATTTAACCAAAGGATCATAAAGCCCAAGGCCTCCTAAAATCGTTCCTACTACAACCAATGTACAAGTAGTATGGGCAGGAGTAAGCTTAAAAACATCCATCATGAGCTGACCGATAACGCAAATTAAACCACCAATTACAAATGCAAAAAAAAACTTTTCCATTTCGTTAGCACCTCTTTTAAATTTCAATAGACACTGCATGAGCAATGCATGGTATTGTTTCTTTTTGTTGATATGACATAGGAGAAAGCAATGCACCTGTGGCAATAATTAGTATTTTTTTTAATTCTCCTTTTTTCATACGATTTAGAAAATGACCATAAGTTACTGCAGCAGAACAGCCACAGCCACTACCTCCAGAAAATACAGGTTGATCTTCCTTATAAATCATAAGTCCGCAATCTTTAAATTTATTATTTGAAATTTTGATTCCATTATTTATTAGTAATTGAGTAGCAATATCATGGCCAACTTTACCAAGATCACCTGTAACAATGAGATCATAATAAGATGAATCAATGTTTAAGTCACGAAAATGAGCTTCTATTGTATCGACTGCTGCAGGAGCCATTGCTGCACCCATATTGAAAGGGTCTGAAATACCCATATCAATTACTCTTCCTATAGTAGCAGAAGTAACTTTAGGGCCATTACCTTTCGTTGAAACTAAAGCAGCTCCAGCAGCTGTTACAGTCCATTGAGCAGTTGGCGGTTTTTGCCCTCCATATTCTGTTGGATATCTAAATTGCTTTTCTGAAGCTGCATTGTGGCTTGATGCAGCTGTAATAACAAACTCTGCAGATTTACTATCTATTATCATAGATGCTAACGATAAGCCTTCCATAGAACTAGAGCATGCACCAAATATACCTAGGTATGGTATTTTTAAAGTTCTAGCTGAAAAACTGCTCGGTACAATTTGATTAATTAGATCTCCGCTTATAAGAAAATTGACATCTTCCTTTTTCATGTTGGCTTTAAATATTGCCCTTTCTATGGCATGTTCTAAAAAAACTCTTTCTGCTTTTTCAAAGCTATCTTGCCCTAACCATATATCTTCATGGAGTATATCAAAATCGTTAGCTAATGCTCCCTTAGCTTCAAAGGGGCCGCCTACAGCGGCAGAAGAAATAATAACCGGTTTGTTATTAAAAATCCATGTTTGATGTCCTTTTAACATTCACATCCCACCTAACCATAAAAATATAATTTTTATAAGTGCAACTACAAAGGCTGAAAATGTTCCGATTGCAATAACCGACCCTGCAATTTTAAACATATTTCCGCCAGTTCCAAGGACAAAACCTTCGCTCCTATGTTCTATTGAAGCTGAAGCTATGGAGTTTGCAAAACCGGTAATAGGTATGGCAGTTCCAGCACCCGCCCATTGAGCAATATGGTCAAAGATGCCAAAGCCAGTAAGAATAACTGTAATAATAATTATTACTGCTGAAGTAGGGCTACCAGCAGTTTTTTCATCGAAATTAAAATAAGTTATAAAAATCAACTGTATAAACTGTCCAAAGGTGCATATAGCACCGCCTACAAGAAAGGCCCTAATGCAATTAGATACAACTGGCCTTTTGGGTTCCATTTGATTTGAAAGTTGCTGATATTGTTGCTGCATTTTTGTTAATTTTTTCTTTTTTTCACTAGTCATAATTTCACCTGCTATCTGAGTAAATAAGGCTCTAATTTGCTAATAACTTCATCTAATTTTTTAGCATTATGCAAATACATTGCTTTTATTTGTGAATTATCTGCCTCTAAAGAAAACGATATTAAATCTGATTGTACCTTTTGTAAATTAGCATAAAGTAACTCCTTAACCTTAGGCAAAGAAATATCTAGCTTATCATCAAAAAAATCTAAATATAAGTTGAATGAAGAATCCACCTGAGCCAAAAAAATGTTGTCAAGTGATACACTTAGACCATTAAGCTGAGTATTAAGCCAGTTTTCATTAAGACCTATATTCGTAAGTCCTTCATCAACCATTTTTCCATCCATTATTACCGTCTGAGGTTCTGATTTTGGAGAAAGATGTATGCCTAAATCATAAGGTGTGACTGGATTTTTATCCGATTTTAAACCAATGTTTATTTCTCCAGATGTCTCCATTACTGCAAATTCTACATCTGCAATATTATAAATATTTTTTGAGCGCATTTCTTTTAATAATTGATCACCAGTTAATCTTACTTTTGTTAAATTTTCCTCCATAATCTTACCATTTTTAATTACCATTCTATTTTTACCATTAATGATATCACCGAAAAATTTATTTTTAAAAGATAGGTAATCTAAAGCTAATGAGAAAAGACTCCAAACTAATAAAGCAATAATACCATAGAAAAAATTAGTTATAATATTTAATGAAATTAAAGATGCAATAATAGCCATTACTGAGTAACAAATAAAGTTAAAAGGAGATATTTTTGAAAGGCTTTTAGTTCCCATAGATTTTGTTAAAATCAAAGTAAAGAAAAATAATATTACCGAACGTAATAATATAATTTCTCCAATTTTCATTTTGTTAAATTAATTTCCTTTATATTGAGGTTCTTCAAATTCTATAGTTTTTATTCGCCTTTCAAGACTATTTATTATCTTTCCTGTAGCTAAAACTGCATCCTCATATATTTTTTTTATCTCCTTATCTCTTTCTTCAATTAAGTATATGTTTAATGTATTTTCACAGCCTTGCAAATTAGCTAAGGTTTGCTTAACTTTTGAACCAACAGTCATAATTTTATTGCCTCCTCGAAATTACAATAATTTTAACTATATAAATATTTTTTCAAATTAAATTCTTTTTATACATTTAATTTTTTAGGTTAATGATAGAGAGATTTAGACAATGAGTCTTATTTAAATAACTGTTTACTGAAATAGATGCAAGTTGTAATGAACTTGGATGAATCCATAAAATTAATTAATTATATAAGTTGGTTATTAATCAATATGATATTGAATATAATAATTAATAATGGTATAATTTGATTAATCAAAGGAGGTGTTTTAAATGATAGTTAATGCCACTGAATTTAAGACAAGAGCAGGAAAATATTTAGAAATTGTAGATAAAGAAGATATTGTTATAACAAGGAATGGCAAGGAAGTAGCTAAACTAGTGCCTATAAAAAAACAAGGTAGTCCTAATGCAGATTTTTTATATGGACTATTAGCTGAATCTAAAAATAAGGATATGACTAAGAAACAAATTCGAGATGAAAGGATACAAGAAAAGTATGGAGATATTGATTGATACCAATGTTATACTTGATGCTCTACTAAAAAGAAGTCCTTTTGCTGAAGATGCGTATACTATATTAAAAATGGCAGATGAAAAGAAGATACATGCTAATATAGCTGCATTTGCAATAACAGATATATATTATTTTATTAGCAAAAGTCTTGATCATGATAACCGATTAAAAGCTATAAAAGCATTATTTAATATTTTGAATGTTGTAAGTGTTACAAAGAAAGATATTGAAAAGGCTATGTCTTTTTCAGAATTTAATGATCTGGAGGATGCTTTACAATTACAATCTTTAAAGAAAATTAAAGGTAATTATATAGTAACTAGAGATGAAGAATTCCAGAAAATAACCGATAAAGCAATTTCACCGAAAGATTTCATTCAAAAAACATTACAAGACGAGAGTGAAACAGTAATAACAAAATGTTAAAAACTAAGCAAGTCAAAAAAACTGTTGTATTAGCATATTTTTTATGTTGATACAACAGTTTTTTGACTATTGACTTATAAAGATAGAGATGATAATATATATTTACGCGTTTATATTCAATATAATATAAATATCTAATTATATTATATATCTTTACAAACGCAATGTCAAACTTTTTTTATAATTTTATTTAGGGGGCAAAAATAATGAATAATTTTGAACGGGATATAGAAAGCAAATGGCTAGAAGAAGTACTTAAAGAAACAAAGAAACAATATAACGAAAAAAAAGATTATAAAGAAAGGTTTAGAAAAGAGGCAATAGAAACACAAAAAGAATTATGGCAAGATATTTCATCTGTTTCTATCGCCAATGGGTTGGATCAAATCGTTGACTTTATGGGATATATTAATTCAATGAAAATCCAAAAAAGAAGTCACGAATTTACACAAAAGTTAGAAGAAAAATATAAGAAAATGCTTATGTCACCATACTTTGCTAGAATTGACTTTGTAGAAAAAGGTGAGGAAAAATCCGAAAAATTTTATATCGGCATGTCAAATCTAATAAGCGATGATTTCGATTTTTTAGTTTACGATTGGAGAGCACCTGTTTCTAGTATGTTTTATGATTTTGAAATAGGAAAAGCAAGTTTTATTTGTCCAGAAGGTGTTATTGAAGGTGATATTACTCTTAAAAGGCAATATAAAATAAATAACGGAAATTTGGAATATATGTTTGACAGCAACATCAAAATAGATGATGAAATTCTTCAAGATATTTTAAGCAAAAATGCAGATAACAAAATGAAAGCAATTGTAACTACAATTCAAAGAGAGCAAAATAATATTATAAGAAATGAGGAGTTCAAAAATTTAATCGTCCAAGGCCCCGCCGGTAGTGGAAAAACATCTGTTGCTCTTCATAGAATAGCTTATCTTTTATATAAACATAAAGATACTATAAAGCCACAAAATATAATTATTTTTTCTCCAAATGAAATTTTTAATGATTATATATCCAATGTTTTACCACAGCTAGGAGAAGATAATATGTTACAAACAACCTTTAAACAATATATGCATAATGTTATTGGTGATAAATTTCATAAAGAAAGCTATAGTGACATGATGGAATATATACTTGCTTCAAAAAATGAACCCACTTACAATACAAGGATTAAAAATATAAAATATAAATCTTCTTTAGAATTTATAGCCGTTTTAAAACAGTATATATTAGATATAGAAAAAGTCAAAATAAACTTTAAAGACATAATCTTTAATAATAATTTAATAATATCTTCAACGGATTTAAAACAATTATTCGAATACGATTATAAAGAGCTTATACTTAAAAGAAGACTTGCTAAAATAAGAGAAAGACTATATTTTCTTTTAGAGCCTTTAAAAAAACAGCGAATTGAAGAGATAAAAAAAGATTTGAAAATATCAGATAATTATGCTCCTAACCTTGAGGTTATAGAAAAAAGCATATCTATAGTAAACAGTGAATTAAAAGGTATTTATATGTATATTAATGAGATAACAAGGTTTAATTTAATAGACCTATATAAGGGACTTTTTCAAAAGTTGGAAAAATATACAAAAGGCATAAATAGTAATTATAAAGCTTTTATATTTGAAATAAAAAAATATACGTTGGAAAACTTAAGTTCTAATATATTAAGCTATGAAGACCAAATTCCGTTTTTATATTTGAAGGGTGCACTAGGAGATATTCCAAACACTGCTGAAATAAAATATGTAATAATTGATGAAGCGCAGGATTATACACCACTTCAGTATGAAATATTTCACCAATTATTTAAGGGTGCAAATATGACCATATTAGGAGATTTAAATCAATCTATTAACCCATTTATGAATGTAGGAAACTACGATAATATAGAAAATATATTTCCTAAAAGTAACAGCTGCATCATTAATTTATCTAAAAGTTACAGATCTACTATGGAAATTACACAATTTGCAAGAAAACTGTTAAACAAAAAAATAGAAGCTGACTATGTAGAAAGAAATGGTGATAAACCGATAATCCAAAAATTTGATAATGAAAAGGCAATGGAAGAAAGAGTAGTTAACGATATAAATAATTATAAAGAAAAAGGGCATAAATCCATTGGTATAATAACGAGAACAGCAAAAGAAGCTGCTATGGTATTCCATTGTATTAAAAACAAAACTAGTGTAAAAGCAATTTTAGATGAGGATGAGGATTTTATTTGTGATACTTTAATTATTCCCGCTTATCTTGCAAAGGGATTAGAATTCGATGTAGTTATAATTTATAATGCAGGAAATGAAAATTATACTTCCGAAGAGGAAAGACTTCTATTTTATACAGCTTGTACAAGAGCACTTCATGTTCTAAATATATATTATTATGGAACTTCACCATCATTATTGTGTAATTAATATATTCTTAATTGTTTTATAAAATCCTTGACTTATAGTGAGCTTTAAGTATTATTATTAAATATATACAAATGATATATCATTAACAAAAGGAGAGTTGATTATGGCAAAAAAATTAGGATTTGGATTTATGAGATTACCAATTTCAAACAAGGAAGATCAAACAAGCATCGACTTTAATGAGCTAAATCATATGGTAGATACTTTTATTGAGAGGGGCTTTACCTACTTTGATACGGCATATATGTACCACAATTTTAAAAGTGAAATTGCATTAAGAGAAACTTTAGTAAAACGTTATCCTAGAAATAGTTATACAATTGCTACAAAGCTACCTACAATGCTTTTAAAATCGGAAGCTGATATGGAAAGAATATTTAATGAGCAACTAGAAAAAATAGGAGTAGATTACTTTGATTATTACTTACTTCATAATCTAGGAGTAAATCATTACGAAATCGCAAAAAAATTTGATGCTTTCTCCTTTATTAAAAAGAAAAAGGAAGAGGGAAAAGTAAAAAAAATTGGATTTTCCTTTCATGATACTGCAAAGCTTTTAGATGAAATATTAACAGCACATCCAGAAGTAGATTTTATTCAAATACAATTAAATTATTTAGATTGGGATAATGAAAGTATTGAATCTGGGAAATGTTATGAGGTAGCTAAAAAACATAATAAGCCTGTTATAGTTATGGAACCTATCAAGGGCGGAACTTTAGCAGAAGTTCCCGATGAAGCTGAAAAGTTATTTAAAGAAACTAATCCATCTTTGTCTGTGCCATCTTGGGCAATTAGATTTGCAGCAAGTCACGATAATGTAATGATGGTACTAAGCGGAATGTCTTCTTATGACCAGTTAGCTGATAACACTTCATATATGATGGACTTTAAACCATTAGACTCAAAAGAGCAAGAGGTCATAAAAAAAGTTATAAATATAATAAACGAATCTATTGCTATACCTTGCACTGCTTGTCAATATTGTGTAGATGGCTGTCCTAAAAAAATAGCAATACCAAAATATTTTGCTCTTTACAACGCAGAAAAGAGAGCCCAGACAAAAGGTTTTTCAATTCACAATGTTTATTATGGCAATTATACAAAAACATATGGAAAGGCTTCTGATTGTATTGAATGTAAAAAGTGTGAAAAGAGTTGCCCTCAGCATATAGAAATCACAAAATTTTTAAAAGATGTAGCTAAAACCTTTGAGCGTATTTAATTGTTCTGTGAACTTACGCCCACTTCTAAAGTGGGCGTAAGTTCACGTATGGAATTATCTATAATTCATATATTTCTGTACTACAGTTAACAATAATTCCTTTTCATTTGGTAAATTTTCATTTATAACATCTTCCAGTAATTGATTTAAAATTTCACCAATTTTTTTACCTGCCGGAATACCGAGCTCAATTAAGTCATTACCATTAATAGCTAAATCTTTTAGAGTTGTACAAGGATTTTCAGCCAGTACTTCCATTAAAATCACTTCGATATCTTCAATTTGTTTCAATTTATCAGTTAATTTATCTGGAGACTGAGCTAAAGCGTCAGCTCTCTTTACGGAGAGTAGTCTTTGGAATTGTTCTACATTTCCATTGAGTTTTGATAACATTTTTTTAACGCTCTTTTTTCTAGGTTCAATAATGACATCATGATATTTAATTAATTCTAAAATATGAGTCAAATCATTTCCACTAATTCCTTGCGCGCATGTCATTTTCATTCTTTTAAAGATTTCAGAGGCAATCTTAAAAGAAACATCTGCATGTCCGTAAAAGTGTCCTAGTCCTTGTTCATCTATAGAAAAGCAACTTGGCTTTCCGATGTCATGAAAGAACATAGCCAATTTTAATATTAATCCATCGGTATTATTTACTGCCACAAGTGTATGTTCCCAAACGTCATAGACATGGTAAGGATTATGTTGGTTTAATCCCATCATTGCTTTAGTCTCTGGAATAATAAATGCTATAATTTCTTTAAATTCATCAAGTATGTTTAATGCATCCTTACCTTGAAGTATTTTAACAAATTCTTCTGTAATTCGTTCCTCAGAAACATTTTTTAAAAGCTCTTTATTTTCAAACATAGCTGTTTTTGTAGCTTTTTCAATTTCAAAACCTAATTTTGATGCGAATCTAATACCTCTTAAAATTCTGAGAGCGTCTTCTTGTAGCCTTTTATTTGGGTTACCTACACATCTAATGATTTTATTTTCAATATCTAATACACCGTTAAAAGGGTCTATAATTCCAACAAATTCATTAAAAAATATAGCATTTTGAGTGTAATCTCTACGACTTAAATCTTCTAATAAATTTCTTGTAAAAGCTACTTCATCTGGCCTGCGACCATCTGAATATTCACCATCGATTCTATATGTAGTTATTTCAATTTGTTCGTTATCTATAATTATAATTACTGTACCATGTTTTAAGCCAATAGTAAGTTGTTTAAACTCTTTAAAAACTAATTGTATTTCCACTGGGGTAGCAGAGGTACATATATCCCAATCATGAGGTATTTCTCCTATAATTGCATCACGGGTACATCCTCCTACAACACCAGCTTCAAATCCTGCATTGATTAACATTTTCACTGCTAAGGCAGGATTTTTTGGTACATTTATTTTTAAATTCATATCTATTTTTCGCCTCAATTCTATTTCTTAACTTAAATAAATAATACAATGAATTTATGAACTATGAAAGTTTTTTTATATTAGAAGGGGTTCCGCTTATTTTCATATTTTTGAAGTCTCTTAATTCTATTGAAAATCAGCATTCCTTGTTTGTAATCTTTTTATTTCTTCTAATTTAGTTGTCTACTTTAGATTCTAAAACACCGATGGAAGATTTCAATTTATCATATTTGGCAAATGGATTGTTTTTTTAAATAACTGCAATGTACAGTAAGGCCACATGATGTGCATTTTACATTCGTATGCAAAATTTTTTTTAATGGAGAAATTGTATTATTTTCACAATAAGGACATTTCATAAATATCACCCCTCTATTTCATTTACAATACAAATATAATATTTATTTATATAAATTTCAATATTTATGCAAATAAGTATTATTTGAAAAAATATAAATGTGATATATTGTAATATTGTAAAAAATATATTTTAAGGAGATATGTACAATAAAAGATTAGAACACTCTCTAAACTTTGAACTTTTAAATATTAACGGAAATGATTTACTAACTTTAGGAATACCTAAAGGCAAAGAAATCGGAATTGTTTTAGAAAAGCTTCTTTTTTTAGTTATGGATGATCCAAAGTTAAACACTAAAGAAAAGCTTGTAGAAGTGATAAAAAAGGAATTTATCTAAATTTGTAATTTTTTATCATTATTTATAAATTAATTGTTGAAGCGATTTTGTAGTAAGTGTATAATATTTTTGTATACTAAAAAATAAAAATAACAGAAACTTCATCAAATTTAGGAGATGATCATAATGAATAATTTAGAAACCTTGAATTTTTATCTTAGCACTTTTAAACAACTAAACCCTTTAGACTGTGTAATTTTATTGGCTGATAAAGATGGAGTCATAATAAATATTGTTCAAGCAGACAAATTTAAATTAAACGCAAATATTGGTGAAAAATTATCAAATGAAAGTGCCTTAACTGAATGCTTATATGCTAAAAAAATAGTTCATAAGGTTGTTCCCAAAGAAGTTTACGGGGTATCTATAAAAGCAATTGGAACTCCTATTTTTTTTGAAGAAGAGCTCATTGGAGCTATTGGTTCTGCAACAAATCTAGATGCCCAAGAAACTTTGCAGAATGTTATTCAAAATGCAGCTGCAACTTCTGAAGAAATAACTGCTACCTCAGAAGAAATTGCAGCAACTGCCACAACTTTGGCAAATGAGCTTGACGGTTTAAAGGACGAAGTTAAGACAATTGCATTAGAAATTGGAAAAACTGACGAAATATTAAGGTTTATTAATCAAATTGCATCTAGCTCTAACCTTTTAGGTTTAAATGCAGCGATTGAGGCAGCAAGAGCAGGAGAAGCTGGAAAAGGGTTTTCTGTAGTTGCAGAAGAGATTAGAAAACTTGCTACAAATAGCAGTAACTCAATTAAAAACATAAAAGAAATCTTAGAAGAAATACAAGCAAAATCATTAAATATGGAACAAATCATTGTAAAGGCTTCAGACCTTGGAAGTGATCAAGCAACAGCAATTAACGATATTTCAAAAGCTATACAAGCTTTAGCTACAACAACTATGCAGCTTGATAGCATTGCGAAATTAATATAAAAAGAGCTAATTGCTCTTTTTTTACATTTTTTATTCTTAATTATTGAACCGATTTCATATTAAGTGTATAATATTTTTTGTGTAGCTAAAATATAACAATTACAGAAGCTTCATCAAATTTAGGAGATGGTTATAATGAATACTTTAGAAACTTTAAATTTTTATCTTACTACTTTTAAACAATTAAACCCTTTAGACTGTGTAGTTTTATTAGCTGATAAAGACGGAATTATATTAAATATTATCCAAGCAGATAAATTTAATTTAAACGCAAATATTGGTGAAAAATTGCCTAAGGAAAGTGCTTTAACTGAATGTTTATTTGCAAAAAAAACAGTTCATAAAACTATATCAAAGGAAGTTTATGGCGTGTCAATAAAATCTATTGGAACTCCTATTTTTTTTGAAGAAGAAGTTATTGGTGCCATTGCTACTGCAACGAATCTAGATGCTCAAGAAACCTTGCAAAATGTTATTCAAAATGCAGCTGCAACTTCTGAAGAAATAACCGCTACCTCAGAAGAAATTGCAGCAACTGCCACAACTTTGGCAAATGAGCTGGACGGTTTAAAGGACGAAGTTAAGACAATCGCATCAGAAATTGGAAAAACTGACGAAATATTAAGGTTTATAAATCAAATTGCATCTAGCTCCAACCTTTTAGGTTTAAATGCAGCGATTGAGGCAGCAAGAGCAGGAGAAGCTGGAAAAGGGTTTTCTGTAGTTGCAGAAGAGATCAGAAAACTTGCTACAAATAGCAGTAACTCAATTAAAAACATAAAAGAAATCTTAGAAGAAATACAAGCAAAATCATTAAATATGGAACAAATCATTGTAAAGGCTTCAGACCTTGGAAGTGATCAAGCAACAGCAATTAACGATATTTCAAAAGCTATACAAGCTTTAGCTACAACAACTATGCAGCTTGATAGTATTGCAAAGTTAATATAAGTACAAAAAGAGCTTAGTGCTCTTTTTTATTATAATAATTGAGGTGATAACTATAAAGGTTAAAAAGTTTTCTATCATGCCAATATTCTTAACAGTATTTATAGATTTATTAGGACTAGGAATAGTTATTCCAATATTACCAGCAGTGTTATTAGATCCTTTAGGCGGTATTCTTCCAATAACATACTCTTACAAATTGAGATTATTTTTATATGGATTTTTAATTGCATCATATCCAATTACACAGTTTTTTGGAGCACCTATACTTGGTACTCTTGCAGATAAATTTGGAAGAAAAAAACTTCTTTTAATATCTTTATTTGGAACCTTTTTAGGATACATAATTTTTGCAATAGGTATAAACTTAGGTAACGTATATATGCTATTTTTAGGAAGAATGATAGATGGCTTTACTGGTGGCAATGTTTCTATAGCCCAGTCGGCTATTTCAGATATTAGTGACGAAAATAGTAAAGCTAGAAACTTTGGACTTATTGGAATGGCTTTTGGATTAGGTTTTGTAATAGGACCTTATATAGGTGGAAAACTTTCTGATCCTAATATTTTTAGAGGTTTTTCATATGCTACACCTTTTTATCTTTCAATAATTTTAACTTTAATTAACATTATAGCGGTTATGATAAACTTCAAAGAAACCATGTATAAAAAAAGAAATATTAAAATAGATCCTTTAATGGGCTTTAAAAATATAAAAAAAGCTTTTTCTTTCCCTAAGTTAAGAGTTATGTTTTTAGTAGTTTTTCTTGTAAATGTAGGTCATAATTTTTTCACTCAATTTTTCCAAGTGTTTTTAATGTCAAAATTTAGTTTTTCACAGTCAAATGTTGCTGATTTTTTTGCATTTATGGGACTTTGGATTGCCTTATCTCAAGGAGTTGTTATGAGGCCACTATCAAAACGCTTTAATTCAGAACAAATACTAAAAGTTACGATGGTGCTAGCTTCATTTATATTACCTTTTTTACTACTACCTAAGAGTCCTATGGGGATATATTTAATAATTCCATTTGTTGCAGTTTTGCAGGGTATGAATCAACCAAATACTTCAGCAATAGTTTCAAATTTAACAGAAGTAGACAGGCAAGGAGAGGTTTTAGGTATTAATCAGTCCATGCAATCTTTAGCACAGTCAATTCCACCAATAATAGCAGCATTTGCCTCATCTATAAATATAGATTTACCAATAATGTTTGCTGCTATTTCAACAATGTCAGCCTGGGTCATTTTTAACCTATTTTTTAATAGAACGGGTTATAAGGTGCCTAGAAGTTAATATTCTTCGGCACCTACATTTTATTTTAATGTTCCAACTATAGGCAGATTGCTCAAAACACTGGTACCATGTGGAGAATTTCCGATTACGTTTGTTAAATCCGTTCCTGCAACCACACCATTTACATGAACACCATTATACCAATTTCTTGCATTTGTCACATCGTAGACAATGCCGTTCACTGCAACATAAGCAGGAGTACCATTTTGTCCATTATATTTACTTAATTCAGTTAAAGTGAATATTTTACCTTGAGAGCTTTGAGTTGTATTAGTTTTAGCATTACTGTTTGGGGAACTGTTTTTATTGCTATTTAAATTACTAATATAAAGTATAGAAGAACTTAATATAACAAAGAATGCCACTGTTATAAGTACCTTTTTCATTAAATCACTTCCTCAAATAAATATTATGTATAACAATATAGTAAATATTCAAACTATTAAAGTCAATATTAATAAATATTAACTTTCCATTAATTGTTTTAACTTTATTGAATCATAGCATTTTTCAAAGTATAATACAAATATAATGCACATTTTACCACATTTTCTAAACAGTTGTACTACACAAAGGAGTGATATTATGAAAGCTAAACAATTTTTTTGGATATTATGTTATGTTGTTCTTATAATTTTACCTTCTATTTTTTTTGTTAATAACGCTATGAAAAATGGCTATGCGATTAATTTAATAATAGCTGGGGTATTAGGAATAACAGCCTACGTACTTTTTGCTTTTCAATTTTTATTAGCATCAAGAATAAAATTTATAGATAAACAATTTAGTTTAGATAAAGTATATAGAGTGCATATGTTTTTAGCTATTGCAGCAATAATTTTAGCATATTTGCACAAAACACTAGAATCTAAATTTTTTCCTCATTCTTTTCAGACTACCTTAGGAAGTTATGCATTAGATTTATTTATTGCTATAATAGCATTTAGCATAATGATGATGGTAAATAAATTACTTTTTAAAATCAGCATTGTTGATTACATAAGAAAATTATTAAATGATATTTTTAAAATAAAATATCAGTATAAGTTGTTAATACACAATATAACTATAATTGCTTTAATTATATTAATGCTTCATATAATTCTTGCCAATTCTGTTACTTCAAATTTACCACTGCAAATAACTTTGGAAGCTTATTTTATAATTCCAATAACAATGTATTTTTATCACAAAATAGTAAAAGTTTATTTTGATGACGAAAAAAAATATATTGTTTCGGAAGTCATTAAAGAATCAAATAATATTGTAACATTAAAATTTAAGAAGAAAAAAGGAAAAGCATTTATTTATTATCCGGGTCAGTTTTTATATGTAAGATTGTGTAGTAAAGGTGTGCCACATGATGAACATCCCTTTACAATTTCATCAACACCTACTGAAAGAAACTATATATCCGTTACTGTTAAACAATTAGGAGATTTTACAAATAAATTAAATTTAGTTAAGCCTTTTGATAAAGCATATATAGATGGTCCGTTTGGCAATTTTACTTTTTTTAACAAAGCAAAAAATAAAAAATTATGTTTTATTGCAGGCGGTATTGGAATCACTCCTTTTTTGTCCATGTTAAGGTTTATGAGAGATAAAAAGCTTTCAAGGGATACCTTGCTTTTATGGGGGGTTCGTGATTTATCTGAACTTATTTGTAAAGATGAAATAGATGGTATTTGTAGTTCATTAAAAAGAGTTAGTTATATTCCCGTTGTTTCTAACGATAATAGATATAGAGGTGAAAAAGGATTTATTGATGCAAAACTAATAAAAAAATATATCGATAATGTACTTCAATATGATTTTTACATTTGTGGACCTCCAATTATGATGGAGATTCAAATAAAAAATTTAACTCAATTAGGTGTTCCAAAAGAGAATATTCATTTTGAAAGATTTTCAATTTAATTAATGGGGTGCCTTTTAATAAAAAAAACACAGAAGAGAGGACTAATAAAAAATGAAATATTTTAATTGCGATTACAATGAAGGAGCACATCCTAAAATATTAGAAGCATTACAAAAGAGTAATTTTGAGCAAACAGAAGGTTATGGAATGGATATTTATTGCAAAAATGCAGCTGAAATTATTAAAGCTAAATGCAATCGAGAGGATCTAGATGTTCATTTTTTAGTTGGTGGAACACAAACAAACCTAACAGTAGTTTCTGCTGCATTAAGACCCCATCAAGGTGTATTATGTGCTGAAACTGGTCATGTAAATCTTCATGAAACTGGAGCTATAGAAGCAACTGGCCATAAAGTTATTGTAGTGCCAAGTAAAAATGGAAAATTATGTGCAGCTGAAGTTTTAAAGGTTTATAAAGCTCACTGGAACGATGACACTCATGAACATATTGTACAACCCAAAATGGTTTATATATCAAATCCAACTGAAGTTGGTACGATTTATTCAAAACAAGAATTAGCTGACCTTTATAGTGTTTGTAAGGATAATGGACTTTATTTATACGTTGATGGAGCAAGACTAGGTTATGGCCTTTGTGCAGAGGGCAACGATTTAGATTTACCTACGCTAGCATCATTATGTGATGTCTTTTATATAGGCGGAACAAAAATAGGTGCTTTATTTGGAGAAGCTTTAGTAATTAGAAGTGAGGGACTAAAAGAAGATTTTAGATATATTTTAAAACAAAAGGGAGGAATGCTTGCAAAAGGCAGACTTCTTGGAATACAATTTAAAACACTATTTACAGATGACTTATACTTTAAAATGTCTATCCATGCCAATAATATGGCAAAAAAAATTAAGGAAGCACTCTTAAATAAAGACATAAAGGTTTTAATAGATTCCAATACAAATCAACAATTTCCAATACTTAACAACTCTATTATTGAAAAGCTTAAAAAAAAGTACAACTTTGCAATTTGGCAAAAAGTTGATGAAGACAATACTGCAGTAAGGTTTTGTACTAGCTGGGCAACTAAAGAAGAAGATGTTGAACAATTAATTAATGATATAAAAAAATTGATTTAAAAAAATAAAAGACCATTTTAAAAGTTTCATTATACTTTTAAAATGGTCTTTTATTTTATTGTTGTCCTCTTATAAAAATAATAATTTTTACATATAAATTATAAAAATTTGACAAACATATTGAATATTATAAATAAATATTGTAATATAATTACATATAATATATATTATGTAATATAGTAAAGGGGATAGATATATGAAAAAAAGAAAAATAATAATTTGGTTAATGGTATGTTTACTGTTTAGTCTACTAATAAGCTGTAATAATCAAAACTCAAGTGATAGTGAAAAGGTTATAAAAATAGGTATAATTATGCCGCTAACAGGAAGTGTAGCACAGTTTGGTCAATCTGGCAAAAAAGGTTTAGATTTGCTTCAGGAGGAGACAAATAATAACGGTGGAATATTAGGAAAAAAAGTTCAATTCGTTTATGAAGATGATGAAGGAAAAGCTTCTAGTTCAGCTAATGTGGCTTTAAAACTTATAAACGATGAAAATGTAGTAGCAATTGTTGGACCATTAACTAGCACCTGCGCAATATCTGTTTCTGCAATCGCACAGCAAAATAAAATTCCTATGGTTACAGGTACAGCAACTAATCCTAAAGTTACACAAGCTGGAGACTATATTTTTAGGACATGCTTTATAGACCCTTTCCAAGGAACAGTAGTTGCTAAGTTTGCTACTACTCGATTAAAAGCTAAAACAGCTACAATGCTTTATAATAACGGTGATGATTACTCAAAAGGTTTAGCTGATGCTTTTAAAGCTGCCTTTACTAAAGACGGAGGTAAGGTTGTTGAAGAGGAGACCTATAGTACAAGCGATAAAGATTTTAATGCACAGCTTACCAAGCTAAAAACGCAAAATGCTGATGTTATGTTTTTACCAGACTATTATTCAACAGTTGGAGTTATCGCACAGGAGGCAAGAGCACTAGGAATTAACTCAACCTTTTTAGGTGGTGATGGATGGGATTCTTCTAAGTTATACGATATAGGTGGCACAGCAGTAAATGGTGCATATTTTTCAGACCATTATTCTCCAGATGATACTGCTTTAGCTGTAGTTAATTTTGTAAATGCCTTCAAAAATAAATATAAAGGAGAAACTCCGGATGCTATGGCTGCATTAAATTATGATGCAGGAAAGATTTTATTAACTGCAATTAAAAATGCAGGAAATACAAATGCAGATAATATTAAAAATGCTTTAGCTAAAATGAATACAAATGTTGTTTCCGGAACTGTGAAAATAAATAGTGACAGGAATGCTATAAAATCTGCGGTTATAATAAAGGCTGAAAATGGAAAGAACACATTTGTTGAAAAACTAAACCCTTAATTATTTTAAATTTGAAAAGGAGGTATAATATGTCATTTTTGCAGCAATTGCTAAATGGATTATCATTAGGAAGTGTTTATGCATTAATCGCTTTAGGCTATACCATGGTTTACGGCATAATTGGTTTAATTAATTTTGCCCA
Organism: Bacillota bacterium; assembly: GCA_021781655.1. Classification (GTDB taxonomy): domain Bacteria; phylum Bacillota; class Clostridia; order Clostridiales; family Clostridiaceae; genus JAJXWJ01. The sequence continues at coordinate 6,689 of JAJXWJ010000049.1, read as the reverse complement.
TGGTGACATATTTATGGTAGGTGCTTTCGTTGGCTTTTATATTTCTGTCAATTTCCATCTACCTTTTCCTTTAGTACTTATTATTTCTATGCTTTGTACAGCTATTTTAGGCATAATAATAGAAAAGGTGGCATATAAACCATTAAGGAATTCTCCTAAAATAGCACTTCTCATTACAGCTATTGGAGTTTCATTTTTACTAGAAAATGGATTTGCACTAAAATCTTTTGCAGGTGCAGATACTAGGTCTTATCCTCATGATCTATTAATTCAACAAACAAAAAATATTGGTGGAGTTGAAGTTAACAACTTACAAATAATTATACTTTTAATTTCATTGATATTAGTTGTTTCTTTGCAAGTATTTGTTTATAGAACAAAGGTTGGTAAAGCCATGAGAGCAGCTTCATATGACATGGAAACCGCAAAGCTTATGGGTATAAATGTAGACAATATTATTTCCTTAACTTTTGCTATTGGTTCATCTCTAGCAGGTGCAGCAGGGGTTTTTGTTGGTATATTATATAACACTATAGATCCATATATGGGCATAATGCCTGGACTTAAGGCCTTTGTTGCAGCTGTTTTAGGCGGTATAGGAATAATTCCTGGAGCCATGCTTGGTGGAATTATAATGGGAATTGCAGAAACCCTTACAAAGGCTTATATCTCAACAAAATGGGCAGATGCTATTGCTTTTCTTATTTTAATCGTAATTTTAATTTTTAAGCCCACTGGTATTTTGGGCAGTAAAGTACGTGAAAAAGTGTAGGTGAGGATATGAAAAACCATATTAAAAAAGCTGCTATTTTTTTGGTGGCTACATTAATTATTTACGGATTTTTACTTATAATTATAAACGGAAAAATAATTAATAATTATCAAATTCAAATAATAAACTATTTAGGAATAAATATAATTTTGGCATTAAGTTTAAATTTAATAATTGGATTTACTGGTCAACTTGCACTTGGACATGCAGGGTTTATGTCAATTGGTGCTTATACAGCTGCTGTATGCACGGTCAACTTTCATCTACCTTTCTTTTTAGCACTCTTATGTGCAGGAATGGTTTCAGCAATTTTTGGCTTTTTAATTGGACTTCCTACATTAAGGTTAAAGGGAGATTATCTTGCCATAACAACCTTAGGTTTTGGACAAATCATACAAGTTGTTATAACAAATATAGATTACTTAGGTGGTGCTAGAGGGTTTGTTGGAATTCCTCCAAAGACAGATTTTACTTGGGTGTTTTTTTCTGTACTTATTACTTTTGTAGTAATTTATAATATAGTTCATTCATCTAGGGGAAGAGCAATGCTGTCCATTAGAGAAGATGAAATTGCATCAGAAGCTATGGGTATTAACACAACAAAATATAAAATAGAAGCATTCATTGTAGCAGCGTTTTTTGCAGGTGTAGCAGGAGGTCTTTTTGCACATTTATATATGTTTATCGACCCAACTAGCTTTGGCTTCTTAAAATCTGTAGAAATTGTAACCTTTGTAGTGCTTGGCGGTATGGGAAGCTTAAGTGGGTGCATTTTATCGACGGGAGTACTAACTGTTTTGCCAGAAGCTTTAAGGACATTTTCAGATTATAGAATGGTCTTTTATTCAATTCTTCTCATCGTAATAATGATATTTAGACCACAAGGGTTAATGGGTACAAAGGAGTTATCTTTCAAGTTTATAAAGAAGAAAATAGAAGGTGATAAAGGTGCCATTACTTAAAGTAGATAATCTTGGAATAAAATTTGGAGGTCTTGAAGCAGTTTCTGGCTTTTGTTTGGAAATAGAGCAAGGCGAATTAGTTGGTTTAATAGGTCCAAATGGGGCGGGTAAAACAACGATTTTTAATTTGCTAACTGGAGTTTATGCACCTACAGAAGGAACTATTGAATTATGTAATGAAAAAATTCAAGGCTTAAAGCCCTATGAAATAACACGAAAAAACATAGCAAGAACTTTTCAAAATATAAGACTTTTTAAGAATATGACAGTGCTTGAAAACGTAAAAATTTCGTACAATTATCAAGTTAACTATAATTTTATAGATACGGTTTTTAGACTCCCTAAATATTTTAAAGAGGAGAAAGAAATTGAAGATAAAGCTTTGCAAATATTATCGGAATTAGAACTATTAGATAAAAAAGATGAACTATCTTCAAACCTCCCTTACGGAAAGCAGCGGAGAGTTGAAATTGCAAGAGCACTTGCTGCAAAACCTAAATTGCTTTTACTTGACGAACCAGCTGCAGGAATGAATCCTAAGGAAACTAAAGAATTGATGGAATTAATTGTTTGGATCAGAAATGAACATAATATATCAATATTATTAATTGAACACGACATGAAGCTTGTTATGGGTATATGTGAAAAGATTGCTGTTGTTGATTATGGAAAAAAGATAGCCGAAGGGACTCCAAATGAAATTAAAATAAATCAAGCAGTCATAAAGGCATATCTTGGAGAGGATGATATAAATGTTAATACTGAAAGAGCTTAATGTATATTATGGTGCAATTCATGCATTAAAAAACATTAGCTTAGAAGTAAATAAAGGTGAGATTGTAACGCTAATAGGAGCAAACGGTGCTGGAAAATCCTCTACACTAAAGGCTATATCAAGATTAATAACTATAAAATCTGGCGACATTATATATGAGGGAAATTCAATTAAAACAGTTCCTGCTCATAAATTAGTGCAAATGGGTATTGTACAAGTTCCTGAGGGAAGAAAGATATTTTCAAACTTAACAGTTAAAGAAAATCTTGAATTAGGTGCCTACTATCGTAAAGATAAAAAAGGTATTAGTAATGATTATGAAAGTGTATATAGTAAGTTTCCAAGGCTAATGGAAAGAAAATTGCAAATAGCAGGAACTTTAAGTGGTGGTGAGCAACAAATGCTAGCTATTGGCAGAGCATTAATGTCTAAACCTAAAATTCTTTTATTAGATGAGCCTTCTATGGGACTTTCACCTATAATTGTTCAAAATATATTTAACATAATTGAGGAAATTAACGAAAGTGGAACAACTATTTTATTAGTTGAACAAAATGCTCATATGGCACTAAAGGTTGCAAATAGAGCATATGTTATAGCAAATGGAACAATTGTTCTAAAAGGAAAAGCAGAAGCTTTATTAAAGGAAGAGTCAGTTAAAAATGCATATTTAGGAGGATAACTTAAACTTTAAATATTTTATAAGACAGCATTATAAATAAAGTAATAGCGGCTGCAGAATAGAAACCTATTCTAAAATCCTTTACCCAAAGACTCATTACAAAAAGTAATAATATAATTGCTATGGTTAAATAGGCACCTAACTTACCTAAAATAAGAGGAGAGGTGTACTTTTCATCGCTTCTCTTTTCTTTTATCCATTTTAAATAAACAATAAGATTAATTATCCAATTGAAAAATGAATAGTATGAGCAGGCAGAAATGAGATAATTAAATAATTTTGCACTTAATAAAAACGAGATTGCAACAACTATTAACGATGTTACACCTGTAAAAAGCCATGTATATAAATAAAAATCATTTTTGTTTTTTTTGAAAATAGAGGGTGCTTCACTTGCCTCCGATAAAGAAATTAGCGTTTCATCACAGCTATAATAATTTCCTATCATAACAGAAAATGTTGCTACTATAATTATTACATTGATAGCAGAAGAAGCCCAATTTACATTCATGATTTTAAGTGATTGAATAAGTGGTGAAGAAGCAATATTTACATTTCCCCAGTTTATTGTTAAAACTATTATAATCATCGTTAAAACGTATAACATAACTAGACCAACAGTTACAAGAATTGTTGCCTTAGGAATAGATAGACATGGCTTTCTTACATCAGATGTAGCCATTGCAATTGTACTAATTCCTGAGTATGTAAACACTACAATCAACATAGACTGCAATAAACCAGAAATTTTATTTGGAAAAAAATTATTTATAGATGCAAAAGGAATAGGTTTTGCTTGTATACCATGAGAACATAAAAATATTATACCTATGAAAATGAAGGCTGCAATTGCTATCATTTTCAAAACAGCAGTACCAGATTCAAAGTATCCGAAATACTTCATATTAAGTCTATTTATTAAAATAACTATTATTACAACGGCAGAAGCCACAATGGCTATAGAAAACTCTGGGAACCAATATCTTATAAATACAGCTGCAGCTACAGCTTCAGAAACAATGCCTAATATACTAGAAATATATATTATCCATCCTAAAATATATCCAGTAAATTTTCCAAGAAATTGTTCGGTATATACTCTAAAAGAACCGGTAACTGGACGATTAATACTTATGCTTGTCATAGCACCTAACACTTGTGCCATTATAAATCCACCGAATAAAAATGATAAAATGACTGCCGGGCCTGCTTCTTTCACCGCTAAACCTGTACCAAGAAAAAAACCTGAACCTACAATGCCGCCGATACCAATTCCTGCCAAACTATATGCATTCAATTGTTTTTTTGACTTGTTTCCTAAACTCGTGTTATTACAACTCTTATCTTTCATCTTCTTCACCCTTTTGAATATTGTAAAATTAGTATGCCCTTATATGTAAATTTTAATACTTTAAATATAAAACCAGTTAAAATTGTGATATTATCTTTATATAATATTTTATAACTATGAAAGGATGTGCAATATTTAATGAAAATAGGAGAAGGTTTAGAAGTTTTAGAACTAAAAAGGGATAATCGCATTTTAAATTCAGTTTTGATATGGGATGAAAATGACATGGCGCTAATCGACACTGGTCTTCCAGGAATGTTTCTTGATATTATAAAAGAAATTGAAGCAGCTGGCACATATTTCGAAAGACTAAAAAAAGTAATTATTACACATCACGATATAGACCATATTGGAAGTCTAACTGATATTGTAAATAAGTCTAAAGGAAAGATAGAAGTAATCGCTCATACTCTTGAGGCTCCATACATAAATGGTGAAGAACAGTCTTTAAAGATGACTCCAGAAAGACTAAAAGCAATGCCAAGAGAGGAAAGAGCGAGATTTAAAGCACTTAAAACGGAAGTGGATACAGAAGTTTCTGATGGAGAAATATTACCTTACTTTGGAGGGATTACAATTATTCATACTCCTGGACATACTCATGGACACATATGTTTGTATTTACATAAATATAAGACTTTAGTAACTGGTGATGCTTTAAATGTTGAAGGTGGACAGTTAATAGGTCCAAAGCAAGAATACACTTATGATATGCCTTTAGCTTTAACTTCTCTTAAAAAGCTCCTTGACTATGATATTGAAACAATAATTTGTTATCATGGCGGCATATTTAAAGGAGATATTTCAAATAGAATATCTAAATTAAGTGGAGTTCAATAGAAAAACTTTACAAACTAGGCGAAAGCTATAATCGGAATTGATTAGATAATTTGAATAAATAACAACATATATATTGTATAAGTATGCATAATAATGTATACTTATACAATAATCACTGAAAGGAGTTATTTTTATGACTTATCTAAATGAATTTAAAACTACAGAAGAGTTACTAACCGAAGCTAACAAATCCCTACTTTTTGTCACTTCACGGCCAAGTACAGTAATGGAAAAAGGAAAAGGCATGTACTTATGGGATACTGAAGGTAAAAATTATCTTGATTTTATTGGAGGTTGGGCAGTTACAGCCTTAGGCCATTGTCCAGAATCAATACATGAGGCTATTATTAATCAATCACAAACATTAATTAATGCTAGTCCATCATTCTATAATAAGCCTATGATTGAATTTGCAAAGCTTCTTACTGATAACTCTTGCTTTGATAGAGTATTTTTTGCATCTACCGGCTCGGAAGCAAATGAAGGAGCTATAAAATTAGCAAGAAAATATGGACAAAAAAATTTGAAGGGTGCTTATGAAATTATTACTACTGTTAATGGTTTTCATGGTAGAACCTTAGCCACCATGTCTGCAAGTGGAAAAAGTATTTGGGATAAATTATATGAACCAAAGGTTGCTGGTTTTATACGTGTACTATTTAATGATATTGAAGCAATTAAAGCTGCAATAACGAAAAATACGTGTGCAATTATGCTAGAGCCAATACAAGGGGAAGGTGGCGTTAATGAGGCAGAGAAAGCTTATATAGAAGCAATTAGTGCTTTATGCGAGGAAACCGGAATTCTTTTGATTTTTGACGAAGTTCAAACTGGTATAGGTAGGACTGGAACATTATTTGCTTATGAACAATATGGAATAGAACCTGATATTATGACTTTAGCTAAAGGTATCGGAGGGGGATATCCTATATCTGCTTTATTAACTAAAGAAAAACTTAATATTTTTGAACCTTTTGATCAGGGAGGAACCTACTGTGCTCAACCTCTTGGAATGGCTGTTGGACTTGCAGTCGTTAGTGAAATTATAAATAAAAATATATGTAATAACGTTAAAACACAGGGAGAATATATAAAAGAAAAACTAAAAGAAATAAAAGAACGATATGAGCTAAAAAATATAAGAGGCAAAGGTTTATTAATAGCATTTGATTTGCCAAATGAAAAAGGAAATGAAATCGTAGGCGAATGCTTAAAAAATGGGCTTATAATAAATTCGCCAAGACCATCTATCATTCGTTTAATGCCTCCACTTATTGTCACAAAAGATGATATCGATATTATGTTTG
>JAJXWJ010000137.1 GCA_021781655.1 Bacillota bacterium | reverse complement strand
TATACTCCTATTTCCCTCAACAGCAATCCCTAAAACCTTCGCTCCTCTTGTTGTTACTTCTCTTACATTACTTATCATTTTCTCATATAAGTCTTCTTGAGTTGCTAATGCAATTACTATTGTACCTTCTTCAATAAGTGCAATAGTTCCATGCTTTAACTCTCCACCTGCATATGCCTCAGAATGGATATATGAAATTTCCTTTACCTTTAAAGAGCCCTCTATAGCAACAGCATAGTCTACTCCTCTTCCTAAGAAGAACATATCTTTATGCATATAAGTATTTTCAGCAAATTTTTGTAATACTTCCTTTTGTTTTAATACTTCTTCTGCTTTTTCTGGTAAGGTTAGCATACTATCTTTAACTTTTTCAATCTCTTCACTTGTCATGGTTCCCCTATTTTCAGCTAAAAATAAACCTAACATATACATCGTAACAAGCTGAGTAGTGTATGCTTTTGTTGAAGCAACTGCTATTTCTGGACCTGCCCAAGTATAAAGCACGTCATCCGCTTCCCTTGCTACAGAACTTCCAACTACATTAGTTATGGCTAATACTCTTACTCCATTTGATTTTGCCTCTCTTAAAGCTGCTAAAGTATCTGCTGTTTCACCAGATTGACTCATTACTATTAATAAGTTTCTATCTGTAAAAATAGGTGATCTATATCTAAATTCTGATGCTATATCTACTTCAACTGGTATTCTAGCCATTTTTTCAATGGCATATTTACCTATAATTCCTGCATTATAGGCAGTACCACAAGCAACAATATATATTTTATCAATATTTTCAATTTGTTCTTTTGTTAACTTAATTTTGTCTAAAGATATTGGCTTTCCTTTAATAACCCTAGATGTCATTGTATCTCTTAAAGCTTTAGGTTGCTCAAGAATTTCTTTTATCATGAAGTGCTCATGCCCACCCTTTTCTGCAGCATCTGCATTCCAAGTAACATGATGAATTTCTTTTTCTAATTTAAGTCCTGCCTTAGAATAAATATTTATTTCTGACTTAGTCATTTCAACAAATTCTTTATCATTTAAATAAATTACGTCCCTTGTGTAATTTAAAATAGCAGGAACATCTGATGCAATAAAAAATTCCCCTTTACCTACACCTACTATTAAAGGGCTATCTTTCCTTACTGCTACTACCTTTCCAGGCTCATTTGAGCACATAACTCCTAATGCATAACTTCCTTCAACCTTTGAAGTTGCCTCAACTACAGCCTCTAACAAATTTCCTTTGTAATAAAGGTCAATGAGATTAGGAATAACTTCTGTATCAGTTTCAGAATAAAATTCATAACCCTTTGAAGTTAAAAGTTCTCTAAGCTCCAAATAATTTTCGATTATACCGTTATGAACTACGCTAATAGTCTTCTCCTTGTTTGTATGTGGATGACAATTTAAATCTGATGGCTGTCCATGAGTTGCCCACCTTGTATGTCCAATACCAAAACTTCCTTCAATAGGATTAGCATTTAACTTTTCTTCTAAATTTGCTAATCTACCTTTACTTTTAGCTAGATTCATGGTGCCATTTTTGTTAATAATTGCTACTCCAGCCGAGTCATAGCCCCTATACTCTAATTTTCTTAATCCGTTTACCAGGATAGACGCTGCCTCTTTTTCTCCCACATAGCCAACTATTCCGCACATAAAAATACCTACCTTTCAACTCTATATTTAGTTTTAAGGCTTTCAGGCACCTTATTGATTTGTCCCAAAAATCACTTCTTGGATTTGTCAATATTTCCGGTAGTGCCATACCGCAAGGTATCCGCCGAATTTTCGATAATCCTTGCCCTCGTCAACTTAAGTGAGACTCCAAATCTTCGATTTGGTTAGTCGAACTTACTCCACATTAGTGGAGTTTCCTTTAATCTTTTCAAATTATTAATTTGTTAGTTCACTTAAGTTCTGGCGCTTAATTTATTAATTTAAAAGCCTATGTTATATATTATACATAAAACTTAAAGTTGTGCAACAAAATATAATTTATTATTAAGCATATTCTTATTGACAACAAAATAATTAGATAGTATTATAAAATTAATTAGAATTCTAATGAAATTGCAAAGGAGTAATTGCTAATGTCTGATTCAAGGCTTGATTATATTTTTCAATACTATATAAGAAGTATTGACCATAATTTAAAACGTATTTTAGATGAACATCTTATTCCTTATGACATCACTAATCAACAGGCAAGGATTGTTGGCTTTATTAGCGATAAAGTAAAAAATGGTAGCACGATAAATCAAAAAGATATAGAAACTGCAATGAATTTAAAAGGTTCTTCTATAACAAGTTTGCTTAAGGGACTTGAAAGAAAGGGTTTTATAACTAGAATGAGCAGTTCAAAAGATGCACGTTCAAAGGAATTATCCCTTACAAAAAAAGGAGAGACTCTTATAAATGAATTTAATGAAACCTTCATTATGGCAGAAGAAACACTTACTTCTGGCATGACAAAAGATCAAAAAGAAACTTTTTTATTAATGCTTCAATTAGTAAATAAAAATGTAGAGCAATAACTCTATATTTTATACATTTACTTAGAATTCTAATAATTATAATTCTAAGTAAAATTATTTTAAGGAGGACTAAAAAAAATGGAAGAAACTAATATTTATTATTTAGAAAAAGCACCTGTTCCAAAAGCTGTTGCTAATATGGCACTACCTATGATACTTGCTATGTTTGTTGGCGTAATCCAAAATATTGCTGATACTTTTTTTGTTGGAAGATTAAATAACACTGATATGATAACCGCCGTTATGCTTTCTTTACCTGTTTTCACTATATTTATGGCAGCTTCAAATATATTTGGGATAGGGTGTGGAACTTATATATCTAGATTATTAGGAGAAAAAGATTATGCTACAGCAAAAAAAGCTTCTTCTTTTTCATTTTATGGATCTATAATTTTAGGATTTATGCTTACTATAATATGCTATATATTTATGAATCCTATTTTACACTTATTAGGCACTAGTGTGCATACTATAGAGCCTACCAAGAGCTTTATAAATATACTTGCAGGAGGTGGTATATTTATTATGTTAAGCTTCTCCATGGGACAAATTGTACGCTCGGAAGGAGCTTCTAAACAATCTATGGTTGGTATGATGATTGCAACCATAGGAACAATTATTCTTGATCCTATTATGATATTCACTTTTCACCTTGGTGTTTCTGGCTCTGCAGCTTCAACAGTTATTGCCAATGGCTTAGCAGCTATTTATTATTGCTATTATTTTATAAAAAAGAGCGAAAAGCTTTCTATTTCCTTTAAATATTTTTCGCCTAACATTGAACTTATTAAAAACTCTTTTTCAATAGGTATACCAGTGTTTATTACATTTATTTTACTTTTAACTTCATCTTTGCTTTTAAATATTTTTTCGGCAAAATATGGAGATGCTGCCGTTGCTATACTTGGTATCGCAGTACAAATAAATATGATACCAGAATTTCTTGTAAGTGGACTTTGTGAGGGAGTTCAGCCTCTTATAGGCTATAATTATTCGGCTAATAACAATAATAGAATGAATGAGATAATAAGATTTACCGGTATATGCAGCATGATAATTAGCATATTTGTCTCTGTTTTCTTATACTTTTCAACCAATTATATACTTAAAATATTTATTACAAATTCAAATATTATTAGCCTTGGAGCTCCATTGTTTCGTATATGTATGTTAGCACAAGTTGTTTATGGTATTATATTTCTATTTACTAATGTATTTCAAGCAACAGGAAAGTCTTTACCATCACTTATTATGTCACTTTCACAAGGAGTGTTATTTATTCCTGCAATTATAATTGGAAATTCTACCTTTGGATTAACTGGAATTGCTTATGCTTTGCCAATATCTGAATTTGGAACAGCTCTTTTTGCATTACTATTGTACTTATGGGTTAAAAAAGACTTTTACAAATCAATTAATAATGTAATTTCTTAATACAATTAATTTACTATTTTGTATCTTGGGTAAGCTGCTTAAATATTTGCTTGACACCGCTGGCCCAAGATTTATCTTCTGCATATTTACTTCCTATCCATGAAAATGGATCAGCATTGGATGGCATGTTTATACTTATATTATTAATGGTTCTAGCAGCTATTGCTGAAGAATCCTCTATATTTGTATTGTATTCTTTCCAACTGTGGAATACATTAAAGGGATTGTTAGCAATTTTAGCTGCATTATCTAAATTTTTAGGGACAAAGTTTTCCTCTTGTCCTGTAATTGAAAAAAGCAAAATTGGATTAATATTAAATTTTTTTGCATTGGCTATAATTGTAGAAAAATATGGCTCATCGCATAAAAGGGAATTTCGAGAAGTTAAGAAGTTCTTTAATTTATCTACCTCAATATTCTTATATCTCATATATTGAGGTAAATTTGAATTACTGCTAATTTTCATTTTAGATGCTACATTTTTGTTGTTAATCACTTGATTATATACTATTTTATTACCTTTTGTCTTCATATGTAAATTTATGTTCATAACAATAAACAGTATGATAAATATAGGAAAAACAGCAACTATTCCAAAATATTTTTTATTTCTTATCACTTTACTTTGGGTGATAAGAGAACAAAACTCTTCATTTTTTGAAGATTTATTTAATAAAACTGTATTAATTTCTTCATATTTAATCTGATTTTCATCTGCTTCTTTTTCATTTTCTAAAGAAAATATATAAGAATCGATTTCATCTATAGTTACTTCAATGCTCAAATGCTTGTCAAGCCAATTTGTTAGATTATCAATAAAATTCTTCCTAACATTTTCATCCTTTATGCACACATCAAATACATCATATAAAGTAATTACAGTTTTGCTACTGGCAAAAGTATTTTTTATTATTTTAAATATTATAGAAGCTTTAAGCTCTTCTGGTAAATTTATTAATTTTGTACTTATTATTTGATTAATAGTTTTTGATAATATTTTTGCATTTTCAGAAGATTTATTAGAATTATATTTATAATTTATATATGCCTTAAATTTTATTACATCTTCTTTATCTATGACTTTAGTACCTTTTAAATCTTTTATAATATTTTCCATATTTTTCACAACCCATAAAGATAATCACAATAATAATCTTTTGTTATTATCGTGATTATCTTTAAAAGCTTTACATTTGTATTCCATAATAATTTTGAAACAAAAAAAAGTATATAGATGAAGATTTACATCTTTATCTATATACTTTTGGTGCACCTAGAGGGACTCGAACCCCCGCAAAACCCCGGTTCGTAGCCGAGTGCTCTATCCAACTGAGCTATAAGTGCAAATTAAGTAACATAAGCATTTTATCATAATATCTATATATATGCA
>JAJXWJ010000136.1 GCA_021781655.1 Bacillota bacterium | reverse complement strand
GTCATTCCTACTTATTACGAAAACAGATTAGATTGGATAAATATGATGCAAGAAAGCATTAAATCTACTCAAAAAAACTTTTCAATGCATAGAATGCTTGAAGAATACTTCGAGCTTTTATATAAAAAATAAGTATATACATATATATAAATACTTATTTCAAATCACCCCTTATTATTAAGAGGCATGCTAAAAGCATGCCTCTTAATAATTTATTTAACTGACTTCAAATACTCCTTTTGTCCTTCCTCATAAAGATTTCTACCTTGACTATCTATAATAACGATAGCTGGAAAATCTACAACTTTAAACTTTCTTATGGCCTCTGAACCTAAATCTTCATATGCTATAATCTTAGATTCTTTTATTGTCTTAGATATTAATGCAGCTGCACCACCTATAGCTCCAAAATATACTGCTTTATTTTTTATTATAGATTCAATTACTTCTTTTGATCTGCTACCCTTTCCTATCATTCCTTTCAAACCAATATCCATTAGTCTAGGTGCATAGGAATCCATTCTGTAGCTAGTAGTTGGCCCTGCCGATCCAACAACTTGTCCCGGTTTTTCTGGTGTTGGACCAACATAATAAATCACTTCATTATCAATATTAAAAGGTAGCGATTCTCCCCTATCTAACAATTCCACTAATCTTTTATGTGCTGCATCTCTTGCTGTATATATATAACCTGATAACAACACTCTATCACCAGCTTTAAGCTTTTTTATATCTTCTTCTATAAGGGGTACTGAAATTTTAACTTCCATTAAATTAATCCTCTCCTTCTATAAATTATATTATACAGCTGGCATGTCTAGTTACATGGCATGAAATATTTACAGCAACAGGCAAACCAGCAATATGAGTAGGAAGAGTCTCAATATTAACACCAAGCGCCGTAGTTTTTCCACCAAAACCTTGTGGTCCTATGCCAAGTTGATTAATTTTAACAAGCATCTCTTCTTCAAGGTTTTTATAAAAATCGTCACTATTATACTCGTCTATAGGTCTTAATAATGCTTTTTTTGCAAGTGCTGCAACTTTATCGAAATTGCCGCCAATACCTACACCAATTACCATTGGAGGGCAAGGATTGGGTCCCGCTTCTTTTACTGTATCTGTAATAAATTTTTTTACTCCTTCAATTCCATCTGCCGGCTTAAGCATTTTTATCTTACTCATATTTTCTGAACCAAAGCCTTTTGGTGCTACTGTAATTTTTATATTTTCACCAGGAACAAACTCATATGTTATTGCTGCTGGTGTATTATCTTTTGTATTTATTCTATTAATCGGATCTTTAACTATGGATTTTCTAAGATAACCCTCTTCATATCCTTGTTTTACACCTTCATTTATTGCATCATCTATAAATTGCCCAGAAATATGAACATCCTGTCCTATCTCTAAAAAAACACAGGCCATACCTGTATCTTGACAAATAGGCACCTTTTCACTTGATGCAATACTACTGTTTTCAATTAACTTCATAAGAGTATCTTTAGCTATTTCAAATTTTTCATCTTCAAAACTTTTCTTTAATGAATTTTCAATATCCTTAGGCAAAAAACTATTTGCCTTTATACAAAGCTCTCTCACAGCATTTGTAATTTCATTCGAGTGTATTTCCCTCATTATAAATTTCCTCTCCAATCATTAATGATCATAAAATTTTTCAATTGAATTCGCTAATGAATTAGCTATAGCCATTTGATATTCATCAGTTTTCAATTTTTGTTCTTCCTTATAATTAGATAAAAATCCGCATTCAACAATTACAGATGGTATGCCCTTATCACATCTTAATATTTTATATTTATCTAGTGCAGGCTTTTCCAGTCTTTTATTGTTATCCTTTAAATCTGTCTTAATGTTTTCTTGAATTATGTGTGCAAGTTTTTTGCTTTCGCTATTATTAGAATACCACACTTGCGAGCCATAATATTGCTGCTCAGGAAACATATTTAGATGTATGCTAACAAACATATCACATTTGCATTCTTCTTTCATTTTACATCTATTATTTAAATCTTCAACCTTTTTTTTTCTAATAGTTCCACCTTCAGAATAAAGTCCTTTATCTTCTTCTCTCGTTAATATTACTTTAAATCCTTTTTCATCCAATACTTTCTTTGTTTTCAAAGAAATTAATAAGTTGATATCTTTTTCAACTGTTCCACTTTTTGAAATTGCACCACCATCAAGACCACCATGTCCTGGATCAATTAAAATTATTTTTTTATTGTTTTCAATTGCTTGAACCTCTCTAATTTCACCGCTACAAATTAATACTACCATAATTATTGCAAAAATAATCTTATACTTACTCATTTTATCACCTAATTTATTTTTATTTAGAGTTAGTATTTCCTAAAATTATTTATTTTAAAACAAAAACCACCTTCCAATTTTAACTGAAAGGTGGTTTTATAAATTATAATACTTTAACGAGCAAACCGAGTATACTAGCAATTAAAGCACAAATAGGTATTGTAATTATCCAAGCCCAAAGAATATTTCTAGCTAGCATCCATCTTACTGAAGAAATCCTGTTAGAGGCTCCAACACCCATTATAGCTGTTGAAATTATTTGGGTAGTACTTACAGGTGCACTTAACATGCTAGCACCAAATATTACTGCTGCAGCACTTGTTTCTGCTGCGAATCCATTTACAGGTGCTAATCTTGCCATCTTAGTTCCCATAGTTTTAATTATTCTTTGTCCTCCAAAGTATGTACCAAAAGCCATAGCAATAGCGCATATAATCTTTACCCAAACCGGTACTTCAAATTGCTGTAAAAGCCCTCCACTTACTAATGCCATAGATATTATTCCCATTGATTTTTGAGCATCGTTCATTCCATGATTTAATGCCATAAGCATTGCTGAAAGAATTTGAAATTTTGAAAAGAATTTTGTTACAAAGCTTGGCTTAGATTTTCTTAGAATCCACTGTAAAAGTATCATTACTAAATAACCAACTACAAAACCTATTATCACAGATAGAATAAGAGGAAGTATTATTTTAAGTATAAACGTTTTCCAATAAACTACTGAAAAAGAAGTTTGGTATACAATTGCTGCTCCTATTAGACTTCCAATTAATGCATGAGAAGAGCTACTCGGAATACCAAAATACCATGTTAATAGATCCCAAATAATTGCTGCAATAATTGCCACAATGATTACTGTTGGTGATATTAAAGACGTATTTACTATTCCATCCCCAACAGTTTTAGCAACTTTGTCACTTAGAAACGCACCAACAAAATTGAATACTGCTGACATTATTACCGCCGATTTTAAGCTAAGTACTCTCGTTGACACTGAAGTAGCTATTGCATTTGCACTATCATGAAAACCATTTATAAAATCAAATATCAATGCTAAAATTACTATTATTACTGTATATAATATCATTGTACTAGGCATTCTTCATAGCAACTCCTTCAATAATATTAGCTACTGTTTCACATGCATCTAGTGTATTTTCAGCATATTGATATATTTCTCTCCATTTTATTACTTCTAATACTGGCAAATCCTTTGTAAATAAATCTCTAACTGCTTTCCTAAATATTATGTCGCCTTCTTCTTCTTTTTTGTTTATTTCAATTATTATTTCTGTCAATTTTTTATTATTTCTCATGTTTTTAAACTCTGTCATGAGATTAACTATATATTTACAACATATAACTATAAGTTCAGCCAGTTCTTTAACTTCGTCTTTAACAGTTTCTACATTAAACATCATAAAACTATTAGCACTTTCTTCTATTATGTCTACAATATCATCCATTTTCTTTGATATCATAAATATATCCTCTCTATCAAAAGGAGTAATAAAAGTTTTATTTAATTCATTTATAATTTTATGTTGTTCAATATCACACTGTCTTTCGATATCTTTTATTTCCTTCAAGTTAACTCCAAGTTCTGAAAAACTATTTAAAAATTGTTGAAATTTTAATGCTGCTTCATAAATTAATTGAGAATTTTCTATAAACATATCGTAGAATTTATCTTCTTTAGGAGACAAGCTAAACATCTTAACACCTCTTTATAAAATTGCTTATTAATAATTTTTTACCCTTTGTAAGTGTGATAGTATAAATTTTACTATCTATTAATATATAATTTATATGTAAAACATTTATTCTCAAAAAAAAAGAGGATAAACCTCTTTTTTGCATTATCTCTTTGAGAATTGTGGCGCTCTTCTTGCTTTTTTAAGACCGTATTTCTTTCTTTCCTTCATTCTTGGGTCTCTTGTTAAGAAACCAGCTTTCTTAAGTTCACCTTTTAAAGATTCATCAGCTTTTAAAAGTGCTCTTGAAATACCATGTCTTATTGCTCCTGCTTGACCAGTTAAGCCACCACCATTAACATTTACTAACACATCAAATTTTTCTTTAGTTCCAGTCAATACTAATGGTTGATTAACTATTACTCTAGTTGTTTCTAATCCAAAATAAGTTTCGATATCTCTTTTATTTATTATTACTTTACCTTCTCCAGGTACAAGTCTTACTCTCGCAATAGATTTTTTTCTTCTTCCAGTTCCAATATATTGTACTTTAGCCATTATAAATCCTCCTCTCAGTTAAGATTAATATCTTAATTCTAATAATTCTGGTTTTTGTGCTTCATGATTATGTTCTGTACCTTTATATACCTTAAGCTTTTTAAGCATTTCTCTACCTAATACTCCAGATGGAAGCATTCTTCTTACTGCTTCTTGAAATACAAATTCAGGCTTCTTTGCTAATGCTTCTCTATATGGTACTTCCTTTAAACCGCCTGGATATAATGAATGATGTCTTAACATCTTTTGATCTAATTTTTTTCCTGTCAATACTACTTTATCAGCATTTATAACTATAACAAAATCTCCAGTGTCAACGTGAGGAGTATAAGTAGGTTTGTTTTTACCTCTTAAAATTGTAGCAATTTGACTTGCAGCTCTTCCTAGCGTTTGACCATCTAAATCTACAACATACCATTTTCTTTCAACTTCATGTGGTTTTGCAACATATGATTTCATTTTTTTCCCTCCCTGAACTTTACATAAATCACGTTCTATGTCAAAGATCCGGGGCTAGTGGATCTTTTTTAACAACGCTATACAAACATAATTATTATAATACAATCGGCCACGTGTGTCAATAATTAAATTCACTTTCTTAATAGTATACCTTCTCCGGGTTTTAAACACTTACAAACAAAATAAAATGATTCATAAGCATCAGGAATGCCTATAATAAAGGGTTTCCTGATTTTTTTATTGTCAAATTTTCTTATCTTTATGTTGTATGGTGTTGTATTATATGTTATAATAGAAGTAAATGGAGGTTTTACTATGAAATTAAGCTATGATAGAAATTCAAAAGATCCTACTTATTTTATTCAGATTGGTATTCGTAATGGCA
>JAJXWJ010000135.1 GCA_021781655.1 Bacillota bacterium | reverse complement strand
TTAAAGCCTACTTAAAGAGGCTTATTTGTCATGCCTGTTTTTAATATTTTCATTGCAAAAATCAGGCATATTTTAAACTGCATAAAATTTTGTTATTTATTATTTAGTTTCCGAGAGTACTCTTTTTAATTTGTTTCAGATATGTTTCTTCCATAAAATATTTCATCCATTTCTTTTTTTACTCTGTGAGTGATTCTTTGCCTTTTTCTAGGTGTCAAATCTTTTTTTGAGTAACCAAATAAATAATTATCTAAATCAAATTGTTTAAGCTTACATTTTGTATGAAAAATGTTTTCTTGATAAACGTTAACATCAATCATATTGTACATATTTTTAACTTCATTTGGTATGTAGTTTTGAATTGAATTTATATTATGGTCAATAAATAACTTTCGCCCTGTAATATCCCTTGTGAAGCCACGAACTCTGTAATCCATAGTCATAATATCTGCTTCAAAGGAATGAATTAAATAATTTAAGGCCTTTAAAGGAGATATCATGCCACAAGTAGATACATCTATATCCGCTCTAAAGGTGCATATGCCTTCATCTGGATGATATTCAGGATATGTGTGTACCGTAATATGGCTTTTATCTAGATGAGCCACAACGGTTTCTGGCAGTGGGCCTGGTGTTTCTTTCTCATATGAATCCTTGAATTCCTTTTCTATTGGATCTTCACATATTAGTATAGTAACGCTGGCACCTTGTGGGTCATAGTCTTGTTTTGCAATATTTAAAATATTAGCCCCAATGATTTCTGTAACATTAGTAAGAATTTGAGTAAGCCTATCAGCATTGTATTGCTCATCTATATAGGAGATATAAGCTTCTCTGTCCTCAGAAGATTTGGCATAACAAATATCATACATATTAAAAGATAAAGTTTTAGTCAAATTATTAAAGCCGTGAAGCTTAATTTTATTTTCGATATTTTTCTTCATTTTTTAAAACAAATTCCTCCTTATAAATAAATCCAATTTATTATATCATCATAGTAAGCATAATTCTATAATGAAAAAGATAAAACTTTTTTAAAGGAAATCTTCTCTTTGTGGTGAAAAAATTTCTAGCATTACAGAATCCTCCAAAGCAGTAGCTCCATGAGGAACATTTGGAGCAGCATAATAGCTATCTCCTGACTTTAATACCATTATTTTATCTTCTATTTTGGCTTCAATAATTCCAGAGACAACGTAGCTTATTTGCTCATGAGGATGAGTGTGATAAGGTCCTGAAACTCCCTTTTTTATATGCATTTCGGCAGACATCATACTACCGCCTGTAGCCAGTACCTTTCTTTCAAAACCTTCATTTACCTTTGTGGCTGAAACTTCTTTATTAATTACGATCATTTTGAATTCCTCCTAAAAAATAATGATATTAAAATTATACTACAATACTAGGTAAATCACATAAAAATCACATATATTTTTGATAAGAAAAAGATATTTTTATAATAATATAAATATATAGAACATATAAATAAAATTAGTTTTGACAATGGGGGGATTAACTTGAAATTTTTTAAAAATTTAAAAGTAAGGACAAAACTTATAGCAGCGTTTCTATTAGTGGCAATGGTTATAGCTATAGTAGGAGGTATTTCGATTTATGCTTTAAAGTCTTTAGCAACAAATTCTAGCAATATGTATAGAATGGGTATGCAGAGTGTTTTCTGGTCAGATAGCATAAAGCAAAATGTTTCTGAGATTGAAGCCGATGCTTTAAAATTAGTTTTCTTAAAGGATAGTTCACAAAAGTCATCACTTGAAAACGAAATACAAAAGGATATTTCAAACAATACATATTATATATCGTCATTAAAAACATTACAAGGCGGCAATTCCTTAAGCAATATAAGCACTCAAGAAGATAAATTTGTGCAAATAATAGATGGTATAATTAAAGCTAGAGATGCAGGAAATTATGATGATGCTACTAATAAACTTAAAGAAACATCATCGATGACCACATCATTTATTAATGAACTAAATAATAGCGTGAATAATAATTTAAATAGAACTAAATCTGTTAGTGATAACAATGATACTATTGCAAGTTCAAATACTTATATTATTGTCATTTTACTTTCGGTGGGGGTAATATTAGCTATTGGACTTGGAATTTTAGTTGCAACAGATATTAATAAGCCATTAATACAAATGAAAGCTTTTGCAGTAAAACTTGCAAATTTTGACTTTAAAGAGCAAATTCCAATAACAAGAGGAGATGAATTTGCAGAAACAGCAATAGCAATGAATACAATTGAGCGAAATATTAAGGAGTTAATTAGTGTTATTTTAAAAGATTCTAGTGAACTAAATAGCATTAGTGAGGAGCTTTCACAATCTGTAGATAGATTATCAACTAAATCTGAGGAAATAAACATAGCAGTAAAAGAAATTAGTAATGGGATTCAGGATACAAGCGCCTCATCAGAAGAAATTACAGCTTCAATAGAGGAAGTAGATTCTAGTATAAATGTTTTAGCTTCCAAGGCTGCAGAAGGAAGTAATAATTCAAATAAGTCGATAAAACGTGTAGAAAAGGTTCAAGAAAATGTAAAAACTTCTATCCAAGGTTCGAAAAGTGTATATGAAGAACAAAAAGAAAAAATCATTAAGGCTATTGAAGAAGGGAAGGTTGTTGAGCAAATTTCAGTAATGGCAAATACTATTTCTAACCTGTCTGAAAGAACTAATCTATTAGCTCTAAATGCAGCAATTGAAGCGGCAAGAGCAGGCGATATGGGAAAAGGTTTTGCAGTAGTTGCTGATGAGGTGAGAAATTTAGCAGAACAGTCTTCTGAAGCGGTAAATGCAATTCATGAAACTATTGAAAAAGTAAAAATGGCCTTTAAAAATTTATCATTACACAGTAATGAAATATTAAATTATGTAAATGTAGATGTAAATTCGCAATTTGAGGCATTTATCGATACTGTTGATAAATATTATAATGATTCTGATTTTGTAAGTAAAATGTCAGAAGAAATAGCCGCTATGTCAGAAGAACTAACTGCTACTATTAATGAAGTAACAATAGCTTCAGATAGTTTGGCTAAAATTGCACAGAGCTCTTCTGAAAATACTGAAATAATTAAATTTAGTGTTAATGACAGTACTACTGCATTAAAATTAGTTTCTAAAACCGCTAATAGACAAAAAGAAATATCTCAAAAGTTAAAAGAGTCAGTTATGAAATTTAAAATATAAATAAAAAATGGCAAACATTTTTGCCATTTTTTTGTTGCTATTGCATTTTAGAAGCATATATTGCATAATTAATATAACAATAATGATATCCAATATGAATCAAAGATAATAGGGGGGTGCAATTTTTGAATATATTAATAATTTCATCTGACAATACTGGGTCGGGTCATAAAAGTATAGGAGAGGCACTTTTAGAGCAATTTAAAAAATATCCAGAAGTAAATGTTAAAATTATAGAAGGGTATGATGCAAATAAGGTTTTTGGAAGTACTGTAAGTAAGTCTTATGGATTTTTAACGAGAAGAGCTAGAATCGTATGGAAGGCAGTATGGAATATTTCAGCTAAAAGACCGGATTTAATAAGTAAAATTACGGAAAGGTCTATTAAAAGATATTTTGTAAGGCTTATTGAAAAAGAAAAACCAGACTTGATTTTGTCTATACATCCACATTTTAATGCACCATTACTAAACATACTATTTAAAAATAGATATAATATTCCATTTATTACTCTTTTAGCAGATTTGATCAGCATAACGCCATTATGGGTAGACCCGAGAGCTGATTACATAATTTGTCCAACAATTGAAGCAAAGGAAAGATGCATTGGATTAGGTGCAAGAAAAAACAGATTAGAAGTAATGAAGTTTCCTGTACGAGAAAGGTTTTATAGTTCAAAAATACGTGAAAGGCTTGTTATAAGCGATGATCCAAATATGCCGCTAAAATTTTTACTTATGAGTGGCGGCGAGGGTGTTGGAAATCTTGGGAATATAGCGGAAACGCTACTTTCAAACTTTAATTGTAAAGTAAAAATAGTTACAGGAAGAAATACGATTTTAAAAAATAAATTAGAAAATAAACTTTGTCCATTATATGGTGATAAGCTGGAGGTATTCGGCTATGTTAACGATGTTAACAAATTAATGGAACAGGTGGATATATTAATTTCTAGAGGAAGTCCTAATGTTATGATGGAAGCAGTAGCATCAAATCTTCCTATTATAATTACAGGAGAGCTTTTAGAGCAAGAAGCAGAAAACTCTTTATTCATGGAAAAATACAATTTAGGTGTGTTGTGCAAAGATATAGAAGATTTACATGCAACTATTGCACAGTTGCTTTCTGAGGATGGAAAAAAGCTAAACACTATTTTAGAAGCTCAAAGAGAATATAGAGATCCAGATAATGCAAAAAAGATTGTTGATTTTATTATAGGTGTGGCAGAAGAATTTGATACTAATGACTCTTATAATGATAATATTAGTTGATAATAATAAATTAACTAACTAAACAGTAAAGGACGTTTTTATGAAAATTGGAGCTATAGAAAGAAACTTTAGAAAAATTAA
This sequence comes from Bacillota bacterium, assembly GCA_021781655.1. Taxonomy (GTDB): domain Bacteria; phylum Bacillota; class Clostridia; order Clostridiales; family Clostridiaceae; genus JAJXWJ01. The sequence continues at coordinate 872 of JAJXWJ010000135.1, read as the reverse complement.
AAATGGCTTTAATCAAATGGATAATATAGTCAGACATTCTAAAAAAGGTGCTCTCTTTGAGCATGAGGTGGCTATAAGGAAAAAGTTAAAAGAACTTTTAGAGCTTAAAGATTATAAAAATTGTAATAAGGACGAATATGAGTTAGTTTATAAAGATTATTTGCAATTATTAAATTATGTATCTAAAATAATTTTAGAAGGCTACAATTTAAAAAACAATAGCCATTTTAAATTTCAAGATATAATCGATAATAATTTTGATGGTTATGTTAGATCAGGAATTATTACTATTTTAGTATCGGAACATATTCCTATATTAGTAGCTAAACAATTTGACAAGGTATTTCCAAGTAATCCTAAAAACGAATATAAATCAGCACGAAGCTTTAAAAGAAAAATTTATCTTCATCTCGGCGATACAAATACAGGTAAAACTTATAATGCTATGGAAAAATTAAAATCAAGCAGCAAAGGGATATATTTATCACCTCTTAGGATTTTAGCTTTGGAAAATTTTGAGAAGCTTAATGAAGAGGGAATAAAATGCTCACTATTAACTGGCGAGGAAGAAATAATTGTAGAAGGCTTTAAGCACGTTTGTTGTACTATAGAAAAGCTTGATTTAAAACAAAGCTATGAGGTAAGTGTAATCGATGAAATTCAAATGATTGGTGATGACTTAAGAGGTGCTGCTTGGACAAGGGCATTATTAGGAATAAGAAGTGATGAAATTCATATTTGCGGTGCAGAAAATACTAAGCAGCTTCTAATAGAGATTATAGAAGATCTTGGAGAAGAATATGAAATAATAACATATAAAAGGACTATTCCGCTTATAGTTGAAGATAATGCTTTTTCTTATAGGTCTGCAA
>JAJXWJ010000048.1 GCA_021781655.1 Bacillota bacterium | reverse complement strand
AAATTTTATTTGGTGTTTATGATATTATAATACTTTCCTTTGAACTCGTTTTCAATTCAATCAACTTCAATTCAAATACCGATTTTAAATGACAAAATTAAAATAGATTTAATTTTTTCCTTGTAATGTAACCGTCAAAAAATCTCCGTCTATTATAAAAGAAATATTTTTGATAAACTAAATCCAGTAGTAAGTCATAAAGGCTTAACTACTGGATTTTATATTAGTTCTTTGAATTATGAATATTTTTATTTTGAAGATGAACCTCATATGGAAGTTCATTAGACCATGGCATATATTTTATCAGCATATCTTTATTTTTATCTTTTTCTTCTAAATTTGAAAGCACATCCATTAAGTATTTAAGGTATTTTTCTACAGATAAATCGTTCGCTTTTGCTGTTTCAATTATGCTGTAAATTGTTGCACTTGAACTAGCTCCTTTAGAAGTGTTTTGAATAAACCAATTTTTTCTACCTATTACAAATGATTTTATAGATCGTTCAGCTGCATTGTTATCTATTTCCAACGAGCCATCCGTCAAGAATGTTCTGAAGCTTGGTAAAAGTTTTTTGCTATATTCTAGTGCTTGACCTAGAGGACTTTTAGGAAGAGCATTTGGTAGCTCATCGTGTACATATTTTATAAAATTCTCAATAACAGGTGCTGATTTTTCAAGTCTTACTTCATAGCGCTTAGCATAATAATTATCTGAATCTTTATATTGTTCTCTAAGTTCTTTTTCGATTTTATAAAGATCTTCACAGAAATTAAACCCTATTAATGCTCTTGAATTTTTTAGGGCTTCGTCTTTTAAAATTGATACTATATCAAAATATTTTCTTCGTATATGTGCTAGGCAATAAAGCCTTTGGACATTTTCTACCTGATTATATCCTTGGTATCCATCAGTTTGAATTATACCAGAAAACCCTTTTAAAAAATTCTTTGGGCAGCTTCCTGATCTAGTCTTTTGGTAATCATAAAGTATAATTGGGTTATTGACTTCGCCAGTCTTATATAACCACATATATTTTTTAGCTTTAGTTTCATTACATTTAGCATCTACAACGACTACTGTGGTTTCATCAGCTTGAATGTAATGGCTTTCTAAAAGCTTTTCTTTCATTATGTCGTAGACAATTTTGAATTCACTGGCTACGCCCATTATCCAATTGGACAATGTTTGCCTTGAAAGATTCACTCCTAACATATTAAAGTATGTTTCCTGTCTATTAAGCGGAAGTGCATATTGATATTTAAGGCATACAACATGGCTTAGAAGCTCATTTGAAGCCATACTTTTATAGAGTAAGTTATTAGGAGCTTTTGTTGTAACTATATTAGCTAAATCTTCTTTTTCTTCACAAGCTTTGCAAGCGTAGCTGTAGGTTATGTGCTCTTCTATATACAGCTCCGCTGGTTTATATTTTAAGATTTCTTTTGATTTAGATCCAATAACAGTTAATGGCTCATTACATTTATCACAAACAGCTTCATCAGAATCTAGCTTATGCTCAATAACAATTCTTTCTAGATTAGCTAAATTATCTTTTTTCCCTACATAAGAAGATGGTCTCTTTCTTTTATATGTTATCTCCTCCATAGTTGGTTCTTCTACTTTAGGATCTGAGTATTTTTCAGCTTCATCAAAAATAGATATTTGATTTGATGAAGCTTGTTCACTAGATTTACCAAATATTTTCTTGTTTTTATTAATAATTTGATTTTTAAAGAATGCTAATTCATTTTTCAAATCATTAATTTCTTTTTCTTTTAATTCAATTTCTTTATTTCTAGATTCGATTTCTTTTTCCATTTCAGAAATTAATGTTTTAGTTTTTTCATCTAGTTGCTCATCAAAATTTAAAGTTTCCATCTTCATACCTCATAAAAAATTATATTTATATTATATCACAAAAGCCTTGATTTCTCAAGGTTTTCAAGGCTTTTCACATTAATTTTTAGTAATAATTTTTACTTGTTACAGATTTAAATTTTGATTGAGTCCTAACCTCATATCCTTTTAAAATCCAACTTAATTCTTCTAAATTAACTTTAATAGCTTCGTCTTTATTTATAGGCCATTTTAATTTTCCATTTTCTAAACGATAGTAATATAACCAAAAACCTTCATCAAAATGAAGTATCTTAATTTTGTTCATTTGCTTATTACAGAAAACGAAAAGTGCTGTTTCAAAAGGATCTAACTTAAATTGTGTTTTAACAATAAGCGATAATCCATCAATATTCCTTCTCAAATCTGTTGCTCCGCATGCTAAATATACTTTTTTAACCTTATTGATATTTAGCAAGACTTAACAAGCTCTCTTATTATGTTTAATAATGAATCATAATCAGTAGCAGGAATATATATTTTAGCATTGCCTATTTCAATTTTTATTGTTTGAAGTGCATCCTTCGGATTGATTAGAGAAGCGTTATTTTGTACATCAATTTCATGAAAAAGTTGATTTTGTTTTTTCTTTTTCTTAAGTTTATCTCTTTGATGGTATAACTGATATGGTTTAATATTATTTTCATTACAAAAATCTACAATAGTTCCTTTATGAACTGCAAATTTATTCATTATGTCTGGCCAATCTATAATTTTTGTTTCATCTATCATTGGCAGTACCTCCTAATTACTTGATACTGCTATTTTATTATAATATTTTAATGGATTATAGGCGTTGATTTTTTGACGGTTACCTTGTAATTGTTACAAATTCTTCTATAAAAAATTTGTTAACCCTTTATTAATAGCCTTTTCACAAAAACTTTTTAAATAAAAAAAATCAAGAAAAGAAACATGATTTTTTATCTATTTCTATCCTTGATTTTCTCATTTTTTAATATGCTCAAACTTTAAATTCCTTTACTATCCCATAAAGTTCATCTACAACAGTTGTTAAATTCTTTGCACTTTCATCTATGGCTTCAAAAGATGTTTCTTGTTCTTCCATAGATGCTGAAACTTCTTCTGCCGATGCAGCAGCCTCTTCCGAAATAGCTGCTATTCCTTGAATTGAATTTATAACTTCGTCCTTATCCTTTTGTATATCAGATATTTTATCTGTCAAACTCTTTATATTATCTATCATAACTTCAATTGAGCTCCCAATTACACTTAAGGATTTTTGTGATTCATCTCTGCTATTGCTTGCCTTTATACTCATATCTTTTGCTTTATCCATATTCACTTTAGCGTTTGTAATTTCAGATTGAATTTCATTAATCATATCACTTATTTCTTTTGTTGAGCTCGCTGTTTGCTCTGCTAACTGTCTAACCTCTTCTGCAACTACAGCAAAACCTTTACCCGATTCACCAGCTCTTGCTGCTTCAATTGCTGCATTTAAGGCTAACAAGTTTGTTTGTTCTGCAATTTCTTCAATAACCTTTACTATATTGCCTATAGAATCTGATTTTGTTGCTAAAATTTCTATATTATCCGATACCTTTTTCGTAGCATTTTCATTTTCATTCAGTTTTTCATACAATTCTTTAGTTAATACCTCGGCATTTTTATTTACTTCATTGGTCTTCTCAGAATATTCTCTTACTGTGCTTGAACTAACAGTTATGCTCTCAATCTTATCTGAAAGGCCATTTAACTTTTCTAATCCAATTCCAGATTCAGTTGCCTGAGCTGTAGACCCTTTTGCAACCTCTGTTACTGCACTAGTTATGTCTTCAATAACTTTAATATTTTCATCGACCATTCCTGATAGCGACTTCGATTGATTATGAACTTCATCTGCTTGATTTTTTAACTTTACTGCAATATTTCTTAAGGATACTCTTAATTCCTTAATTGAATTTGCAATAGAACCTAATTCGTCATTATTTTTTAGAATATAATGATAACTTGAGTCATGTTGTAAATCTAAATCTTTTGTCTTATTTATTATTGATGACAACTTAACCAATGGCCCAGCTATCTTATTTCCAATTACAAAAGAAGACATTATGCATATAATAATAGCAATTATTGCAATTATTGCATAGTAAATTAACATAATATTAGAAGCCTTATTAAAATCACTGGCTGGTATTGCAAAACCTAAGGTCCAGTTAGTAGAAGGAACCTTTACTGCTGTAAAATATCTTTGTGTCCCATCATAATCGGTAATAGTAACACCATTACTATTATTTACATCATTAATAACAGTCTTATATCTCCCACCCAATACCTTATCCACACTTTCTAGACCTTTACTTGTAGGCATAAAAGCATTATTGGGATGTACTAATATATCATTTTGTGCATCAAATAAAAATCCATAACTGTCTGGTTGCGGTTTTGCACTTTGAACCAATTTTGTTACTGTATCCATAAAAATATCTGCACTTAAAACTCCTATTACTTGCCCATTTCTTGAAATAGGTGTTGCTATTGAAATAACCATCTTTTTCGTGTTAACATCCACATATGGCACAGTATATATCATACTATTCTTTTGTTCTGCCTCTATGAACCAACCTCTTTTTGTACAGTCATAATCACTTGGTGGAACCCATCCTGAGCCATCCCAAAAACTTTTATCATTGAAACCTATATAAACATCATTTGCATATTTATTACTCTTTATTCTATTTTGAAGATAACTTACAATATCCGCTTTGTTAAAGTCTTTACTGTTATCTACACTTCCAGCAAGTTCATTTACAAATTCACCTTGCTGATTGAGCCATCCATTTATACTTTCTTCATACTTTTCAGAATTTAAAAAGGTATTTTTTGAAAGCTCACTACTTATATTAGTATAAGAAACATAATAACCTGCAATAATTGATAAAAATAAAACTATAATACAAATTCCGCATACATATGCTGAAAACTTAAACTTTATACTCTTCATGTTAACCTCCTAGAAATATGTTTACCGCTTACATAATATATCGTTAATTTTTGTAGAAACTTTATATGAAACTTGCAATATTACACTTTAAAACGGTGTTAAATTTGTTAATTTATCAACAATATGTTTTAATATTAATAAAAAATGAATTGGCTCCTTCTAACTTGAAAGAACCAATTCACAAATTGTACGCATAATTAACTTTCTTTTTCAAAATCTGATTTTGGAACTCCACATAATGGACATAACCAATCATCAGGAATATCTTCAAAACTTGTTCCTGGTGCAATGCCTGAATCCATATCTCCTTCTTTTGGATCATAAATATAACCACATACTGTGCAAACATATCTGTCCATAATATACTCCTCCTAAATTTTCTATAAATATTTTAAAAACTTTATAATCTAATTATAACTAATTTAAGGATTAAATATGTGATTTGAAGCAAATAATTTACTGCTTGTCTATCTATATGGATATTCTATATATGGATAGAATTGAATCTCTCTTATTTAAAAGTTCTTCTATTTCATCCAGTTTGTCTACATCTAATTCAGAAAGTTGCATGAATAAATCAACATCTACAGATTTCACTTGCACTAAGCTATCAAGATACTTGCTGTCAGACTTATAATGCTTTTCAATTGGTGGTATGGATGCATTAATAAGCTTTGTCCTTATGGACTCTATTTTCTTTAAGGCTTTCCTCATCTGTGCTATTTCATCTTTATTAGGATTGTCTGGAAATGGAATTTCTCTAGTTGGTTCTGGAATTTCATCCGTCATTTCCTTTATTTGACTCATTATTGTCTTAGCAAACATTCCTAATATTTTATCACAGTTATTTCTTATCTGGATATCATTATCTGTAATATAATTTTTAGGATTGCTGTAGTCAAATACCCATTGATGCAATATTGCAGCTGCTGAGCTTTTATAATCATCGCCTTTTAATGAAATTCTGGACATTTTTACTCCTCGCTTACTGGTGCTTTTATAGATTCTTCCTTAGTCGTAAGCGAATCTATATTCATATTAGCCATAGTATTTCCACCAATAGAGAATCCATCTCCTGATAATATGTTTGGTGCAGATATTAAACCTCTCTTTATAGCCTCAGCTGCAAGCCATGTCTTAACTGCTGTTTTAGCATCAAGTCCAATTGCCTGAAAACTTATTATCTCCATCATTCTTTCATCTGCTGGCTGAATCGTTGCTTTGATATCATTAAGATGTATTCCAAATATGTCAAAATGCTCTGATAAATGTCTTGTAACTGCCTCCATTATTTGTGGCATCTTTTCGTTTATCTGTTCTAGTGGCGTCAATTGAACTATTTGATTAATTGCTTGTTCAACTACTGGCTTGCTGTATGTAGCTACTTCCGATACTAAAATCCTATTACCACTAAATGGCATGTGCTGAATAAGCTTTACTGCATCATCTTCTGTATCTACATGGATATACGCACTTACATGATACTTTAATCCTGCCATTTCCTTTGATAAGGCTGTCCCCTCTATTTCAAGTATGAGTTTTGCCCTATTTATATAGATTACCTCATATTGCATTACGTTACCTGAAAAAAACATGCCTGATACGTTACCTAATATTGGGTGGTCTGGTGTCTTAATTTCATACTGTCCTGTACTATACTTTGCAAGAATAGCCCCTCTTGCTTTAAGCACTGCAAAATGGTTGCTTTCTACTGTAAGTACACTGCCGCTTACCATGTTATTGTCTGTGAAATGGCATGCAAGTGTTTGCATATCCATTACATCTCGGTCATTTACAATTGATGTTATTACTTGTTTAAATCCTGGCATATTAAGCCCTCCTCTATTATATCTATAGTTAACGCATGTATGCGTAAACCTCACTGGTACAATAACTTAACATAAAATTAGATTTATTTTTATAACATTACAAATAACGGACTTATTATACATATATGCCATTTAATTATATTATTTTACAGACCATTTGTACATATTAATTTAGCAATAAAAAAATGGAGTATCCTAGCTCCTAATCTTATAAATCAAGATTTTAAAGCAGGGCATGAACAGAAAAGAGCTACACACTCTTTAAATATAAGAATGCATAGCTCTTGTTGGTTTGGAATAATGTTTGATCAAAATATGGCTTGCAAATGGCTTAAGTTCGTAAAATTTTAAGTTGGTTTTTGAAATAAAGTTTGAGCAAAACTTCAGTGTCTTTAATTTTTTGAAGCTTTATTTTTGTAATAAAGTTTGATCATTTTAGTTTTATTTAATAACTCTTTATTAGAGTTTCTCTTATATATCTTTAAACAACACTTCGTATCTATTTTTAAATTCACCAAGAATCATTGAAGCTATTTCTCTCATCTGTGGATGTGCTCTTTCACTTGTTCTTAATTTAAAAAAATGTCTCCACTCCCTAATATTCATACTCATAATAATTTCTGTTTTTAACGAATTGGGTAAAATAGTCCTTGCCTCTTGAGGCGATGCCCCAAACTTTAATAATTGCATATATGCTTTTTCAATTTCTTGTAGTTGAGTTTTCCAAATTTCCTTTTTTACTTCATCTTTATTTTCATTCCAAAAGCAAGGTTCTATAAATGTAAGTTCATTTCCAAACTTATCTTTAGAATAGTTGCAATACCTTGTACTTTCTTGACTATAACTAGCAATTCTATGCCTTACAATTTCATGTGTTACTCCTCTATCACAAATTATTCTTACGCTTATTTTCTCATGCTCCAAAACTGATTCATGTCCACTTTTCAAAATCATATCAATAAAACTTTTACTTGAATCTTTAGTTATTCTTTCCTCGCTTTTATAACATACTCTCCCAAATAACTCCAAATTATGCAATAACTTTTCTTCTGTTGTATTATCTAATATTTCAAAATAGGGTTTTATAATTTTCATTTTATTCTCCTTTCAAAGAAAAAAACTTTATACTCGTTTAACTTCACACATACAAATATGGTTCTCTTTAAATATACATTTCTCTTTTAAACATAATTCAATATCAATTGAATTATTTAATGAAATTATTTTTTCTTCCATATCTTTTAGATAATTTTCTATTTTTATCTTATTCATATTCTCATACTTAACCACTCTTCTTCTAAAAATTGTTAGTATTTTTTCTATTTCTTCTTTTTTATACCATAATTACTTTGTAGTTGCTTTATTATATTATTTACTGTTTCACCAGTAACTATTGCATCAGTAACAATAATCACTTTATTAGTGCCTATTTTTGCTTGTTTATCATGTTGTCCATAATATTCCGAATTTTTATCTGATATCATATATGAAAATGGTTTTTGCGAAATTGTTCCTAACTTTGCAGCTATCATCATACCAACAAAATCTACCCCTATTATTAGTGCATTTACATTTTGAATTTTATCATTAAATTCTTCAATCATCTTGTCATACAAGGTTTTTCTATTTTCAATTTCAATTTGCTCTTTAGATTCTTTTTGGGTGTGTTGATTTTCACAAATATCTAAAATCTTTTGTACATTTATTTTATCTCTGGCAGAATAACATGAATTAATTCTATAATGACCACTTTCAAGACAATTATTTGTTATGACAAATTTGTTTATTTCTTTCTCTAAATCAATATTTAGAACTTTTTTTTTTCTTCGATTATATCATCATCTTCAAAAGGATCTTTATTCTCATACTCATTTAATAAATCTAATATTTCTTGTGTTGCATTTACTTCAACCTTTGACAATGTCCATCCATCGTAATATCCGGGTTCAGTAAGTATTCTATTAACATTATTAAGTTCATCTTGTATCTTATTTTTTACATTTCTTATACACTTTATATTTTTTATATTATCACCAGAATTCTCATATGCTATTTCATCTACATCTAATTTAATTACTGTTGTAAGTCCAAAATATGGTCTTACAGCCTTAAATAAATTACATTGATTCCAAAAAATCTCAGACTCTTCGTTTATCTTATATTTTTCAATGGCTATTCCATTTACTCTCATGTTAGTTACATCTAGCTCATCAGCTAGTCTTAGTATAGCCGCTAAAGTACGTACATTAATCTCACCTTGTGTCCCCTCTGGCTGACTTCCTTTACCCGGTAAAATTGCTAACGTATCAATTTTCTCTTCTTTTTTTAAGTCGCTATGCCCTAATATTATCCATCCTACAGCTTGTGCCTGATTTCTTGTTAAACAGTTTTTCAATATAGAATCATTTTTAGAATATACTTGTTCAATAACATATTGTTTAGCCTTTTCAGAGTGAACTTCACGTTCGTCAGGATTGTATGCCATTATAATATCGTGCAATATTACAGCAACTAATAATACAAATACTTCCTCAACATTAATAACCTTCCCAAGTTTATCAGTTTGAATTAAACTATCTATTATTTTATAAATATCCATACAATGATTTTCAAAATCATGTGGAGCAAATGCTATATTCGTGAAATATGGACCCCTATTTATAGTTTTTTCGTAACTATTTGCAATTGTTTCCCAATTTTTATACCATTCAGGACTTGTTTCTTTTAAATATTTAAATATATTTTTAGATTCTAATAACTTAATTTGCGAAATATTTAACATAAATTACTCCTTACTTCTACAGAATATCCAAAATTTTTAACTTCGTCATCATTTATATGAAAAATTTGATCAATCTTTATCTTTAAGTTAGGTCTCAAATAACTTGAGATTCCAACTGCACCTACTAAATGTGCCTCCTTTAGCTCTAATATGGTTTTTGCCAATTTAACTTCTGTTCCCATGCAAATAAAATCGTAAATTAGCAAGTATTTTTTTTCTCTCACTAACTCATTTATTATGTCTTTATTATATAAACTTAAGTGTGGTCCTAAATTTACAAAATTAACCACCTTTTTATTTAATAATTGCCCGACTAGTAATGATAACATTGCTCCATTATTACTTGATGATATAAAATAATCAATATCCTTCATATCATAACTTTTTTTAATGAGAGAACATATTATATATATTACATACACATATATATCTGGTTTAACAAAAATACTTTTTACATCTATATACATATTGGCTACCACTAATGTTGATTCTAATTGTTGCTGTTTCTTATCACTATTTTCATATAAATAATCAGCTATTAATTTTTTTATAAAATTATCTATTTTCTCCGTCTTGCAATATTCTATATATTGCTGATTATTAGTAAATGATAATCCTTTTGAAAACAAGCAATTTTCTATTCCACCCTTTTTCTCAACATATCCATTTAGATCATCATCATTTAATATACTCATACATAATTCACTTAAATTTACAAAAATAAAGTTATATCCACTTTCTATTAAATTAACATAAATATTAAATATTCTAGAATCTAAAGAATATATTTTATCAAAATCCACAACAATAAATTTTTTTCCTATAGTTTTTATTTTTTCATAAATTCTTTCTGATATTTCACAAATTAATATATCCTTAAAAAAATCTAGTGTTTTACTATTAAAAACTACATTTAAATGAATTGGTATATATTCGCAATTTTTATCGATTTCATAGCTATATATCATATTTGCCTCTCATTTACCTATGTATAGGAATTTCTAATTCTAAATGTACACCTTTATATTTATTATCATAATTTCTAACATTTGAAAAATTATTATTTTCGCCTATTTTAAAACACTCTAGCAAAATATTAATTTTTTGTTTATCTTCAAAATTTAAATCTTTCAAATATTCTTCATAAAATTTATTCGTTATTATTATTTGAGTATCTTCAGAATGGATTCTTACTACTCCATTAGCCGCCATTACTGCAGATATTACGTGGAATAATCCATAATTAGTTGAACTCCGCCTAAAGTACATGGCTTCAATTATTGCAATAAAGTTTTTATTCGCTTTTAACTCTAAAAATTCATGTTTGTTACACATTATTGGAATAAAATCATTATTTTCTATTTTTTTTAACAATGAGTTATAATACCCAATTCCACAATCCGATATAGATATATATGCCTTTTTATACTTAACATTCTCATTTATATTTGATTGAAATGTTGCAAAACACATACCCTCACTATGATTAGATGAATTATGACAAACTTCGGTAAAAATATAGATTATTTTTTTTAATTCATCATCGTATTCATCAGAACTTTTTCCTTCATATAAATTTCTTATTACACTAATTGACTTTTGTAAATCATACCTAATATCTTCTTTATTTGTTCCATTTTCAAAATAATAAGTCCTATACTCTGAATTCATACAATTAATAGGAAAATCCCCTACATTTTCTTCATATATTTTAAATATATTATACTTTCTAACTATGGTTAAAAAATTAATATCAAATAAATATGATAGTAATTTAGGTTTCCATGGAATGAATAATCTTACAGGATGTAGATAGAAATTTTTTAAAATTAGTCCTATGGCTAATATATTTGGAATAACATTAGGATTAATATATTCAACATTGGTAAAATCAATCAATATATCTAATTCTCTCCTGGAATCACTCCTAAAATACTTGTGCAATTGTGGAAGTATTTTGCTATATATTGTTTGTGTCGTTATTACTTCATCAAAACTAATTTTATAAAACATTTATTTACTCCTCTATGTGATAAATAAAAATTCATTTATGAAATTTATAGAACAATATTTTAATCTAATAAATATTTTATCATACTTTCAATATTTTAACTATATTTTTTTATTTTAACTAATATTTATCATGTTTCGACCACCTATTCTAATGTTTATATTACTTAATATAATTAGATTCTTCATTATTTAAAAATTTATTGTTTTGTATTTTGTAAATTACACAATTTAAATTTTATCTTTTAATTTATATATAAGTTGTAATAATGAGACTACTTAAACTTTTGTAACTTAGTTTTAAAATAAGCAATTATCTAATTTAGAACTTTCAATACTAATTATATAAATGAATATTTCGATATTGTTTGTGTGAAAATAATAATTATAATAGTAATTATATTTATAATTACTATTATAATTATGTTTATATTTACTATGATAATCCCATATGTTATAATGGCAATGGAGGGATCATTATGAATTCACTAATAAAAAACATAGAACAATCTACTGTTTTCAATAGAGGTCAATCAGCTAAAATTTTTAGAAATATTGTTGAAAGCGGAGAGACCGTATTAGTAACTCAAAATAATAGTGCTTTAGTAGTGATTATGTCTGCCGAGAAATATGTAGATTTGACCGGATCTGAAATAACAGTTCAACTACCTCATATTAAATCAACAGAAATTTCTACTATTAAGGTTGGTGAAGACAAATGACGCATGAACTTCAACTATTAAATGAAATAGAAAAAAAGTTGAGTGTTAAAGAATTACTTATTGCAGCTAAACACATAAATAAACAATATAGCATTTTTACTCCAGATACCCAACTATGGAATCAATTAAAAGATGTATTCGGTGTACAATACTCTGAAATTTTTGATAATTATTCTAAATTAATCATTGCTAATAAATTTATTAACGCTTTATTACTTAAGTATTATCCTTGCGAAAGAACATTAAAGTATTATATTGCAAATGAACTTAAATCAAAAGAAGATACCGTTGTATTTGAAATGCAAAGTTTAAATAGTAGGGTAGACATGTGTAGAATTAATGGTTCATCTTATGCATATGAAATAAAGACAGAATTTGATACTTTTAGGCGTTTAGAAAAACAAATTAATGACTATTCAAAAGTCTTTGAATATATTTACGTTGTTGTACCTGAATCTAATTTAGAGGAATTAATAGAAGTACTTCCTAGTTTTTGTGGCATAATAACATATACTTTTGAACAAAAAATTAGTTTATTGGAATCTCGTAAAGCAACTAAAAGCTTAAATATTGAGCCTAAACTTCAACTTGAAAATTTGTCAGTTCAGGACATTAATTCTATTATAAATGGCCATAAAATAAAAAAAATTCCATCCTCAAAAGAAGATAGAATTCAATTCTTATTAAATAAATATTCTGCTAGGACTATTAATAAGGATTTTAAATTAATCTTAAAAAATTTATATAAATCCAATTGGAACTTTGTAAGGGACAATTTTAGTGATATCCTCCCAATTGATATACAATCATTTTTCAGTAATACAATTGATCCTTCTCTAATATATTTTCATGAATAAATGTATATTTTTACTTTAATAATTGGTCTACTGTATAAATATAATGACTCATGCAAATTCCCTTCCAAATTGCTTGACTTTTGCCGCTTTGTTCTTCTAGTGTTATAGCATTAATTTTGCTACATCCAGGGCAGTGAATATGATGTTTCTCGTCATATTCAGCCCAGTACTCTGATTTCACTATTTCTGGGGCAATATATGCTTGAAATTCTGACAATGAAGGCGTTCTTCCCTTATATCCCACAAAAAAATTATTATCTTTAGAGTAATAAATACCAGCTGGACTTATTGCACCTCCTGTAGATGGTAATGTATTCGTAGTGCACGCATAATCTCCAAAACCATCAAATTTATATTGTGACATACCGTACATTTCTAATAAACTGTTATCAATATCCTCGATAGGCTCTCCATCTATAATATTCTTATTAAACATATTACTTGGTCTGTTTGAATTAACTATAATAGATTTAAAATTTAATGTTTTTTTCATTGAATAGATACTTTTATAATTTAGCTTAAAAGCAGGATTCATATGACCTTTGTCATCAATATCAAAAATCAAAAAGTCATTTTTTATAAGTTTGCTTAAACAATCTTTTCCCAATTTATTATATTGAGTTGGTGTTAGTCGTAAAGCAATGCTTGAAAAATAATTCCGCAGTTCAGAAATATCATCAAATATTATTTTTATATTGGGAATTTCTCTATTATTATAGGATATCACTGGTATAATACCAGAAATATCCTTGCATTTTATCAATTGTTCAATAAAAAAGTTCCTTTGTCTGTTTACTCTTGTCATAAATATTTGAATTGGCTCCGCTGTTGAGCTAGTAATATTTATTTTAGGTATATCTAAAAAAAACTTATTATCGGCTTTTTCAAATATTTCTCCTATCTCTTCAATATAATTTTTATGCGAATTACTTCGTGATTTCTCTTGTATTATTTCAATCATTGGTAATGTATTAGTACTAATACCAATATTAATTAATTCTTTTATTACAGACATTTCTATTGTACGATTTTTCATAATAGGTACATACATTTATAATCACTCCTTTTAATTACAATCTAACGAACGCCATTCTAAATAACTAGCAATTCCGTCAAGCCCAGGGTAAATTGTAGATTTATTAATACCATATAAATTTAATACTTTCTTAAATTCATGCTTAACTGCTATAGATATTACTAGCTTATCAACCTCATATTTTTCTCCTCGCTTTTTCTTAATTTTATCATTTGGTACCTCCAATTGCTCTAAAGGCATTTCAGGCAAGTTATGAACTGTAAATATACCACTTTGTGCAATAATACGTTTATTAATATGGGGTGGCATGTACAGAAATATTTCATCAATATCTAATGGAAGTTGATAACTTACAAAATCTATATCTGAATAAAATTGAGTACTATCAACTGCATAAACTACACAATCTTCATCCTTATTACAATCCTCAACAGCAAAATAAGCCGCAACTAATGGATTCTTTGTCCAATCTAAATATCGAGTTGGAAGTCCATGATGTTGTGCTATAGCCCACCATTCCCACCATTCAGTTTCTTTTGTTGGCGTGTAATCAAGAAATGGTAATGCATGTTTGCGAAATTCACGTAAAATTGCCCATTCATAATCTGTTAAGTCTTTATACTTACCCAAATTATTAAAATTGCTACAACAATGATCACGCCCTACTTTTGGCAACAATGCAAATGAAGATTTAGAAACTCCTCGATATATTGTATCTCCATTATATTTATGTACAATCTTATGAAACTTTTCAAAAGAATCAATGTTATATGTTTTCATTTTTTCCTCCTAATAAGCAATTTAAAACATTCTTATCATTTTAAAGAAATAATAAATAAAATAACGATTATTTTATTCTATCATATATAAAGTTTGTTTTATCACTAATATTTTTTCTAATATGCTTAGTTCGAATTATAACTACTCCTTCATTCTCTAGTTGTTCTATATCTTCTTTATGCCATGTCCCACTTTCATTTACTAGTTCAATAACAAGTATACTACAAATTCTTTCCCATTTCACCAATTTATTGGATTTTAATACTAACATAGACAGTGGCTTATTTTCTCTTTCAACTTCAATTAAATTACAATGATTCCCACTAAACATAACAACATTTCCAATGGCATACTTTCTTTTAGTAATACCATCATTAAGCTTAGCAAACCTTTTACCTTTTATGCCCTCATTAAGTTCCCCAATAATGACATTTACAGATTTTATACTAGGCTTTTTTTCTAAAAGTCTTAGCATTTCAACGAACTCCTCTAATTCACCTTTCACTTCAACCTTATCAATCTTAGTATACTCCAACCCTTTAATCAATTCTTCACCACCAACATCTGCTGTTGATCTCAAGTCATCATCTTCAATTACATATTTCTTTGTATTTTCATCTTCTTTTTCTCTTATGACTTTAGTCCCCTTTTTCATTCTATGTATTTTAGGTAAGCTTTCATACTCATGGGTTAGCAGCAAGGTATCTATTTCCTCCGAGTCTCTTCTTGTTCCATCTCCATCAGATGTTATTTCTTTATCTGCACCAGTTTTTTTATTAACAAAGGTCCTTATTTTTGCGGTATCACTGCTATGACTTTCTTCAAGGCTAGGGTGGTAAATATTAATTTCTTCAGCATTAATTCTTTTTTTCTTTAAAGCAATTATTTCACATATTTTTGTATATGTCCCTTTATCCTCAATTCTAGCTCTTATATTGAAGTTATTAAGTAAAAAATCAAACTTTAACTCATCTTGCTGCCATATATTTTGTCCAATATTATTAAACATTCTTAATGCTTTATCATTAGTTAAAAGCCAAGCTAAATGGTTTATTTTATCTTCTTTTAGTAGCTTCCGTTCATATTCAGAAGTGAAATGTAAATTAAGCTTTCCTTGGCTAATATCATAGGTAAAATAATTTTCAAAGGAATCCATCTCTAGAATTCTATTTAATAAGAAGTCACTTGGAGCAAATACCGCTCTTATAACTTCAATTATTGGAAAAGTATATAAATGTCCATTCTTTATAAAATTAAAGGTTTTTGATTTCATATCATATTTGTGTCCATCAACCCATATAGGCCATGGCTTTTCTCTGTATTCAACCCTAGCTGAACTTAAATTTAAATCTACAATTTCACTATTTTCTTCTATTTCAGCATTATTCAAATCACCTTCTTTATAGTATTTTTCTAAAACTAGGAAGTGTATACTCCCCAAATCAAACAATACTTTTTTCTTAGTTTTATTGCCTTTAAAAAATCCATAAAATACCCATTTGTTATTCTGTTTAAAAGGTTCACCTATCCAAATAAGCTTTGCTTTTTCTCCTTTTTCAAAAGGCCAATTTTTCACCTTCATTGTTGCTTTTCCCATACTTCTTTTCCCCCATTGTAATATATAATGTTAGTTCTTCCTTTAGCTTCTTAAATGCTTCTGACCTAATTCCAGCCTGCCTTTGAACCTGCCATAGTTTTATAACTTCCTCATCCTTAAGTTTTTCATCTATTATTTTCTTACATCTTCTTAACTGAAATTGCTCTACCGTTTCCTGCATTTCTTTTAAGTATTTTTCAGTCATAGGTAACTTACTTATATTTTTTTCTACGGTAGCAAGTAGTCCAACTGCTTTTCCAACACTAGCCTTTGTTATTCTAATAGGAGTAGCTTCCTTAAGAATAGTTTCAACTTGTTTAGTTATAATATTTAAAACTTCACTATCCCTATTGCTCCAATCAACCTTGCTTTCATGTTTCATATTTCTTTTATCTTTAGCAATACTATCAGGTAGCTTAGCCATAATCCAAGCTTTATCATGCCTATAAAGCCACATGTATTGCTTTTCTAAATTACTCCTTAGAAATTTGCGAGTGCAATTTTTATTTTCTGCAATAAAGTTAAGCACATCTTTTTTATAAATTTCTTCATAATTTATTTTCTCTTCTTCAATTTTAAGCTTTAAATTTCTATCACTATTACTTATGTTAGTTGAAGAAATAACACCTAGCTTTTCACCGTATTTCACAACGGTTTTAGCATCACATCCCATTGCCTTACTAACTTGATTTATATTGAATTTCCCATCAGAAAGTAATGCTCTAAGTTTATTCTCCCAGGTGCCTCCAAAGGTCTTAATGCGACCAATCTTATAAATATCCTTATCACACTTATCTGGACCTTTTCTTGAATATATAAATCCACAAGAGCAGGTAAAGGTTCCAACAGGAACTCTTGTTTTATAGTCTTCCGTTATTTTCAATTCCTTTACTACCTTTTGTCTATAATGCCCTGCTGCTCGATTTAAGCACGGCCAAGGTCCTTTCCCAAAGGGATTATACTTATTATTTATTGTTTTAAAAAATTGTGATATATCTTCTTGTAAAAAATTTATGAGCATTAGCTGTCTTATTGGATGAACTACTCTTTTATCATTTCTTGTAACTACCTTTAACCAATTGCATTCATCATCAAAATCAATTGTAGATTCCATTAACTCTAAAAATTGTTTACTATAAAAGCTTGTAAACTCCTCATAAAGCTCTCGTTGCTTTACTCTTCCACTAGATGTAGATAACTCTTTTTCATAGAGTACATTTTTATAAGCCTTTGATATATTTTCTTTAGAAATGCCAGTGAGATTTTCCTTTAATAAAAAATACGCAGCTTGGCTTAGCCATAATAATTTATCATGGTTTTCATCTTGGTAAAGATTATTATCTAAATCGAGAAACCTTGAATCAAATATTAAATACTCAATTCTGCTGCAATCCTTTTTACTTTTAGGATATAGCTTTAATCTGCTACCATCCCTTGGACAGACAAATACTCCTTGTAATTGATGTTCTCTATGAATATAAGCTTCCCCACAGCCTTCTATGTCCTTTTTAGCACAACTAGGACAGTAATAAATTCCTTTCTTTTCGCAAATTCCTCCTGCTATCATACCTATTTCAGTATAAACTTTACTTCCTCCATCAAATTTTATAGCCTTAATAACTTCAGCTTTTCTCTTTTTCGGTAAGAAGGGACTATAGAAAGGAAATATAGTATGTTCATTAATAATATAATCTGCTGTATATTTGCCTCCTAGATTCTTTGCCAAAGCTTCAATATTAGTTCCAATCTCAAAGCTTGCAGCAATAGTTCTTTTATTAAATAATTCTTCTAAAGTATCTCTAAAATCTATATTTCCTGTGTAGAAGTGATACCTTCCTATAGCAGAATATAATAGTTCATCCTCATACAGATCAGTAAAAAAATGTATCATTCAATTCTCTCCTTTAAAAATACACTTTTAAACCGCCCATCCCTCAATAAATTATTTTTAGTTTACCTTTAAAAATTCTTCAACTGGATCTTTTATATATCCTCTTGCTTTAAGTCTTTCATATGGATGCTCATTGTTAGCTCTCGCTTTGTCATATATATCTATTAAGCCATCCTGTTTTATTTCCTTTTCACCTTTATTTACATCCTTTTTTTCCTTTTCATTAAGCTCCATAGCTTGTTTTATTGCTATAGCTTTTATCGCATTATAATCTGCATCTACAGGTTCTTTATCCACTATTTTTTCAATTAGTTTTTTGAGTTTAATGTTATCTAGTGCATCAAATATACCAATTGAAGTTAAATCCATAACTAAGTTTTCAACTGTATCTCTTCTTTTTAGTTCAATTGTGTTTTTTCTCTCCTTGAATAGCTCTTGAACCTTGCCAGTTAGCTCTAAATCCTTTCTATGGTTAAGCATTATCTTATCCAAATCAATTGATATGTCTTCATATTTCATAATTTCAAAGTAATCATTGTTTCTTAAGGCCTTTATCATTGGTTGGATTATATATAAGTCTTCCTTAGCAGTAGTTCTCAAATTTCCAATAGTAATTTCTTCTTTATTCTCAGCTAAGGCTCGTTCTTGGGCAAGTATGAATAAAGTAACTGCAATAGCTGTTATACCTTGACATTCATCGTAAAAAACATCATTAATTTTTTCTGAAATACTTTGCATATTTTTTAATCCTTGAAAGTCCCATAAGGTTTCCAAGAAAAATTGCCATTCGACGCTGTCCTTAGCCATTCTATCCCACATAACTGCACCTTCACTAACAGCTCTTCTTCCTTTTTTAAAATCCGTAAATAGCTGCTGTGCCTTACTTGTTCCAATCAATACCGTTGGAATACCAACAGTATTACTCAAGGTAACAAAGAAATTTAACATTTCATCCTCTGAGTTACTTTTAGTATTTAATAAATATTGAATTTCATCAATTACGAGTACTCCTATACCGTACATACTAGCTAAGGTTGTCATATGGAGCAGCATTGTAGAAGTAACTCTATTTAAATAGCCAAATTTATCTAAATATCTTGTTCCAAGTAAATCATCTATTGCTTTAAAAAAGCTTTTTGATAGGGCAGATAAACTTCCATCATAAGGGCAATCTATTTTTAACCAAACAATTTGTGTTCTACTAAAATATTTTCCCTTATATTCTTCATGTTTAATAATTTGAGGATACATTAATAAAATTCTTTCTATTGCTGTACTTTTGCCCATTCCTGAAATTCCTATAATAGACATACTATCCGCTGTAGTCCTTATGTGTCCCATCCTTCGACTTAATTCTGTATCATCAAATTCTGTATTATCAAATTCCTCATCTTTTAGCTCATTTAATATTCTAAGTCTTTCAAGAAAGGTTTTATCCTTGGGATTTCTAGCTAAGTAACCACGCCTAATAAGGGCTGAAAATCTTCTTTCTATAGTAAAATGAATTGGCAAGGGTTGAATGAAATTTTTAATTCTTTTTATTATGTGATATCGAATATTTGTAGGTTTTATTTTATCCTCATTTCTTATTATCGGTAATACAGAAAACCTTTCAGCAACTTCATCTTCACAAAAAATATGAGGAAGTGCTTCAATAAAAGGGTTATCCATATATTCCTCTAATTCTTGCTCCTTATAGTTTGCAAGCTCAATATCGCCTTTTAGTATAATTATATTATCCTCATTTCTCACGCTTCTCATCTCTTTTCCTTCTAAGCATTTCCATTATTCTATCTTTTCCTGAGGTTTCTTCCTCAACTTTATCCTTTGTAGTCAATTGAATTACTTCCGCAGCTTCGTTATTTTCTTTTTTAGCATCACCAAGCTTAAAGGCTTCCTTTTCTCTATTTAATTCTTTTTCAAAAGCTCTATTATCTCTAATTCCTTTAATTCTTTTATTATTGCTTATACTACGATCAATATTTTTTGCTTTTCTTTTTATTGCATTGTTTATTATCTCGTCTATTTCATCTTCTAAATCAATATCCTGCTGATTTTGACTATCTTTTTCTATATCCTTTAATTCTGCAATTCTTTCAAAATAGAAAATAATTTTTTCTAAAAACCAACCTTTAAATTGCTTGCTTACCTCAAGCAGATAGCAAGTTTCAAAGGTTTTCCCATCTGCATTTTGAATATAAATATTACTCATATTCCTAGGATCATATAAAATCTCTACACTTCTAACCTTTGCTTTTATAAACCATTGCTCCTCTAATGCCTTTTTAGAGCCATAGAATAATCCCTTAAATTTAATTCCCGCTCTTGATACACTTGCCTTACCCTTTGGCAAAACATTTAATCTGAAAATTTCTCTATCGACTGTTTTTAATCTTCCTTTTTTATTTTCTATTCCCCAATTCCAAAGCTGCACTGGAATTGGTTTTACTTCATCCTTAACCATTTCTATTTCCATTGGATATTTTACTTTCGTCTTAGTATTATGACGTATTACTAGCTTAATAATAACTCTAGTGAACTCTTCAAGGGTAAGGGTTGCATCCAATCTGTAATCCTTATCGCCTCTTTTTCTATATTCTTTTTGAATAGCACCAGGAGTTTTATGCTTTATTTTCTCATTTGTAGTTCTAAAGCTTCTTTCAACTATTCCTTTTAAGTCTCCTCTGTAGGGCGAAGTGTTTTCAATCTTGATATCTAGATTATTTATTAAGTTTTCTACTGAATAGCCTTCAAACTCACCTCTATCTGCTATTATGATATCTGGCAAATGTTTAGCCGGCCATTGATCTTCAGTTATTTCAATACCATAGCTTTTGCAAAACTCCACTTTATCAGCTACCATGTTATCTAAGGCCATCATTGCACCAAGCCAAGAAGGTCCTTCAAGACCAACATAAATTCCTGTTACCAGTCGAGAAAAAACGTCTATTATAGCATATACAATAGGGCGACCAATAACCAGATCATCATCTAACGAACTTAATACATACACATCTGCAATATTTGCATCAACCTGAAACCTAGTTCCTGGTCCATCAGTTTCTATTGTAGAATTACTAAGCAGCTCTCTTTCTTTTAAATTAAAAGCTTTTTCACTTTCTCTAAAAATTGTATCTAATTTTGGATCTTCATATTTCTTAAACCAGTAGTAAAATTGATCGTAGGTTGGAATTCTAGCCTTCTCCCAAACCTTATGCTTTATTTCACCATTTTCTTTATATTTATCAGAATAGAAATCTCTTAATATTAAACTATAGATTTCTTTTAATGACCCTTTTTTAGCATTTCTATAATATCTCGTTATACCAAAATTAAAATGTTTTTTTACTTCCTCCGTTATATTAATACCCTCTATTACATCACCTTTATAATCAGCCTTTTTAGGTCTTCCTATTTTATTTTCAGATAACCTTTTTTCTCTTCCCTTTCCACCTGAATTCATGTAATCTGGAAGTAATGCGTTTTTATTTAACCCTCTTTGCCAGTACCTACTAAATATTTTTTTAACTTTAGTAAGACTTAACTGACTTGCTGCTGCTATTTCCTGAAGGGTGCTATTACGAGTATTATAATTTAAAATATTATAACTTCTTTCTACCCAATATTTTGATATAAAAGCCCAATCTCTATCTCTTTTTTCTATTTCTATATCAGAAAGCTTCGCTTCATCAATTATTCTTGCAAAAGGATCTTTCATAATAAGAAGTCTATTATTATCTAATTCATCCTGCATTTTACTTAACACTTCTATTTTAGGCATTGAGGTTACTGAATCAATATTTACATAATAAACATTATCATTAGAAATATGTATAACCCTAATTCTTATTTCATCATCTACATACTTTAAAACGGTATTTATATTAATCATATTACCTCCAAATTACTTATAGCTTTTTCAATTACCCTAATTACAGGTATTACTTCATTAACATTTATCTTCTTAGTTATATCAATTTCAATAACCTTATTTATAATTAAGTGCTTAAATATACTAAGTCCACTTCCTTTTTCAAGTGCCATATCCTTATCGAAGGTACTACATATCACTCTAATGGACATATCATATCAATTATTCTTTTAACAAACTCACAAATAAGATCCAAAAGCTCCAGGTGTTCTATATTTTTAAAACTATCTAATTCTGTTATATCTTTATAGCCATGAACAAAGCTTATATTACTTGCTATATCCTTATTTATCTCATTTTCTGTTACCATTGCCCAACTAATATTTTTTCTTTGCCAATACACTCGTTCAATTTCAAATTTTTCAAGAACCCTTTTATTCATAAGTTCATCCTTTGCTTTAATAGTTCTAGCCACTTGAATTACTTCGTTATTGCTTGCTTTTGTTATAAAAAAATCTGTAGTCATTACAATAAATTCACCTGTCTCTGGGTTTTTAGGATGTTCAAATCCAAGTTCATCCGCAATACTAAGTGTTTCTTCTAACGGTAATAATGGAAACTGCTCTCTAATGTCTACGACTTCATCTGCATATTCAAGAATATAAAAATAATTTCTTTCCATATCAGATAAAAATTCATGCTGCCTTTGTGTCTTTATTCCTTTTAATCTTGTAGCTCTACCTAAGGATGGCACATCCTGAATTTTAATCCAAGGTTTATACTCTGGTCCTATACCTTGACCTCTTCCTTCCTTAAGCATTTTCTCAATATTGATTTTTCTCTTTCTTTTAGCCATATAATCACCCCAAAAAAGCAAAGAGCTACACACTCTTTTAAATATAAGAATGTATAGCTCTTGCTGCTAAATTTATATTCTGTTAAACCATCTACACTTCTTTCGTATAGTAGTATATCCAATTTAATAATTTTGATTCAACTTTATTTCAAACGGTTAAACTTTTTTACAAACGGTGCGACTTTTTTTCAAACGGTTAAACTTTATTTCAAATCTACAGCTCTTGTAGGTTTGGAATAAAGTTTGAGCAAAATATGGCGCACAAATGGCTTAAGTTCGTTAAACTTGAAATTAATTTTTGAAATAAAGTTTAATCAAAAATTTTGGTTCCTTATTATTTTGTGACTTTATTTTTGTAATAAAGTTTGATCACTTTTATTAAAATTTTATAGATTAATATAATGGTTTGAAATGTACTTAAATTTGAACTAACAAATCTTTGTGCCCATTTTTAATTCAAAAAACAATATGATTTTGTGCCTGCAAAAAACTGAAAACATCCATGATTTTTTTGTTGCTAACTTCTCTACATAATTATACAAATGTTAGAATTAACTTTTATGCAAAATATTCCAGAAGAATAAACATGCTTTATCCTCATCGGCTGTTTCAAGCAATTCAATATTTCCAGTTCTTTCAACATTTTCAGTTATGACATATTTGCCATTTTCAATATATAATTTGAAAGGTGCTGCTAATATTTTATTACCATCATCCTTTAGTATTACTCTCCCATATTCATTTTTCATTTTATCTATTAACTGTTCTTTATTCATAAAATTCCCTACCTTTCTGTTAACGTTCCAATCTCACATAATTCCTTAATAGATAATGGAGTCTCAATTTGCTTTGCTCCACCAATTTGGTCAAAAGCTCCTTTTGCCTCACCAATAAATGTTTTATTATCACCTAATTTATTTAATAATTCTTGTTTTCGTAAATCAGATAAATTTGAATTAATTATATCGTTTCGAATATTACTCAAATCTCCCGTTTCCTCATAAATATGGCGAGTAGACAAATCTTCTACAAATGGCAACGCGCGTTCCTCAAAATCATAGCTATTTCCTTCTGCGTCAACTGGCGACAAATAGTTACCGTATTGATTCCCAAATCTATCAAAAATCCTATTCTTTTCACCTAAGTTAGATGTTAAAATTTCTTTTATTGGATTTCCTTCATCATCAAGAACATAGCCTTTCTCTGGTGCCAATTCCCAATTTATAAATCCATCTTCATCGAGGTATCTTGTACTCCTTGGTATTAATACGTCATTTCCTGATTTAATTATCCCTTCATTTCTGAATGTATCCCCAATATCAGGATTTCTATAATAGTTAATGTCCAAATAATCTTGCACTTGTTCTCTTGTTAAATCAGTATTGTCTAAAATATAATTAGTACGCTCAAGGTCAGACATTTTTGTAGTGTCTACGCTTACTTTAGTCATAACTTTGGCTTTACTTGTCTCACCGATTTCTGAAATCTTCTCTATCTTCGATGTATCAGCTACAACCTCACCAGTTTGCCCAAAGCCCTTCATACTATCTATTGCTTCTCCACCAAGGAATAGTGAGCCTATATTTAATACCCAGTCTGCTATGTATTGTGTTCTTGAATAGGCATCTCCATGTACTAACCTTGTATCTCCATCCTTTATTATACTATTCGCTAAATTGTATTCAAAATTCAAATCATCTTCCGTTTTAGGAAGGTTTGGACTTAAAAAAGATACTACATCTACTGTAAAGTTCCACCAATTCTTTAATGTCCCCTTTGGATCTTCTCTTAAGTTATACCATTGTTCTCCAACTCCATTTAATAAGCCTCCTATGCCTTTTATGGTGGAGGTTGCAAAATTTGCTAAGCTTGACTCTATTCCTGCCTCTATTGGATGCTCCTCTTTATTATAATTCCATGCTGCCTTTATTATTGTATTTGCAGCTGTTATTACCTTATTAAGCTCTTCATCATTTTTATCAAAGGATTTCCATATTGCACTAAAGTCATTCATTATATTTTCTTTTAGTTTTTCTGCAGTATTGGGAAGACTTTTTAATTCATTTTTATTTATTGAAGTTAGTTCTTTACCCCATACATTTAATAATGCTCCTAAATTGTTTTCTATATCCTTTATCTTAGAGCCTGCATTTATCATTTGATTTAACTCTTGCTCTGCAGCTGAAAAATCCCTTACTGCTTTATTTAGGTAATTAACTAAATCTACTGTACTACTTACTGATTTATTATTTATGCTTATTGAATAAGATATATAACTCTCAAATTCTTTTATATTTCTGCTCATAGCTCTCTGCTCTGAATTGAAATATATAGAACTCATTCTTCTTATTCTTGTTAAAGCTTCAATTTGCATATTTTTTAATTTATTCAGTTCTTTTGCACAATCCGTTAGCTGCTGGTACTCTAATGAAATTTTTTTAGCCAATGTTTTTCCTCCTTAATTATATCGCAACTTTTTTTATTCTTACAATATTATTTAAGTTTATTTATCTTTCGATAAGTCAGTAGATACTTGTTTTGTTATGGAGGATAACTTTCTCATAGAGTTTATTGAAGCATTTAATCCATTCTTTAAAACTTCATTGTATTTATTTACAAACTCTGTACTTGAGGAGCCTTGCCAACTACTACTTAACTGAGTTACTTTTCTATTGATTGTATTTAATTCACCATTCAACTGTTCAATGCACCTCATCAAATCATTAGAAAAACTATTTAAATCATTAACAGTTTGAATATTATTTGCTTTCATCACTTCACCTCACAAATAGACAAATAATCCTTTCGAAAAATCCTTGAGGCTTTGCCACCAAAGGATTTTTTCTTTCCCTCTGAAAATGGTATCACCTCAAATTTTCCTAAGGTTGTAATCCTACGTAATGCGTAGCATTTAGCAGGATTC
>JAJXWJ010000047.1 GCA_021781655.1 Bacillota bacterium | reverse complement strand
AACAAAGGATGGATTAATTCCCTATATTAGTAATTAATCCATCCTTTATTTTTTACCACTTCATAGTGTATTTATGAAAGTTTAATCGCTTACAATAATTGGTATTATTAGCTTGATGGCTATGGGGAGTGACCCACTTATTGGCAATAGAACAAAGGCAAGTGATTGGGAAAGTTTTATAATTTATCATAATTCCGATGGAACTGTATCGCTACTTTCAGTAGCAAACAATAAATTTGTAAGTGTTGATCCGAATAATAGCTATAAGTTAATTGCAGAAGCAAATGGAATTAATACTTATGAAAAGTTTGTATTAGTAGATATGGGAAATGGAAATGTTGCATTAAAATCTGTAGAAAACAATCAATTTGTTTCTTGTGATTTAAATAATGGTGATGTGTTATATGCAAATAGAAGTACAGCAAGTACTTGGGAAACATTTATTATTGCAAATGAGTAATTAAAATTTGAGATGTTATTATTTTAAGTATCTATTTGCAATATAGTAAATTTTGTAGAAAGAGAGTTTTGTTTTTGTAGAATAGTATAAAGAGAGTTGGAAATTTTTTAAATTTCTGACTCTCTTTTTTGAAGAAAAAGCAAGTATACTTATAATCTTAGTCTTAAAAATATATGATGATAAGTTGTTTGTTTTGTGACATTGTAGAACAGCTATTATATTTATTGATTACTTGTTGAAGAAGCTGTAGCATTATTAGAATTATTAGAATTATTAGAATTATTAGAATTATTAGAGTTATTTGAAGCATCAGAAGTAGCAGTTTGCAGCATGCTTGTAAGCTTATCTAAGTCGGAACTTAAGTTTGTTAAATCAGTAGTACGTGAATTTTGAATTGAAATTATATTATTAAATTGCTTCTCAGCATCTTGAAAATTTTTATTTGAAATATCAGTTTTTATAGTTTGATAATCATTTTTAATACTTCCATCTGTAGATTGTAAAGTAGAAATTTCATTATTAATAGTTTGAAGTTCTGCTTGTAAGTTTGATAAATCAGTAGAAGTTAAAGTCATTTTATTTTGTGTAATGTTTTTTATTAGGGTTTTAATAGTTAACCGTTTTTGTTTTATTGTTTGTCTTAATGCCTCATTTGTTTGACTGTTTTGCTTGATAGTGGCTTTACTTGGAGAAATTGAGGTTTTATACTGATTAAAAGCTGCGTTATTTGCCATATGTTGCTGTTGTTTAATTAGTCCGCTTCCAAAAGAAGGTGTTTGTGCATAAACTGCTGAAGTAGGAAAAACTAAGACTGTTAAAATTATTACTGAAACTAATTTTGATTTAGAAAAAAACATAATACCACTCCTTGTATAAAAAATTTAATTTGGTTAAAGTCAATTAAGACTGTTAATTAAAGATTCAGTATCATTAGAACTATTAGTTAATTCGTTGTTTAATTTGTCTAAAGAATTATCGATATTTGTCATTGATGAAGTTGTATTGCCTCCTTTTGCCGTCTTCACATTGTTGTTTTGATTTGAAGGAAAATTAACATTAGAATTATAAACTTGGCTTTTTAAATTTTCATTAGATTTAGCCAAATTTTGACTACAACCTGAAAATAAAAAAACAATTAATAAGCTTGGAACAATCAATAGTAATTTTTTCATAGTGAAACTACTCCTAATCTTTTATTTGTTTTATTTATATAATTTTATCATTTTAATTTAGGATAAAGTTTGGTTAACTTGTGGCAAAGTTGTGGCAGAAAAAAAATCTTTGAGTGAAAAGTTTTAATATTATGTTATAATCGAATAAATTTGAAGTTAGCAGGTGGTACTATATGTCAAAAAAACTTATATATATTGCGGATGATGAAGCTAAAATAAGACAATTAATTGAAATGTTTTTATTAAAAGAAGGTTACGAAGTAAATACTTTTTCTGATGGAGATAAATTGTTAGAAAAATTCAAAATCCAAAAAGCTGATATGCTTATTTTAGATATAATGATGCCTGGAATTGATGGATTAGCATTATGCACAGAACTAAGAAAAGTTAGTGATGTTCCTATAATTATTATTTCTGCAAAAGATAGTGAAACTGACAAAATAGCAGGACTAATGCTTGGAAGTGATGACTATATGACAAAACCATTTAGTCCTGTAGAATTAGTTC
Organism: Bacillota bacterium; assembly: GCA_021781655.1. Lineage (GTDB taxonomy): Bacteria > Bacillota > Clostridia > Clostridiales > Clostridiaceae > JAJXWJ01. The sequence continues at coordinate 24,197 of JAJXWJ010000047.1, read as the reverse complement.
TTAGAATTAAAAAAATATTTAGACTAATAGATTTTGAAAAAAATTCAAGGGTTAACAATAACATTTTAGAAGTATCAGATGTTAAAATAAACAAAGATAGTAAAGTTGTAACTTGCAAAGGAGAAAAAATAAAATTTACACCTATGGAATTTAATTTATTACTTTACTTAGCACAAAATATCAATAGAGGTGTAAGTAGAGATGAACTTTTAAATAAGCTATGGGGATTTTATAGTGAAGTGGATACTAGGGCAACTGATGATATGATAAAAAGAATAAGAAAAAAACTAGTAGAAGTCAACTCATTATTAAAAATAGAAACAATATGGGGGTTTGGATTTATGATTTCAGATGAAAACAGAGAGGGTTAAATATATGAAAAATTCTAAATGGAGTATTAGTAAAAGAATATTTTTATCCCATATGCTTACGATTAGCATTTGTATAATTTTAACATTAGTTGTATTTATAATATCCTTTAAAATATTTATAAGGCAAGAAACGCGAAGACAAATTATTTCTGCAAGCAAGATATTAACTCAAACGATAAGTGAAAATTTAAATAAAGATAATAAAAAGACCGTAAATGATAATCAAATTTTACAAAATTCTTTAAAGGTAGAAAATGCATTAAAACAAGTTCAAAATTATACTACTATTAATTATGGACTTATAGATAAAAATGAAAATGTAATTTCTCTTAATGAAAACAGAAATCAAGATAAATTTATTAGAAATAAATTAGTTCCGTCTATAAATACAAATAGAATTTATAATTCAAAAATAAATAACAGCAACGTATTTATATTAAATATTTCATCGAATAAATATGAAGTTATCGTAGCTCCTCTAAAATTAAAAGGTGAGTTAGATAGATATTTAATAATTTATTCTGATTTATCAAAGAGCAATGATTTAAGCAATATTGTTTTTTTTATGTTGTTTTTAATCTTATTAGTTTCTGCAGCAATTGGATTAGTGATTTCAAATAGAGTAGCAAAAAGAATTTGCGAGCCAATATACAAATTAATAAGATATGCAAAAAAGTTAGGTGAAAGAAAGTATGATGTTAAGTTAGAACAATATGAAGAGGATGAAATTGGGGAGCTAGCAGATACTATGTCTTCCATGGCAAACAAGCTTTCTATATATGATGATACAATAAAAACATTTTTTCAAAATGCATCACATGAAATTAGAACACCGTTAATGTCAATACAAGGTTATGCTGAAGCCATTAAATATGGAGTTGCAAAGGAGGGAACGGCTGTTGACATAATAATAGAAGAGAGTAAACGTCTTTCAGTATTAGTGGAAGATTTATTGTTCTTATCTAAAATTGACGCTATGCAAGAAAATTTTAAAATTGAAGATATAAGTATATCTGACGTTGTAATAAGCAGCATAGAAAAAATTAATGGAATTGCAGTTAAAGAAGGAAAAACAATCAATTTTACAAATAAAAATAATGAAAATATTTTACTTTTAGGAGATAAAGAAAAATTGATTAGAGCAATTATAAATATTTTAGGAAATTGCTTAAGATATTGCAAAAAAGATGTAGATGTTGTTTTATATAAAACAGAAAGTAAGGCTTTTATTGAGATAAGCGATGATGGACCAGGAATAGAAGAAGCTGCTATGGTTCATATATTTGATAGGTTTTATAAAGGACAAAATGGAAATCATGGACTTGGTCTTTCTATAACAAAAAGTATAGTCGAAAGATTGGAAGGTACTATAATTGTTAAAAATAAAGAAATGGGTGGGGCAATTTTTATAATTGAGTTTACCTGTATTTAAAAAAATATAAAGGAAGTGAATATTAGATTTTAAATAGCATATTTAAAATCTAAACTAATAATATGAATGATAAAATTAAACCGATTTCAAAAATTAGAAGAGTTAGAAAAGTAAAAATTAAGATGAATAAGCGTAGAACGTTAAAAGGAATGTATTTTAACGAAATGTTATCGACCATTTATAAAAAAAATAATCTTGATAATAAAGAAAAAGAGGGTAAAAACAAATTGGAAGAATATGATGATTTTGAAAAGCATTTTATAGATAAATTATGTTAGAGTTAACTAGTATAATAAGCCTAGAATTTGGAGATAACAATAATATCAACAATATAGGAGGGGTGAACATGAGTGTTAAAAATGAAAAGATTGAAGTTAAACCTAATATTTTAAAAAAAGGTGATAAAGCATGTATAAATTATAAAGGCTCACTAACTGAAAATGGAGCTAGTAAAATATACATGCATTATGGATATGATGGATGGAATAATATTTCTGACATACCAATGAAAAGGCAGGAGGATGGTTCCTTTAAGGCTGAAGTTAAAGCAGTAGGCAGAGATGAGATCGATTTGTGTTTTAAAGATGACAAAAATTGTTGGGATAACAATAATGGAGCTGATTTTAGAGTTCCCATTGAATAGTAAAAAATAAAAAGGTGCTGAGAATAATAAAAAAAATTCTCAGCACCTTTTTATTAATTGAAAAAAAGTGATTAATTAATGAAATTATTGTTAATAATTTCATATGAGGAGGTATGAAGATGAAAATTGTTAAAAAAGTTATTATAGTATTTTTTGTTTTAATTATAGCTTTCTGTGCAGGTTTTGCTTATGAAGATAGAAGTGAAATTAAATTTGCAGCAACTAATATATATAGTAAAATAACAAGCTATTTTAAAGAAAATAAAAGCAACGAAAAAGTAAAGGCAGTAAGTGTAGAAAATGATAGTTCAGTTATTAATAACAATATACCAGTTGTATTTGTAGATAGAAAATATAAAATGGAAAATAGCAAATTACAGGGTTTGGATGATGAACTAAGCAGGACTAATGCAAGTAGTGAAGGCATAATAGGTAAAAAAGTTGGAGATGTTTATAAAAAGTACATTGATAAAGGCTATAAATTGGAAATAAGTAATAATGAAATTGTATGCGTTAAAATTCACAAACAAGGTAAGTATGTAGCCAAGTTAAATGGAGATAATTATGAAATATACGAGGTTAATGATAAAGGAGAACTTAATCTTAAGGAAAGTGGAGGAAGAGTAAATCATAAAGGTCAGGATGAAATCAATTTTAATAAGCAATCAAAAGAATTTGACACGATAGAAGAAGCAAGAGAAAGTCTTGCAGATTTTACTTCATAGAAAAATTAATGTGTTCATTAATAAATCTTGAATTACTTTTGCATAAATGATAAAGTATATATTGATTGTAGCTTAAAAAATGGGGGGTACAATTTTGTACGCATATATTAAAGGAATATTTGTTGGAATAAATAAAGATTTTGTAATTATAGATAATAATGGTATTGGATATAAGGTGTTTGTTTCTGGAAGTACTATGGCAGCTATGCCTAAGACAGGTGAGGAAGTAACGCTTCAACTTGTTCAAATTATAAGGGAAGACTTTATTGGGCTATATGGCTTTATAACTGAAGATGAAAAAGAAATGTTTAATAAGCTATTAACTATTAATGGAGTAGGTGCAAAAGCGGCTCTTTCTCTTTTATCAATATGTACCGTAAACAACTTAAAATATGCAATTTTAACTGGCGATGAAGGAACTATTGTTAAAGCACCAGGGGTTGGTAAAAAGATTGCTCAAAGAATAATTTTAGAACTTAAAGATAAAATCCAAACAGATGAACTGCTTCAAAAAATTAATAGCGGTGAAGGCGATATGGGAATTTCTATTGCAAATGATAGAAAGCTTTCTGAAGTTTTAGGAGCACTTCTTGCCCTTGGATATTCTGAGAAGGAAGCAGATAAGGCAATTGATGCCTCCGATAAAACAGACACGCTTGAAAATATAATTAAAAGCTGCTTAAAGTTTTTGATGAATTAATTTAGTTTAGAGGTGAATGAAATTGGAGGAAAGACTTTTAAATGCTATAAATCTAACAGAGGACAAAGATACAGAATATAGTCTTAGACCTCAAAAAATAAGCGAATACATCGGACAGCAAAAAGTTAAGGATAAGCTTGAAATTTTTGTAGAGGCAGCAAAAAAAAGAAAAGAAGCGCTAGACCATGTTCTATTTTATGGGCCTCCAGGGCTTGGAAAAACAACATTAGCAAATATTATAGCAAAAGAAATGGGTGGAAATTTAAAAATAACCTCTGGTCCAGCTATTGAAAGAGCAGGTGACTTAGCTGCGATTTTAACTAGTCTTTCTCCGTATGATGTACTTTTTATAGACGAGATACACCGCCTAAACAGAAGTGTAGAAGAAATATTATATCCTGCCATGGAAGATTTTGCGTTAGATATAGTAATTGGGAAAGGTGCTTCTGCAAAATCTATCAGACTGGATTTACCAAAGTTTACCCTTATAGGAGCTACCACAAGAGTTGGACTTTTAACTTCACCTTTAAGAGATAGATTTGGAGTTATGTGTCCAATGGAATTTTACAAAGATGAGGAATTGAAAGAAATAATAGTTCGTTCTGCCAGCATTCTAAATATTGAAATTGAAGACGAGGCTGGTTATGAAGTGGCAAGGAGATCGAGAGGAACTCCAAGAATAGCAAACAGGCTATTAAAAAGGGTAAGAGATTATTCAGAGGTTAAAGGAAATGGAATAATTAATATAGATTCTGCAGTAAAAGCATTAGAACTTTTAGAAGTAGATAAGGAAGGTTTCGATAGAATTGATAATAAAATTATTGAAGCTATAGTCGATAACTTTAATGGTGGACCAGTTGGTCTTGAAACCCTTGCTTATTTTATTGGCGAGGAGTTTGATACTTTAGACGATGTTTATGAGCCTTATTTATTGCAAAAAGGTTTTATTATAAGAACGCCAAGAGGAAGAGTTGCTACAGATAAAGCATACAAGCATTTAAATAGAACTATTGCTAAAATGGATATGAAGCAATGTACAGTTTTTGATGATGATGAAATATGATTTGACTTATATTTTGTTATACATTATAATTACAAACTTGGAATAAAAGCTATTCATATTAGAAGAGGTGTACAGAAGTTGGAACTTAAAGATTTTTATTTTGATTTACCAGAAAGCCTTATTGCTCAGCATCCTTATGAAAAAAGAGATGAATGCAGGCTTTTAGTTTTAGACAAAGAAAATGGACAAATAGAGCATAAAGTATTTAAAGATATAATAGATTATTTAAAAAAAGGAGATTGCCTGGTTTTAAATGATACTAGAGTTATTCCTGCTAGACTAATAGGCTCAAAAGAAGGAAGCGGGGGGAAAATTGAATTCCTTTTGTTAAAAAGAAAAGAAAAAGATGTTTGGGAGACCTTAGTTAAACCAGGTAAAAAAGCAAAGATTGGTGCTAGGTTTAAGTTTGGAGATGATTTGTTAACAGCAGAAGTTATAGGAATAGGAGAGGAAGGAAACCGAATAGTAAAATTTTATTATGAAGGTATTTTTGAAGAGATACTGGATAGGTTAGGTCAAATGCCACTTCCACCATATATTACAGAAGCTTTAGAAGATAAGGAGCAGTATCAAACAGTTTATTCTAAAAATGAAGGCTCAGCAGCAGCTCCTACCGCAGGGCTACATTTTACTGATGAATTACTAAATGAAATCAAAGAAAAAGGTGTTGAAATTGTATTTTTGACACTACATGTTGGACTAGGTACCTTTAGGCCAGTAAAGGTAGAAAATATAGAGGAGCACCATATGCATTCTGAATACTATATTTTATCAGAGGAAGGTGCTAATACAATAAATAAGGTTAAAGAAAATGGTGGGAAAGTAATTTCTGTAGGAACTACATCAACTAGAACCTTAGAAACAATTGGCGGTAGAGATGGAAAAGTAAAGGGAGCTTCAGGTTGGACAGATATTTTTATTTATCCAGGCTATGAATATAAGGTTGTAGATGGACTCATTACAAATTTTCATCTTCCAGAATCTACTTTAATCATGCTTGTTAGTGCATTATCTAAAAGAGATATTGTTATGAAAGCATACGAAATTGCAGTTAAAGAACAATATAGATTTTTTAGTTTTGGAGATGCTATGTTTATAAGATAATGCAGAAGGAGAAAATAAATGTATAAACTTATTAAAAAATCAGGAAAAGCGAGAAGAGGACAGCTTAAAACTGTGCATGGTGTTATTGAAACTCCTGTGTTTATGAATGTAGGAACTTTAGCTGCCATTAAAGGTGCTGTTTCATCTATGGATTTAAAAGAAATTGGTTGTCAGGTTGAACTTTCTAACACCTATCACTTGGCACTAAGACCAGGTGATCAGGTTATAAAAAAATTAGGTGGGTTGCATAAATTTATGAATTGGGATAGACCCATACTTACCGATTCAGGAGGTTTTCAAGTTTTTTCCTTAGCGGGCATAAGAAAAATAAAAGAAGAGGGAGTATATTTTAATTCTCATATCGATGGTAAAAGAATTTTTATGGGGCCAGAAGAAAGTATGCAGATTCAAAGTAATCTCGGATCTACCATAGCGATGGCTTTTGATGAATGTATTCCAAATCCGTCAACTAGAGAATATGTTTTAAATTCTGTTGCTAGAACTACTAGATGGCTAGAAAGGTGCAAAATAGAATTAGATAGGTTAAACAATGAGGAAAATACGGTAAATAAAAAACAACTTTTATTTGGTATAAATCAGGGTGGCACCTATGATGATATAAGAATAGAGCATGCTAAAACTATATCAAAATTTAATTTAGATGGCTATGCTATTGGTGGCCTTGCTGTTGGTGAAACTCATGAGGAAATGTATAGAGTAATCGATGCAGTAGTTCCGTATTTGCCAGAAGATAAGCCCATTTATTTAATGGGTGTAGGACTCCCAAGCAACATATTAGAAGCTGTTGATAGAGGAGTAGACTTTTTTGATTGCGTGCTTCCTGCTAGAAATGGAAGGCATGGTCATGTGTTTACCAATAGCGGTAAAATAAATTTGTTAAATGCTAAATTTGAATTGGATGATAGTCCAATCGATAAGGATTGCCAGTGCCCAACCTGCAAAAATTACTCTAGAGCATATATTAGACATTTATTCAAAGCAAAGGAAATGCTTGCTATGAGATTGTGTGTACTTCATAATTTGTATTTTTATAATAGTTTAATGCAAGAGATAAGGTCAGCAATCGATGGAGATTATTTTAAGGAATTTAAGGATGATAAGCTAAAGCTTTGGAATAACAAGGCATAAAGCTTTTGATTTAAATAATTTATAGAGAGGAGGGAAAATATGAATTCAACAGTTATATCGTTTATATATATGGCAATAATTTTTGTAGTATTTATAGCTATAATTTTTGTACCAGATAGAAGAAGGAAAAAGAAATACAGTGAAATGTTAGGTTCTTTAAAGGTTAATGACAATGTAGAAACAATAGGTGGTATGGTTGGAAAGCTAATACATATGGATGATGAATATGTAACAATACAAACAGGTCCAGATAAAATCAAATTAAAATTTAAGAAGTCTTCAATTGCAGCCAAAATTAATCAAGACTAATTGTAATAAATGACCTTCTATCTACATAGATAATATTAGATAGGAGGTGTTTTTATGGAGGGTCACAAAGCTATTTATGTTAGCGTATTTGAAGGAGTGCTTAGGGGTTTTTTCCTAACCCTTGCGATTTTAATCGTTTATGCGGTGATAGCTCATTTTATAGAGGTTACTGAATATATTACTTCAATAATTATCATTGTTACAACACTTTTGAGTGTCGTTTTAGGAGCTGTGTATGCATCAAGTAAGACAGGGAAAAAGGGTTGGCTTAATGGAATGTTAGTTGCAGTAATTTATTTTATTATATTATACTTAGTAGCAATATTAAGTCAGAGCCGAGAAGCAGCACTTACAGCTAAAGATTTAATAAGATTTGCCTTGTGTATAATTGTAGGTATTTTATCTGGCATGTTAGGAATAAATGTGTAGTTAAGTCTTTATTTAATAAAAGACATATGCTATAATATTTTTAAAAGTCTTTTTGGAGGAATTATTATGAAACATATTAAAAGTATTAACAAAGCAAACATAAAAGAAAGTTTAAAGAAACCAGGATGCAAGGAATGTGCAAATTCTTGTCAATCTGCATGTAAAACTTCTTGCACAGTTGCAAATTTAGCTTGTGAAAATTAATTTATTAAAGCAGTAGCTTTTGTTACTGCTTTAAATTTTTAGGGAGGAAAAATATTTTGTCATTAATACATAAATTCATACAAAATGATGATTTTTTTGTTATAGATATTAATACTGGTTCAGTTCATTTAATAGACGAGTTAGTATACGATTTACTTAATGAAGATGGAAATTTAGAAAAAGAACTTTTAGTAGAGCAATATTCAGGAAAATATGAAAAAGAAGATATATTAGAAGCTTTGGATGAAATAAATTGTCTTATAGAAGAAGGTGTCCTTTATTCAAAAGATTTATATGAAGATATAGCAATTAATTCAACTAAAGGGAAATCATATATTAAGGCACTTTGTTTAAATATTGCTCACGATTGCAATTTAAAATGTAAATATTGTTTTGCAGAAGAAGGCGAATATAAAGGCAAAAGACAGCTTATGTCTGCTGAAGTTGGTAAAAAAGCAATAGATTTTGTTATAAAGCATTCAGGTCCAAGAAAAAATATAGAAATAGATTTTTTTGGAGGAGAACCACTTTTAGTATTTGATACCATAAAAGAAATAGTTGAATATGGCAGAAGTGAAGAAAAAAAATATGGAAAAAATATTCGATTTACTATGACTACTAATGGAACATTACTTAATGATGAAATTATGGAATATATAGATAAGAATATGGGAAATATAGTACTTAGCATAGATGGAAGAAAAGAAGTAAATGACAGTGTAAGATTAAGGGCAGATGGCTCTGGAATTTACGAAAATATAGTTCCTAAATATAAAAAGATGGCAGAGATGAGAGGCGAATCAAAGCAGTATTACGTAAGAGGAACCTTTACAAGAAATAATACCGATTTTTATGAAGATGTTAAGCATATGGCAGAATTAGGCTTTAAGGAAATTTCTATAGAGCCAGTAGTTTTACCAGAAGGGGACGAACTTTCTCTTAGAGAAGAAGATTTGCCAGTAATATTTCAGCAGTACGATAAGTTATATCAATATATGCTTGAAAGGCATAAAGAAGGTAATGAATTTAAGTTTTATCATTTTAACATAAACCTTCAAGGAGGCCCTTGTGTGTATAAGAGAATAGCTGGCTGTGGTGCAGGTCATGAGTATGTAGCTATAACTCCTGAGGGCGATGTATATCCATGCCATCAGTTTGTTGGAAATTTAGATTTCAAATTAGGTGATATTTTTGAAGATAAATTAGATGAAGGAATTTCAATGAACTTTAAAGAAGCCCATATTTATAATAAACCAAAATGCAAGGATTGTTGGGCAAGATTTTATTGTAGCGGAGGTTGCCAGGCAAATAACTTCAACTTTAATAACGATATCCATGTACCTTACGAGCTTGGTTGTAAAATGCAGAAAAAGAGAATTGAATGTGCAATAGCTTTAAAGGCAAATACAATGGTATAAATTTAGTGCAAATGTCTAATATTGACTATTGAATTATTAATAGTTTATAATTATATGGAACTAATTGGTCTACAGGAGAGGATAATTATGAAGAAGAAATTAAGTGCTGTCTGGTTTGTACTAAGTATTTTGATTATTGGTTCAATGGCATATATAGGTGCTTTTGGATTGAAATTAGGCAGTTCCTACGAAATTAAGTCCTTTGGTGAAGCTATAAACAGAGGTCTAGACCTTCAAGGCGGATGTTCTGTTGTTTATCAAATTCAAGGGGCAACTGTTACTAAAGATGTAATGGATAGAACGATAAACCTTCTTAACATAAGAGTTAATAAGATGGGTGTAAGTGAAACAGAAGTTAGACAAGAGGGAGCAGATAAAATAACTGTTGAGGTTCCAGGAGTTTATGACCCAAGTGTAGTTGACCAAAAGATAGGTAAAACAGGTCAATTAAAATTTGTTGGACCAAATGGAGAAACTATTTTAACAGGTACAGACGTAAAAACTGCTGTCCCATCTACTAATCCAGATACTGGTAAGCCAGATGTATTATTAACTTTAAATAGTGCTGGTGCCAAAAAATTTGCTTTAGCAACACAGACGTATTTAGGTCAAAACATAGATATTTATCTAGATTCAGACAAGGTTGACAGTGCAACAGTTGAAACAGTAATTTCAGACGGAAATGCTGAAATTTCATGTACATCTACAGATGAAGCAAAAACCTTAGCAAATTACATAAGTTCAGGTTCCCTTACGGTTACTTTAAAAGATGTTGAAAGTCAAACAATAGAAGCAACTTTAGGCTCAGAGGCCCTTCCAAATAGCGTTCATGCTGGTGAAGTTGGTATTGTAATTGTACTACTTTTAATGTTTGTATGGTATAGAAGGCCAGGAATAATGGCAGGAATAGCTCTTGTTTTGTATGTAGTTTTAGTACTTTTGGTATTTGCAACGGCTGGTGTTACATTAACCCTTGCAGGAATAGCTGCCTTCTTATTAACAGTTGGTATGGCAGTTGATGCAAACGTCCTGATGTTTGCCAGAATAAAGGAAGAACTTAGGTCCGGTAAGTCTATAAGAGGTGCAACAAATGCTGGATTTAAAAACGCACTTTCTTCTATAGTAGACTCGAATATTAACACTATAATTGCAGGTGTTGTTTTATACCTTGTAGGAACTGGAAGTGTAAAGGGCTTTGCATTAACATTGATTATAGGTGTTCTTGTAAGTTTATTTACAGCTCTATTTGTGACTAGACATTTAATGAATTGGGCAATTGATATAGGCATAATTAAAGAATTAAAGCACTTTGGAATAAAAGAAGGGGCTGAACCTAAAAATAATGCTTTAAATATTGTTAAAAAAGCAAAGATATGGTTTAGCATATCCGCAATAGTTATAATTACTGGAATATGCTTTATGTTTTATCATAAGGGTTTAAATTTTGGAATAGATTTTAAAGGTGGAACTGAAGTTCAAATGAGCGTTGGTAAGAGTTTTAACAAAAATGATGCTGATACTATAGTAAAAAAATATGTTAAAGCAGATAAATTCACCACGGTATTAGCTAATAGTGGCCAAAATTTAAATATTGATATAGAAAAAGATGCTATTTCCACTGCTAATATTACAAAAATGGATAATGACTTAAAAGCAAAATTTAAAGATTCTAAAATTTTATCTGTAGACTCAATAGGTGCATCCATTGGTGTAGACCTTGAAAAAGGAGCACTAACAGCATTAGCTATTTCAATGATAGCAATGTTATTGTTTATTGCCTTTAGATTTGAATTCAAATTTGCAATATCGGCTATAATAGCACTTTTCCATGACGTATTAGTAACCTTAAGCGTATATGCTGTTTTAAATCTTACAGTAGATACTGCCTTTGTTGCAGCGATACTTACTATAATAGGTTATTCAATTAGTGATACTATAGTTATATTTGATAGAATTAGAGAAAATCAGAAAAAACTTAGAGGAAGAACAGTAGAAGAAATAGCTGATACTAGTATTTCACAAACTATAAGAAGGTCTATTTATACGGTGACTACGACTTTGGTTGCTATAACCTGCGTTCACATTTTTGTACCTACAATTAGAAATTTCACTATCCCACTTATAGTTGGTATTTTATCTGGATGTTATTCATCAATATTTATAGCTAGTCCAATTTGGGTTATATTTAAAAAAATGTCTTTAAACAAAAAAGTAGCTTCAAAAACAGAATAAAAAAGAGGCTGTCAGAATAACTAATTAGTTTATATCTGGCAGTCTTTTATCAGTTTGCCAGTACGTATTTTGATGGAAAATTTAACGATTTTACATATCTAAAAATAATAATTGTATTATTCTTAGATTTCCATTATAATATAATTTGTTTCTACAAATTTGGAGGAATGGATTATGGAAATAAAAAGAAATAATTATCATATGAACGATGAAAGCAAGTTATATAATCCATATTTATTAAATAAAATGCAGCAAGCTTTAGATAGAATAATATATGCTATAAATTATAGAGAAAAAATTGTTATTTATGGTGGTTATGGTTTTGATAGTATTGCAGGAATATCTATTCTTTTTCTTGTTTTAAAATATCTAAATGCTGATGTTGAATATTTTATTCCTGATTATATGGAAAATGAAAACGAAATAAACGTTGACTCAATTAATAATAATGTAAAATATTTAGGTGCAGGACTTTTAATAACTGTAGGTTGCGGTTCTAATTCGGAAAAGGCTATAGAACAGGCAAGAAATTTGGGTATAGATGTGATTGTTACAGATTATCATAAAATGTTAAGCGACGATATTGGAGCTTTAGTTTTGAATCCCAATAGTAAAGATTGTCAGTATCCTTTTAAACTACTGTCTAGTGCTGGGATTATTTTTAAGTTATGTGAAGCTATTTCAGCATATTATACTATGAAGTGCATTTATAAGTATTCAGATTTAGCGATGCTTGGAACACTTTCTAGCATGCTTTCTATTGAAGGTGAAAATAAAACTATTATTAGCATGGGGCTATCTCATCTTTCTAGAACAAAAAATTATGGAATAAAAGCACTTTTGAAAATTAATAAGATTGAAAAAATTACATTGGATCAAATTTCTAATTTGGTAAATCAAATTAACCCATCTAATAATTTGAGAAATAAAACTAATAATGCTAGAATAATAGTGGAGCTATTCACTACTGTGGACAGCTATAAAGCTGAACAAATATCTAAATATTTAATGAAAGAACTTACACTTTCAAATATAAATTAAAGAAGGGTGGAACCAAGTATATGGATTTAAGAAGTAAAATAAGAGTTATAGAAAATTTCCCAAAGGAAGGGATAAGTTTTAAAGATATAACAACTCTTATTGGCGATAAAGAAGGTTTAAAGTATACTATTGACTGCTTTTATGACTTGTTGAAGGATAAGGATATCGATATAGTTGTAGGACCTGAAGCAAGAGGATTTATTTTTGGAACTCCAATAGCATATAAACTCGATGCAGGCTTTGCACCAGTAAGAAAGAAAGGAAAGCTTCCAGGAGAAACTATTGGAATAGATTATGCTTTAGAATATGGTACGGATACTTTAGAGATACATAAAGATGCAATAAAAAAAGGACAAAAAGTTGCTATAATAGATGACTTGTTAGCAACAGGTGGTACTATTTCCTCAGTAGCAAAATTAGTTGAGCAAGCTGGAGGCGAAGTAGTATCTTTAAATTTTGTAATTGAACTTACAGAACTTAAAGGAAGAGATAAATTAGAAGGCTATAACATAAATTCATTAGTAACATATGATGTATAGAAAGTACAGCAAAAAATTGCTTTTAATATGAATAGGCAACCTAATTATAAATTGCAAAAATAGACAAAATAATATATAATGTTATTAAAAATAATGCGGCTGGTTGATAAACCAGCCTTTGATTTTAGGGAGAGATAATTAGAGATGCTAAGCGATTTATTGGAGAAGATAGATAAATATTGCTCAAATGTAGATAAAGAATTTATAAAAAAAGCTTATGATTTAGCCTTTGAAGCACACAAGGATCAAAAAAGAGAATCTGGAGAGCCTTATATAATTCATCCCTTAGAAGTAGCATCTATACTTGCTGAACTTGGTATGGACACAAATACAATAACTGCAGGACTGCTTCATGATGTAATTGAAGATACTGATTATACTTTTGAAGATATTTCAAATATATTTAACAAGGAAGTTGCAGAGCTTGTAGATGGAGTAACGAAGCTGGGCAAAATAAATTATAAGACAAAAGAAGAACAGCAGGCAGATAATCTTAGAAAGATGCTTCTTGCTATGGCAAAGGATATAAGGGTAATATTAATAAAATTAGCAGATAGACTTCATAATATGAGAACATTAAAATATATGCCTTCTCATAAGCAAAAAGAAAAGGCTAAAGAAACTTTAGATATTTTTGCACCTCTTGCACATAGGCTTGGTATATCAAAAATTAAGTGGGAATTAGAAGATTTGTCTTTAAGATATATGCATCCTGAAGAATATTATGAACTAGTTAATTCTATTGCAGAAAAAAGAGTTGAAAGAGAAAACCATATTAATACTATTATCAGTGAATTAAACGAAAATTTGATTGCAGCTGGAATAATTGCAGATATAGATGGAAGACCAAAACATTTTTATAGTATATACAGAAAAATGGTAAATAAAAATAAAAGCTTAGACCAAATTTTTGATTTAACTGCTATAAGGATTTTAGTAAATGACATTAGAGAATGCTATGCAGTTCTTGGCATAGTTCATACTATGTATAAACCTATACCTGGACGATTTAAAGATTATATTGCTATGCCAAAGCCTAATATGTATCAGTCCCTTCATTCTACAGTAATAGGTAAACAAGGAAAACCTTTTGAAATTCAGATTAGAACACACGATATGCATAGAACAGCAGAATACGGAATTGCTGCACATTGGAAATATAAAGAAGGCATTGCAGATACCAATAATAATTTATCAGATAATAAATCTAATATGGATAATAAATTATCCTGGGTTAGAGAAATGATCGATTGGCAAAAAGAAACTACTAATCCAGAAGAATTTATGGAAAACTTCAAAATAGATTTATTTACAGATGAAGTTTTTGTATTCACACCAAAAGGAACAGTAATTAATATTCCATCTGGTTCAACTCCAGTAGATTTTGCTTATAAAATACACACCGATGTTGGAAATAGGTGCATTGGAGCAAAGGTTAATGGTAAAATTGTTCCTTTAGACTATAAGCTTAATACTGGTGAAATTGTAGAAATTATTATTTCTGCTGCTATTAAAGGTCCAAATATTGAGTGGCTTGGTACGGTAAAAAGCAATCAAGCTAAAAGTAAAATCAGAGCATGGTTTAAAAAGGTTAAAAGAGAAGAAAATATTGTAAAAGGAAAAGATCTTTTAGAAAAAGAAACTAAAAAATCTGGGTACAATTTTAAAGAAATTGCTAAAGGCGATTCCTTTGATAAATTACTAAAGAAATACAATATGAATTCAATTGAAGATTTGTATGTTGCTGTAGGCGTTGGCTCTGCAGTTGCATCTATAATAGTTGGAAAACTTAAGGAAGGCATTGAAAAAAATAAAGGTCAAGTTGAAGATAATGAAGCGATTTTAAATGAAATTAAAACTCAAATTGATAAAGATGCCAAAAAAGAAAAATTAAAAAAGACTTCAAATCCTGGTGTTACAGTAAAAGGTGAAAGTGATATATTTGTTAGATTTGCTAAGTGCTGTAATCCTGTACCAGGCGATGATATAATAGGATTTATTACAAAAGGAAGAGGAATTTCTGTTCATAGAAAGGATTGTGAAAATTTAACTAATCTGTCTTTAGAAGAAGGAGAAAGACTAGTAGAGGTTTCTTGGGGGACAGGAAAAAATCAAGGTTACATTGCTGAAATTCAGATTAAGTCGGAAAACAGGCAAAATCTATTAACAGATATTATGGAAATAATAAATAATACAAATACAAGTCTTCAAACGATAAGTGCAAAATCAGCTAAAGATGATATAGCTTATGTTACAATTAAGATGAAGATTGTTGATGTAAGTCATTTAAATATTTTAATGAAGAATTTTAGAAAATTAAAAGGTATAATTGAAGTGTATAGGACTAAAAATTAATTTTGGAGGCTAATATGGAAATTAAAATCATTCCAGCAGGAATTTATGATGCAAATTGTTATGTACTAGTTGATAATGATACAAAGGATTGCGCAATTATAGATCCAGGTGGTGATGCAGAGGTTATTATAAATAAAATTAAAAGCTTAGGTGTTAAGGTTAACTTTGTATTATTAACTCATGGCCATGCAGACCATACTGGCGGTGTTAAAGAAATTCGTAATGAATTTAAATGTCCGGTATATATAAATAAAAAAGATTATGAAATAATAAGGCTAGGTGAGTCTATTTTTGGAAATATGGCTGAAAATGGCGATGCTTTTATAAAGGATGGTGAAGAACTATCCTTTGGTAACATTAAAATAAAATGTATTGAAACTCCAGGTCATACACCTGGCGGAATGTGCTATTTAATTGATGGCAAACTATTTACAGGAGATACATTGTTTTATGGCTCTGTAGGTAGAACAGATTTTGCTTATGGGAATTTTGATATGCTTCAGACTAGTATAAAATCAAAGCTTTTTACTCTTTCAGAGGATACTTTAGCCTTTCCAGGACATGGACCTAAAACTAGCATTGGTTTCGAAAAGGAAAATAACCCCTTTGTATAGATTTTGGAGAAAATATGATAAAAATAAAATTAAATGATGATAAATATGCATATGAAGTTTATAATGTTTTTCACCTTTTCTTTGAAAATATAAGTTTTGCAGAAGAGGAAGAAAATTATGAAATTTTAGTTTGCGATGACAATTTAGAAATTATAAGAAATAATAAAAAAGAAAAGTTTCCATTTGATAGCGGCTTAACTAATAAAGAAAATATTAAACGAGCAATTTTCTCTTATTTAAGTAAAGACATAGCTAAAGATATTCCTTGGGGAACCTTAGTAGGCATAAGGCCTTCTAAGATTGCTTTAAAGCTTTTAAAGGAAGGCTATGACAGCGAGGAAATCGTTAAATATTTTAATTATCACAGCTTAACTAGAGAAGATAAGGCAAAGCTTTGCATAGATGTTGCGAAAAAGGAAGAAAAAATAGTAAATAGAGATCAAAATACTATAAGCGTTTATATAGGCATGCCTTTTTGCCCTACAAGATGCTTATATTGCAGTTTTATTTCAGATACAATTAACAATTGCAAAGATGTTATAGAACAATATTTGCAAGCAATGTGTTACGAAATGGACATATTATCTAAATATATAAAAGAAAAAGGCTTTAAAATAGAGTGTGTTTATTTTGGAGGGGGTACTCCTACATCCATAACAAATGAGCAATTTGAAAAAGTTATGGAAAATGTATTTAAAAGCTTTGTTTTTGGAAATAATATAAAGGAATTTACTGTTGAGTGTGGGAGACCAGACAGTATTTCAAAAGAAAAGCTTTCCGTTATGAAAAAATATGGTGTCCATAGAATAAGCATTAACCCTCAAACTATGAATGATGAAACCTTAAAGCTTATTGGACGCGGACACGATTCTTTTGAAGTTAAAGAAAAATTTAAACTGGCAAGAGAAATGGGCTTTAATAATATAAATGTTGATATAATAGTTGGACTTCCAAGCGAAGGACTAAAACAAATAGAGTATACTTGCAATGAAATTTTAAAGCTAGAGCCAGATAGCCTTACTGTTCATGGAATGTCTTTAAAAAGAGGTTCAAAGCTTCATCATAATGTTATTAATAATATAGCTATGAAGATAGCACCACATGAAGAACTAAATAAAATGTATGAAGCTACTGAAAAGTTAGCAAGAGAGCTTAAATTAGAGCCATATTATATGTATAGGCAAAAAAACATGGTAGGAAATATGGAAAACGTAGGTTATTCTAAGAGTAATAAAGAAGGTATTTACAATATTCAAATGATTGAAGAAAGACAAACTATAATAGCCATTGGAGCTAATGCGGTTTCAAAAGCTATATTTTTAAATGAAAATAGAGTAGAACGTTTTCCAAATATCAAAGATGTTAGAGAATATATAAAAAGAATAGATGAAAAAGTTGAAAGTAAAATAAAGTTTTTAGATAATTTATAAATAAGGGGGTAAGGGTAAATGTCGATACAAGCACCTAAAGGTACCAAAGATTTATTGCCAAAAGATTCTCATAAATGGCATTTTCTAGAAAATAACTTCAGAAACTTAGCAAAAGAATATGGCTGCAGTGAAATAAGAACTCCAATGTTTGAAAATACAGAACTTTTTACAAGAGGAGTAGGTGAGACTACCGATGTAGTACAAAAAGAAATGTATACCTTTTTTGATAAAGGTGATAGAAGCATCACCTTAAAACCAGAAGGAACAGCACCGACAGTAAGAGCATTTATAGAAAATACTCTTTACAACGATGCTCAGCCAACTAAGCTATTTTATATAATTCCTGCATTTAGGTATGAAAAAATGCAAAAAGGAAGGCTTAGGCAATTTCATCAATTTGGAGTAGAGGTATTTGGAGCAGAAGAAGCGTCTATAGATGCAGAGATGATAAGTCTTTCTATGAGAGCTTTTAGTGATCTAGGAATAAAAGGATTAGAACTTAACATAAATAGCATAGGGTGTCCTAGCTGCAGAAAAGTTTTCAATGAAGCACTTCAAAAGTATTTGAAGGCAAATTACGATAATCTTTGTGAAACTTGCAAAGTAAGATTCGAAAAAAATCCAATGAGGATTTTAGACTGCAAAAACAAGAACTGCAAGGAAATAGTTAAAGGTGCACCAAGCATTTTAGATTATTTATGTGATGAATGTGAAGAACATTTTGATAAACTTAAAAGTTATTTGACGGCTATGGATATAGATTACAAGATTGACCCTTTAATTGTAAGAGGACTTGATTATTATACAAAAACAGTTTTTGAAATAATTCAAAAGGACATAACTGTTTGTGGCGGCGGCAGGTATGATGGATTAATTGAAGAAATTGGTGGACCTAGCCTTCCTGCATTTGGTTTTGCAATAGGAATCGAAAGGCTAATTATGACCTTAGAAGAAGAAGGAATAGAGCTTCCAAGGGAAAATCCGATAGATTTATTTGTTGCTTCAATGGATGAAACTAGTAAAATACAGTCGTTAAAGCTTGTAAATGAGCTTAGAAAAAAAGGCTTAAAATGTGAAATAAATCATATGAAAAGAAATGTAAAAGCACAAATGAAATATTCAAATAAAATTGAAGCTTCTTATACTATAGTTTTAGGTGAAACTGAAATTCAAACTAAAACTGCAAAGTTAAAGAGAATGTCTGATGGAGAGCAATTTGAAATAAATTTAGATAACTTAAAAGAAATTTTTGAAAAGCTTGTCTAAAGTTTTAGGAGGAAAACAATGGGAGAAACTTTAAAAGGTCTCAAAAGAACTATAATGTGTGGAGAAGTTCGTGAAGACAGTGTAGGAAAAAATGTTACTGTTATGGGTTGGGTTCAAAGAAAAAGAAATTTGGGTGGTTTAGTTTTTGTAGATTTAAGGGATAGAGATGGAATTCTTCAGGTTGTGTTTGGTGAAGCAATAAACAAAGAAGCTTTTGAAAAAGCTGATTTAGTTAAGTCTGAATACTGCTTAGCTGTAACTGGTGAAGTAGTAAAAAGAGAAGCTGCAAATAAAAATATGGCAACTGGAATGGTAGAACTTAAAGGAGAGAGCATAAAAATTCTTTCTGAGAGTGAAACTCCTCCAATATACATTAAAGATAATCTAGATGCTTCAGAAAATGTAAGGCTTAAGCACAGATATCTTGATTTAAGAAGAAGTGATATGCAAAATATTTTTAAAATTAGACACAAAGCAGCTAAAGTAATGAGAGATTTTTTAGATGAAAAAGGGTTTTTAGAGGTTGAAACACCAATTTTAACTAAGAGTACTCCAGAAGGTGCAAGAGATTATTTAGTTCCAAGCAGAAATTATAATGGAAAGTTTTATGCACTTCCACAATCTCCACAGCTGTTCAAGCAACTTTTGATGGTGTCTGGGTTTGACAAGTATTTTCAAATAGCAAAATGTTTTAGAGATGAAGATTTAAGGGCAAATAGACAGCCAGAATTTACACAAGTAGATATGGAGCTTTCCTTTGTTGAAGAAGATGATGTCATAAGTTTAAATGAAGAGCTAATTCAAAGAATATTTAAGGATATATTAGATGTAGAAGTTAAAATTCCTTTTGAAAGAATGCCATATAAAGTAGCTATGGATAAGTATGGAAGCGACAAACCAGATTTAAGATTTGGAATGGAAATAGAAGATCTTTCAGAGGCAGTTAAAAATTCTGAATTCAAGGTGTTCAAGGATGCACTTCTAATGGGAGGAAGTGTCCGTGCCATAAAGGTTTCTGGCGGTGCGGAAATGGGAAGAAAGCAAATTGACAAATTAGGTGAATTTGTAAAAACTTTTAAAGCAAAAGGACTTGCTTGGATTTCAATAAAAGAAGAAGAAATAAAATCACCGATTGCTAAGTTCTTATCGGAAGAAGAAATGAATGCTGTTATTGCTAAAGTAAATGGTAATAAAGGTGATTTAATACTAATAGTTGCAGATAAAAATAGCATTGTTTTAAAAGCACTTGGTGAGTTGAGACTTCATATGGCTAAGGAACTTGATATTTTAAAGGATAATAAACAGTTTAGATTTGTTTGGATAACAGAATTTCCACTATTGTCGTTTAATGAAGAAGAAAATAGATTTCAAGCAGAACACCATCCTTTTACAATGCCAATGGATGAGGATATTGAATTTTTAGAAAGCGACCCTGGAAGAGTACGTGCTAAGGCTTATGATATTGTTTTAAATGGAGAAGAACTTGGAGGTGGAAGCATAAGAATCCACGATACTTCTCTTCAAGAAAAAATGTTTGGTGTAATAGGCTTTACAATGGAAGATGCATGGGAAAGGTTTGGATTTTTACTTGAAGCCTTTAAATATGGACCACCTCCACATGGAGGGTTAGCATATGGTTTTGATAGGCTTATAATGTTTTTAACAGGAACTGAAAATATAAAAGATGTTATAGCTTTCCCTAAAAATCAAAATGCTGCTTGCGTAATGTCTGAGGCTCCAAACGTAGTTGATGAAAAACAGATAGAGGAGCTTGGAATAATTATTAAAAAAGAAAATTTATAATTTTCTAACAATTTACTCTTTAAATATTTAATCGATAGTAGTATAATAAAATCATAAAAACAAATATTCCTACCAAGTTCGAGGATTGGATTTATGTTGACCCAACACTTTTATTAAGGGAGTTTTACTCTTCTAACGGAATGATACCTTTGCTTAGCTTAGGAACTTGAAGTTAGAAGGAGACACCCACCTGCGAGAGCGGGTTACTTCTAAATTCATGAGACGGCTTGGTAGGTTTTATTTTTATGTACAAAGATATGCTATTATGTAAAATGGAAAAGTTAAATAGTTCTTCTTTTTAAAGTTACTAGCTTAGTAATAGATGACACAAATACTATTGCAATAGCTATTGAACCAGCAGAGATTAAAGTTTGAATACCTGTTAGGGTAGCTTCATTAATTTTTCCACTTATAGTGTAGTACATAGTGTAATACATTCCGTTACCAGGAACTAGTGGTATTATACCGCATATCGTATAAGTAGTAACAGGACATTTGAATTTTCTTGCCATAAGTTCTGCATAAATTCCAACAGTAAGTGCTCCAAAAAACAACGAAATAGTAATAGAATATTTATAGTGAAGACACAATAAATAAATATACCAAGCCAATCCCCCACCAAAAGCAGCTATAAGAGTGTTTTTGCCTCTCATATTGAAAAGAAAAGCAAATCCATAGGAAACTATAATACAGTAAAAAGCATTAAAAAGCATTATTAAATACCTCCAAAATAAACAATACATATTTTAAAAATAATACCTGTTCCTACTGCAATTGCTATAGCAATGAATAAAGCTTCTGTAGCACGAGAGATTGCAGATAAAAGATCACCATTAATAGCATCTCTAATAGCATTTGTTATAGCAATTCCAGGAACTAAAAGCATTATGCTGCTAATTATAATTTTGTCATAATGGACATAAGGAAATATCCTATGAAAAGTTATAGCAATCAGTGCCGCTTCTGCTCCCCCAACTATGTTTATAAAAAAATCACCAACTTTAAAATTTGATAGAAAAATAGTTGATAGTTTAATTAAGCCACCAATAAAAAATGCAATTACAAAATCAAAAATATTTCCGCCTCCAAAAAGAGGTATAAAAGTTGCAGCAACAATTGCAGACCATAATATGCCGACTGAATTTGAATAACTTGTTTTACTATTTATTGTTTTTAATTCTTTTACTACATCGCAAATATTGAGGTGTTTTTTTTCAATATTTCGAGATAAATTGTTGATTTTAGTTATTTTATCTAAATTTAAGGTTCTTCTAGGGATTCTTTTCATAGTTGATATAAAGTTACCGTTTTCATCCTTTAAACTTAGCATAAGAATTGTAGGGGTTGCATAACTCTCAGCTTCTATTATTCCAAGAGCTAAAGAAATTCTCGTCATTGTTTCTTCAACCCTATAAGTCTCGCCACCACTTTCTAACATAATTTTTCCAGCTTCTGCAGCTATATTTAAAATTTCATTACTATCCATAACCCTCACCCAAAATATTTTATTATTATATGCAAGTAACATTATAGCACAATTTTTATTGTTTTTTCATTTTATAAAGTATATAATTTAAAAATAAAGGAACAAAAGAGTTATAAAGTGAGGGAGTGTAAAGCATGAATTTTGATAGTATAAAAATCACTGACGAAGCAGTTTATGAAATTATAAAAGAGGAGCATGAAAGACAAGAAAACAATATAGAACTTATAGCATCAGAAAACTTCACCAGTAAAGCAGTTATGGAAGCTATGGGTTCTTTTTTAACAAACAAATATGCTGAAGGATATCCTTCTAAAAGATATTATGGCGGTTGCCATGTTGTTGATAAAGTAGAAGACTTGGCAAGAGATAGATTATTAAAGATTTTTGGTGGAGATCATGCAAACGTTCAGCCGCATTCAGGTGCACAAGCCAATATGACGGTTTATTTAGCGGTGCTTCAGCCTGGTGACACAGTGCTTGGAATGGATTTAAGCCACGGCGGACATTTAACACATGGAAGTCCAGTTAACTTTTCTGGTAAGCTTTATAACTTTGTAAGTTATGGTGTAAACAAAGATACAGAAACAATAGATTATGAAGAGTTAAGAAGATTAGCTATAGAAAAAAAACCAAAACTAATAGTTGCTGGGGCAAGTGCGTACCCAAGAATAATTGATTTCAAAAAATTATCTGAAATAAGCGAAGAGGTGGGATCATATCTAATGGTTGATATGGCTCATATTGCAGGACTTATTGCTGGAGGAGTACATCCATCTCCAGTTCCATATGCAGATTTTGTTACAACAACAACTCATAAAACCCTTAGAGGACCAAGAGGTGGAGCTATAATTTGTAAAGAAAAATTTGCTAAAGATATAGACAAAGCACTTTTTCCTGGAGTACAAGGAGGTCCTTTAATGCATGTTATTGCTGGTAAAGCAGTATGTTTTGGTGAAGCCCTTAAGGATGATTTTAAAGATTATGCAAAACAAGTGGTTAAAAATGCAGCAGTACTTGCAGAAGAATTAACTAAGTACGGCTTTAGATTAGTTTCTGGAGGTACAGATAATCATCTTATGCTTTTAGATTTAAATAACAAAAATATTACAGGTAAAGAAGCTGAACAGTTGCTTGATAGTGTAGGGATAACTGCAAATAAAAATACTATTCCTTTCGAAACTAGAAGCCCTTTTGTTACTAGCGGAATTAGAATAGGAACAGCAGCAGTTACTTCAAGAGGTTTTAAGGAAGCTGAAATGAAGGAAATAGCATCCTATATTAACTTTACAATAGATAATAGAGATGAAGATTTGACAGAAATTAAGGAAAAGGTTAAAAAACTTTGCAGTAAATTTCCAATATATTAATTAAATAAAATCTAACTGTCGTGGGATAATTGTAATATTGTTCCACGACTTTTTTCTTAAGTGAAGACTAAGAAATTTAGTTTTCTAAAACTATAAAACATTTGCATATGTTACAAAATAAAATCGTTAATTTTGTAACAGTTTACAAAGTTTTGTTTAAAGTAGTAGTAATTGTTGATATGAAAACTTGTATAATATATAATACAATTGAAATTTAAATCTTGGGGGTAATAAATATGAGAGTAAAATGCATCGATAATGAATTATGTACAAATTTAACACTAAATAAAGAATACAACGTAGTGGAAGAGGCAGAACAATATTATGTTATTCATGATGACGAAGAACATGAAATAGTAACTAGAAAAACTAGATTTGAAATTGTACAAGATGGTGAATTAGCAAAAAAAGTGAAAGCTACAATAAATGAATTGAGCTTTCAAGCATCTAATGAATTTAAAGATATAAAAGATTTTAAAATAAGACAAAATATTAAAGGTGAAATTAAAGAAATAAT
>JAJXWJ010000046.1 GCA_021781655.1 Bacillota bacterium | reverse complement strand
TTACATATAACTTTAATTCTATAAAAAGAAATATATTTTGTCAATACAATTAATAGCTCTATATTTAACACAAATTTAAATGAAATTTGATATATTTGTTATATAATTAAATTAAATGAAATTTCGTTTTGAGGTGCAGTATGAAATATATTGATGAATTAAAGAGAATATTAAAAAAAGGAAGTGTTAATACACTATTTCAACCGATAATATCCCTTTCTAATGGAGATATTATCGGATATGAAGCCCTTACTCGTGGTCCTAAGGAATCCCCTCTCTATTATCCTGAGGAGCTTTTTTCTACTGCTCAAAAGCTAGACTTTACAAGTGAATTAGAACTATTATGTAAAATTAAAACTTTCGAGAATTTTAGTAAACAGCATATTACGGATAAATTGCTATTCATTAATGTAGATACAAATGCTCTTCAAGATGAAAAATTCAGAAAGTCTTTTATTAAAGTTTTTGATGACAAAAGTCACAACCTTTTAAAAAGAATAGTTATCGAAATATCTGAAAGAGCTTCTATACATAATTATAAAGTTTTTTGTAAAAACTTAGATTTATTCATTAATAATGGCATAAAAATAGCTCTAGACGATTTGGGAAACGGTCATAATGACTTAAGAACTTTAACTGAAATAAAGCCTCAATATTTAAAAATTGATGTTTCCTTAACCGAAAATGTTCATAAGAGTTCAATAAAGCAGGCTCTCATTGAATCTTTAGTGCACTTTTGTAAGACATCAAATATAAAACTTATTGCTGAAGGAATAGAAACTGAAATGCAGCTTAGAACACTAACTAAGCTTGGTGTATATGGTGGTCAGGGGTACTTTATACAATTACCTTCGGAAAAAGTTATAAATGTAAATGATAAGATAATTAAAATCATTTCTGAAAACAATCCCATAAATAAAAAATTTGATATTAATGAAAACTATATTGGGGCTATTGTTACCGAGGAAAAAGCTTTTTATCGTGAAAATACATGCTACGATTTAAAACAGTACTTCACTAATTCATCTACAAATGGTGTTTGTATTATAGACAATTTTGATAAGCCTGTGGGCCTGGTGATGCAGCATACTTTAAATTCTATGCTTGCTACACAATACGGCTATGCAGTATTTACTAAAAGAAATGTATCACTTATAATGGATGAAAATCCTC
The DNA here is from genome assembly GCA_021781655.1 of Bacillota bacterium. Lineage (GTDB taxonomy): Bacteria > Bacillota > Clostridia > Clostridiales > Clostridiaceae > JAJXWJ01. The sequence continues at coordinate 25,406 of JAJXWJ010000046.1, read as the reverse complement.
TTATTGTTGATTACTATACCCCTGTAAGTGAAGTTTCTGGAAGAGCAATGGGTAGAGCAGATAATAAGCTTTATGATTACGTTATTGTGAAGAAGGATGAAAAATACTTTGGAATAGTATCAATTAAAACCTTACTTCAATTTACAACCTTTCTTGAGAAAAATTATGCAAAACAGTTAAATCCTCTTTCTGGCCTTCCTGGAAATACGATTATTGAAGGTGTGCTACAAGGACTGTTATCTTACGGAAGAGATTTTTGCGTATTATATTTTGATTTGGATAATTTTAAAGTTTATAATGATACTTATGGTTTTGAAAATGGAGATAAAATATTGATATTCACTGCAAATCTAATTCAAGAAAGTGTGAAAAACTTTTTTCCGCATAATAATTTTATAGGTCATATTGGTGGAGATGATTTTGTTGCTGTTTTAGAAGGCTCTATGAAAGCCTGCATTAGTTTATGCGATGATATAATAAATAAATTTGATAATAATGTAATGAATTTTTTCAATGAAAACGATAGGGCTAATGGATATATAATCGGAAATGATAGAAATGGAAATAAGGATACTTTTCCTCTTACCTCAGTTTCTATAGCTGGACTTTTTGGTGATTTTTCAAATTTTCTTAACGCTGAAGAAATATCAAAAAAAATAACCCAAATAAAGAAAAGGGCTAAACAAATTCATAAAAGCAGTCATATATTAGAATTAATAGAATAAAAATCACCTCTAAATATAGAGGTGATTTTATAGTTATAATACTTTTTAGTACATTCCGTCCATTCCCATTCCAGGTCCTGGCATTGGAGCTGGATTTTTTTCAGGAATATCTGCTACAACACCTTCTGTTGTTAAGAAAGTAGATGCAACTGATGCAGCGTTTTGTAATGCAGATCTTGTAACCTTTGTTGGGTCTACAATACCTGTTTTTATCATATCAACATATTTTTCGTGTAAAGCATCAAAACCGATACCTTTTTCACTATTTACAACTTTTTCAATTATTACTGAACCTTCAAGACCTGCATTTGCAGCAATTTGTCTAACTGGTTCTTCTAGTGCTCTAGCAATAATATTTATACCAACTTGTATATCAGCTTCTTCATCTGTTAAAGCTTTAACTTCTGGTAAAACATTTAAGTATGCTGTACCACCACCAGAAACTATACCTTCTTCTACAGCAGCTTTTGTAGCAGCAAGAGCATCTTCTATTCTTAATTTTCTTTCTTTAAGTTCTGTCTCAGTAGCAGCTCCAACTTTTATTACAGCTACTCCGCCAGCAAGTTTTGCTAATCTTTCTTGTAATTTTTCTCTATCAAAATCTGAAGTAGTGTCGGCAATTTGAGTTCTTATTTGAGCAACTCTTGCTTCGATTTCACTCTTTTCACCTTTACCATTTACTATTACAGTATTTTCTTTAGATATTTTTACGCTTTCTGCTCTACCAAGTGATTCTAAAGTAGTATCCTTTAATTCTTTTCCGATTTCTTCAGAGATAACTTCTCCACCAGTTAAAATTGCTAAATCTCTTAGCATATCTTTTCTTCTATCACCAAAGCCTGGTGCTTTAACGCCTACACAAGTAAATGTTCCTCTAACTTTGTTTAAAACAAGTGTAGCAAGTGCTTCTCCTTCGATGTCATCTGCGATTATAAGTAATTTCTTTCCTTGTTGAACGATTTGTTCAAGTATTGGAAGTAAATCTTGTATGTTTGTTATTTTCTTATCTGTTATTAGTATATAAGGATCATCTAAAGATGCTTCCATTTTTTCTGTATCTGTAACCATGTATGCACTTAAATATCCTCTATCAAACTGCATTCCTTCAACAACGTCAAGTTCTGTTCCCATAGATTTTGATTCTTCTACAGTAATAACTCCCTCATTGCCTACTTTATCCATTGCATCTGCAATTAATTTACCTATTTCTTCATCACTTGCAGAAATAGCAGCAACTCTTGCAATATCCTCTTTACCATCTATAGGCTTAGATAATTCTTTTAGACCTTTAACAGTTACATCTACTGCTTTTTTTATTCCAGTTCTTATTAGCATTGGATTTGCTCCAGCAGTAACGTTTTTAAGTCCTTCTCTTATTATTGCTTGTGCTAATAATGTAGCTGTTGTTGTTCCATCTCCAGCAACATCGTTAGTTTTTGTTGCAACTTCCTTTACTAATTGTGCTCCCATATTTTCATATGGATCTTCTAATTCTATTTCTCTTGCTATGCTAACGCCATCGTTTGTAATTAATGGTGCACCAAATTTTTTATCTAATACTACATTTCTACCCTTAGGTCCAAGTGTAACTTTTACAGTATCAGCAAGTTTGTCTACGCCTTTTTGCATAGCTCTTCTTCCTTCTTCACCTAACAATATGCTTTTAGCCATTTTAAAATCCCTCCATAATCAGTATAATCTTATTCTTCAACTATTCCTAAAATATCATCTTGTTTTAAAATCAAATATTCTTCGTCATCTAGTTTAACTTCACTTCCGCTGTACTTTGAAAAGAAAACTTTGTCATTTACTTTTAATTCCATCTTTATTTCTTTTCCATCTACATAACCTCCAGGTCCAACAGCAACTACTACTGCTAATTGAGGTTTTTCTTTAGCAGCACCTGTTAAAACGATTCCGCTTTTTGTTGTTTCTGGTGCTTCAACTCTTTTAATAACTACTCTGTCTCCTAGTGGTCTAATTTTCATCTATAAACCCTCCCTAAACTATTAAAGAAATTTATATTTTCTTGTTAGCACTCACTATACTTGAGTGCTAATACAATTATTATAATAAATAATTGAGTTATTAATGGCAAATTCTATGTTTTAATCAATTTTGCCATTTTCTTTGTTTTATGGCTATATGCTTAAAATAAATACACTTTTCATCTATTTACTCTAAATTACTTTAATTATCATCTTATGGTATTAATATCATAAGATGATAATTGATAAAAATATATTTATTAACCGATATTTAATGTTATAATATAAAGGTATATTTTATTAATTGGAGGTTATTATGCTAAATATTAAGTCTTTACTAGCTGATATTTTTATTTCTATCTTAATGTTTTTTTCTACTATAATTTTATGTATTAAACTAGCAATTAATTTTAGGCCCTTATTCTATTATGATATAAACTATTTAAATATACCTAAAGATGCTAACATGACCGTTACTGACATTAAAAAAAATTATGACTATCTGATTAATTTTTTAAACAGCATACACCCAACAAATTTTTCTCTTCCCACTTTGCCATCTTCAGCCCATGGAACAATTCATTTTTTTGATGTATACTATTTAATTAACACCTTAACAAACTTTTTGTATGTAGCTATCTTAATTATTATTATATCAACTTTTATTTTCTTTAAACATAAAAAGTTAAATTTTCTAAAATATTCCGGAATTTTGCTAGTTATTTTTCCATTTTTACTTACGCCTTTTTATTTTTTAAATTTCGACAGTTTTTTTAACAGGATGCATGAAATGATATTTCACAATAATTATTGGCTCTTTGATCCTTATCAAGACCCCGTTATATTAATGCTTCCTGAGCAGTTCTTTTTTCACTGTTTTATTCTTATATTAATTTTAATAGTTTTATTTGGTGTCCTACTATTAATTACTTATAGACAATTGAAAAAAAATTTCAATGCTCTGTAGCTTTGTATACTATTTTAAATCTTAATATCATTTTCTCTGGCATAAAAGAACAAGTACTGCTGAGCAAAACCTGAGAGACTTCCAAATTTATTTCTGCCAAAATCTCTAATCTTTTTTAAAGATACATCTGGTGCTACATAAAAATGCATCATAGCCCTTTTTACCCATACATCTACTGGAAAAGCAGAGTATTTTGCCATGGAAAAGAGCATTATGCAATCTGCAACCTTAGGACCCACTCCCATAAAATCTAAAAGCTTTTCATGACAATTATCATCATCACAGCTTTTTATGTTATTTAAAAGCCCTTTTTCATTATTAACAGCTTCACATGTATTTTTAATATACTTTGCTCTAAAGCCTACGCTACAGCTTTCTAGCTCCTCTATAGTAGCCTTGCTTAACTCTGTGACACTAGGAAAACCATAATAAACCTTTTCTTTATATTTAATTTCTTTACCATATTTTTCGCTTATCTTATTGATAGCTCTCCTAATCATAGGTATTCTATTATTAGATGAAATTATGAAAGAAATAAGCATTTCAAAAGGCTCTTGCTTTAATAGTCTTATCCCTGCTCCAAAGTCAATTGCTTCTTTTAAAATAGGGTCACTACTTAAGCTATTCTTTATTTCATCATAGTTTCGGTTTAAATCAAAATAATCTAGCCAAAGGTTATTAAATTGTTCTTCATTAGTGTTATAAATAAAAAGATCGTTATCTATTTTATTTACTTCAATTACCTTTCCAAAAGCTACACCTATATAGCTTCCACTTTCGCTTTTTTCCCATCTAAAACACTGTCCACACTCAAATACATCATATAATTCAAAGTTTTTAACATTTATTATTTTAACACCTTTATCAAAGCTCTCTAATTTTTCAAAATCCATAACTTTACACCTCTTTTTTATTATGTTTCTCTAAAATTATAAAACTATGTTAGATTTTAAGTCAAGTAATAATCATTATTATAATTTATTATCAAAACATAATTTGATTTGAAATATTAATTTTTTACAAATTTATTGTTATAATTATATATAAGAGATTGTAATTCAATAATGTCGAAGTAGGTGATTTAGTGGTAATATTTTATTTTCTAATTTCTATTATTGTGTTTTTATTTATAATTGAAATTATTACAATTCTTTTTAAATTAACAGGGCTTTCTGAAGATAAAGCACGATTTCAAGTCATTTCACTAATAACTGGCTCTGGCTTTACTACAAAGGAAGCTGAACTTGTAACTCAGCACCCTACAAGAAGGCGACTAGCACAAATTGTTATGGTGCTTGGATATTTAGGTTTTGTTACTGGAATATCTTTTTTGGTTGATATATTCAAAAATTCTTTAAATTGGTATAATATATTAATTATTTTATCTTTTTTTGTTATTTTATTGTTTCTTATACGAAATCATTATTTTATGTCCTTTATCCATTCTTCAATTGAGAAGATTATTTTAAAACGTTTTTTTAAATCAAAAAACCCTAACCATATGTATAAACTTATTAACAGAGCAAAAGGTTACGGTGTATTCAACATTACTTTACACGAGAACTCTAAATTGAATGGAGTTGCATTAATGGATTCTAATTTGAAGCCTCATAACATAATTATTTTAAATATCGATAAAGGAAACCAATTTATAGGATTTCCTAAAAGGGATTATATTTTAGAAAAAGGCGATAATATTCTTATTTACGGCAAGGTGGAAGAAGTAATTAAAGCTTTTGAATTAGACATTAAAGGTCATTAAAAAAATATGCTGCAGCAAAATTGCTGCAGCATATTTTTTATTTTGAATAGTCGTGGAAACCTTTTTTAGTTTTTCTTCCAAGCCATCCAGCTCTAACATATTTTCTAAGTAATGCATGAGCTCTGTATTTTGTATCTCCTGTTTCTTTGTATAAAACGTCCATTATTGCAAGACATACATCAAGACCTATAAGATCTCCTAAAGCTAAAGGTCCCATTGGGTGATTAGCACCAAGCATCATAGCTTTATCTATATCAACAGCAGATGCAATTCCTTCTGCATAAATTCCAACAGCTTCATTAATCATTGGAATTAATATTCTGTTAACAACAAAGCCTGGAGCTTCTGCAACTTCAACTGGATCTTTTCCAATTTCAACACTTAAAGCCTTTATAGCTTCAAAAGTTTCATCAGAAGTAGCCATACCTCTAATTACTTCAACAAGCTTCATTACTGGAGCTGGATTAAAGAAGTGCATTCCGATAACTCTATCAGGTCTGTTAGTTGCAGCTGCAACTTCTGTTATTGATAAAGAAGATGTATTGGAAGCTAAAATTGTTTCTGGCTTACATATACCATCTAAATCTTTAAATATTTGTTTCTTAATATCCATTATTTCAACTGCTGCTTCAACAACTAAATCGCAATCAGCTGCCTCGTTAAGGTCAACTGTTCCTGTTAGTCTTGTTAATATTTCAGCTTTAACTTCTTCTGTGATTTTACCTTTTGCAACTAACTTTGAAAGATTTTTATCGATTCCTTGTAAACCTCTTTCTACAAATTCATCTTTAATATCTCTTAATACTACTTCAAAACCTTTTGCTGCAAAAGCTTGAGCAATTCCTGCTCCCATTGTTCCTGCACCAAGTACACATACTTTTTTCATGAAAAAACCTCCCTAATAAAATTATTTTATTTAAATTTATGGGTAAAGCTTATTTTTTAGCTTCTTTAACTTCAGCTATAAACTCTGGTATTACTTTAGTAAGGTCACCAACTATTGCATAATCTGCAATTTTCATTATTGGAGCTGAATCATCTTTATTAATAGCTATTATTAAATCTGAATCCTGCATACCAGCAACGTGTTGGATAGCTCCTGAAATACCACAAGCTATGTATATTTGAGGTCTTACAGTTTTACCAGTTTGACCTACTTGATAAGCTCCTTCTATCCAGCCTTTTTCAACAGCAGCTCTTGATCCACCAACTGATCCACCAAGGGCAGCAGCTAAATCTTCAAGAAGTTTGAAGTTTTCTTTGCTTCCTACTCCTCTACCACCAGCAACTATAAAGTCTGCTTCAGCGATATCAACGATATCTTTTTTCTCTTTGATTGTTTCTAATACTTTTGTTCTTACATCGCTATCTGCTAATTTAACTTCAACCTTTTCAATAGTACATTTTGAAGGATCTGTATTTATTTTAGCAAATACACCTGGTCTTACAGTAGCCATTTGAGGTCTGTGATCAGGGCAAGCAATTGTAGCCATTAAGTTACCACCAAATGCTGGTCTAGTAGCTAAAAGTGCTCCATTTTCAACTTCTACATCGATAGATGTACAGTCAGCAGTTAAACCTGTTGATAATCTAGCAGCTATTCTAGGACCTAAATCTCTTCCTATGAAAGTAGCTCCTACAAATAATATACCAGGTTTTCTATCATTTGCTAAATCGCAAATAACTTTAGTGTAAGCATCAGTTGTGTAATGCTCTAAATTTTTATCATCAGCAACTAAAACTTCATCTGCTCCGTGCTCAGCGAGTGTTGTTGCAAGTGCTTCTATATTGTTTCCAAGTAATAAAGCTGTTAATTTTACTCCTAATTCGTCAGCAATTCTTCTGCCTTCTCCAAGTAGTTCTAACGATACTTTTTGTAATTCGCCTTCTCTTTGTTCAGCAAATACCCAAACGCCTTTGTAATCTGCTATATTCATTATAAATTACCCTCCTCTTATCTTAGATGTAGTGTTTTTCTTTTAATTTTCCAACAACGTAGTAAGCTGCATTCTTTGGTGATTCTCTAACCATTTCTCCAGCACCTTTAACTTCTTTAGTCATTGATTTTTTAACCTTAGTAGGTGAACCTTTAAGTCCAAGTTCTTCCACACTAACATCTATGTCTGCTGCACTCATAATCTTTATTTGATCATCAGAAGTTGAGAATATTTTTGCAACGTTCATATATCTTGTTGTATTTAACTCTTCAATAGCAGTTAAAAGACATGGAGTTTTAACTTCAACTACTTGATGTCCATCTTCTAATGCTCTTTCAACTATTAATGAATCTCCTTCAACCTTTACGTTTTTTACGTAAGTTACTTGAGGAATGTTTAAATGTTCAGCTATTTCTGGTCCAACTTGAGCAGTATCTCCATCGATCGCTTGTCTTCCAGCAAATATTAAATCATAGTCTAATTTTGCAATAACACCTGCAATTGATTTTGAAGTTGCTAAAGTATCTGCTCCACCAAGAGCTCTATCTGTTAAAAGAATTGCTTCATCTGCTCCCATGCATAATGCTTCTGTTAAAGTCTGTTTTGCCATTGGAAGTCCCATACTTACTACAGTAACTTTTCCACCAACTTGTTCTTTTAACTGAAGTGCACCTTCTAATGCGTGCTTATCCTCTGGATTCATTATTGATGGAACACCATCTCTAATTAATGTACCAGTTTTAGGATCTATTTTTACTGCTGTAGTATCTGGAACTTGTTTTATACAAACTACTATATTCATTATAAAAATCCTCCTATCTTAAAATGCTTCCAGCGATAACCATTTTTTGAACTTCAGAAGTTCCTTCATAGATTTCAGTTATCTTAGCATCTCTCATCATTCTTTCTACTGGGTATTCTTTAGTGTATCCATATCCACCAAAGATTTGAACTGCTTTAGTTGTAACTTCCATAGCTACATCAGCTGCCATTAGTTTAGCTCTTGCAGCTTCTACTGAATATGGTTCTCCAGCTTGTTTCTTAGTAGCAGCAAGGTATACTAAATATTTAGTTGCTTGGATTTTAACATCCATTTCAGCAATATACCATTGTAATCCTTGGAATGCAGATAGAGGCTTTCCGAATTGTTTTCTTTCTTTCATGTAGCTAACAGCTTCTTCAAAAGCTCCTTCAGCTATACCTAAAGCTTGAGCTGCGATACCAATTCTTCCTCCATCAAGAGTTTTCATTGCTATTCCAAAGCCTTTTCCTTCTACGCTTAATAAGTTTTCTTTTGGAACTATACAGTTTTCCATAACTAATTCAGTTGTAGAAGATGCTCTAATTCCTAATTTATTTTCTAATTTACCAACACTGAAACCTGGGAAGTCTTTTTCTACGATGAAAGCAGAAATTCCTTTTGTTCCTTTTGATTTATCAGTCATAGCGAAGATTATGAAAGTTTCAGCAACTCCACCATTTGTTATGAATATTTTAGAACCATTTAAAACATAATGGTCACCTTCTAATACTGCTGTAGTTTGTTGTCCAGCAGCATCTGTACCAGCACCTGGTTCAGTTAAACCGAAAGCACCTATTTTTTTACCGCTGCAAAGATCTGGTAAGTATTTTGTTCTTTGCTCATTAGTACCATTTTCGTTAATTACTGAAGCACATAATGATGTATGAGCAGAAAGTATAACTCCTGTTGTACCACAAACTTTAGATAATTCTTCTACTGCGATTATGTATGAAAGCACGTCTCCGCCTGCTCCACCAAACTCTGTAGAAAATGGGATACCCATCATTCCAAGTTCAGCCATTTTTTTAACGTTTTCCATAGGAAATCTTTCTGTTTCGTCAATTTCAGCAGCTATTGGCTTAACTTCATTTACTGCAAAATCTCTAACCATTTTTTGTACTAATTCTTGTTCTCTAGTTAATTTGAAATTCATTAAATTACCCTCCTTATTTGTTCTTGAATTTGCCTACTAATGATTGTTTGTTTAAAAATGCTCCCATTCCTTCTTTTTGATCCTCTGTAGAGAAACATGCTCCAAATACTTCAGATTCAAAAGAAAGAGCTGTATCAATATCAGTTTGTAAGCCTTTATTTATAGCAACCTTACAAAGCTTAACTGCTATAGGTGCATTGTTTGCTATTGTATTTGCTAATGCTTTTGCTTCATCTAATAACGCTTCAGGTTCAACTACTTTATCAACTAAACCTAATCTAAAAGCTTCTTCTGCATTTATCATTTTTCCAGTATAAATTAATTCTTTTGCTGCTCCTACTCCAATAACTCTTGCTAATCTTTGAGTACCACCAAAACCAGGTGTAATGCCTAAAGTTACTTCTGGTTGACCAAATTTAGCCTTTGTGGAAGCTATTCTAATATCTGTGCTTAATGCTAATTCATTTCCACCACCTAGAGTAAAACCATTTAATGCTGCAATTACTGGCTTTTCAAGATTTTCTAACTTTCTAAAAACCTTATTACCTAGTATTCCAAATTTTCTTCCTTCTATAACATTTTTATCGCTCATCTCTGAGATGTCTGCTCCTGCTACAAAAGACTTTCCAGCACCAGTTAATACTACTGCTAAAATTTCAGAATCTTTTTCAATTTCATCAATAACTAAGTCGATTTCACTTAAAGTTTCAGTGTTTAAAGCATTAAGTGCTGCTGGTCTATTGATTGTAACTAAAGCAATTTTACCTTCTTTTTCAAGAATGATATTTTTTAGTTCCATGAGTTACCCTCCTACACTTTGATTGTTAATATTATAACAAGTAAAGTCAAAAAAATATTTCTTTACTTTCCACGATAATTATATAATGAAAACAATCAATTTTCAACGAAAAACATGGAATAAAAAAATATTTTTTTAATTTTACATTGCTTTTTTAAATATCTCCATTAAGTAAACAGCTTAAGGTCAATAAACTTTCACTTAAATGAACATTTTCAACAATAACATTTTCTGGTGTATTTAAGTCAATCGGTGCAAAGTTCCAAATTCCCTTTACTCCATTCTTGACAATTACTTCACAAATACTTTGTGCATTTTTACTTGGTACACATATAATAGCTATATCTACAGTATGTTTTTTTAAAAATGAGTCTAAAGTATCTATATCAGAAATTTCAATATCCCTAATTTTAAGTCCAAAAAGTTTTGGATTTATATCGAATATTGACGTCAAAGTAAAACCTATTTTTTGGAAATTTATGTAATTAGCTATCGCCTGACCTATATTACCTGCTCCAATTATTATAGTATTATATTCTTTTTTAAGTCCAAGTATATTTTTTATTTGGTCATAAAGCTCCTTGACATTATATCCGTAACCTTGCTGACCAAAATCACCAAAACAGTTTAAATCCTGTCTTATTTGAGAAGCGGTAAAACCTATTTTCTCACTTAATTCTTTTGAAGATATTCTATCCACATCATTATTTTTAAGTTCTTGTAAATATCTATAATATTTAGGAAGTCTCTTAATAACTGCCATAGATATATTTTTTTTCTTATCCACTTTGCCGCACCCCTTACATTACATGTACCTTCAATATATTTTAACATAAATAATTCAATTATTACACTTTTTTTATTGATTTTATCTACTATTTTTTTTAAATAAATAGTAAAATTGAAAGTGATACTTACTTTTTAAGGCTGGTGATTATTTTGATAGTATTAAGTACAAAAAATATACATAAAAGTTATGGTATAGATGTTATTTTAGATGATGTAACTTTTAACATAAATGATGGTGAAAAAGTTGGACTTATCGGTGCAAATGGTGCTGGGAAATCAACCTTATTTAAAATATTAACAAGTCAACTTGAACAAGATAGTGGTGAGCTTTTTATAGATAAAAAGAAAAGACTTGGCTACTTGTCACAACATTTATCTTTAGAAAATACTAATAACATTTACGATGAACTTCTATCCGTATTTCCAGAAATGCTTTCTATGGAAAAAAAATTATTTGAACTAGAAAGGCTTATGAATGAACCCTATAATTCTGAAAATGAAGATTATCATAACAAAATAATTAAAGATTACACTACAATTTCAGAAGTTTACAATAACAAAGGTGGATTCACTTACAAAGGTGAAATAAATAGAGTTCTTAAAGGTCTAGGCTTTACTGAAGAATATTTTGAAAAACCAATTAATATTTTAAGTGGTGGGCAAAAAACACGAGTTGCCCTTTGTAAGCTCCTGCTTATAAATCCTGACATTTTACTTTTAGACGAGCCTACTAATCATCTTGATTTAGAAGCAATTGAATGGCTAGAAGAATACCTTAAAAATTATAAAGGTACAGTTATTTTAATTTCCCATGATAGATTTTTTCTCGATTCAGTAACTGAAAAAACTCTAGAAATGATTAATGGTCATGTAAATTCTTATGCTGGAAATTATACCTTGGCACTTGAACTAAGAAAAAAGAATTACGAAATCGAGTTAAAAGCCTATAACCTTCAGCAGTCAGAAATTAAAAGGCAAGAGGATATTATTGAAAAATATCGTTCCTTTAACAGAGAGAAAAGCATTAAAGCTGCTGAAAGCAGACAAAAGGCTTTAGATAAAATAGATAGAATTAAAGCCCCAGATAAAGAAAGAAAGGCTTCTAGAATAGAATTTGAAACGATGATAAAAAGCGGAAATGATGTTCTCCATGTAGAAAATCTAAGTAAAAGCTTCGGTGAAAAGCTATTATTTGAAAATTTAAGCTTTGAATTAAAGCGAGAGGACAAAACTGCTCTTATTGGAGAAAATGGCCGTGGTAAAACTACTTTGTTTAATATTTTGTTAGGAAACCTAAAGGCTGATAGTGGAATCAGCATTCTTGGTAAAAATGTGTTTATAGGATATTACGATCAGGAACAATCTAATTTAAATGATGAAAAAACCATTATTGATGAAGTTTGGGATGACTTTCCAGAATTAATCACTACTGAAATAAGGAATTCTTTAGCTGTGTTCCTGTTCACTGGTGATGATGTGTTTAAAAAAATCAGTACCTTAAGTGGTGGTGAAAAATGTAGAATAAATCTATTGAAACTTATATTATCTAAATCAAATTTACTACTTTTAGATGAACCTACAAATCATCTAGACATTCCTTCCCGCGAAGCATTAGAAGATGCCATTTTAGGATATGATGGTACTGTACTTGTAATATCCCATGATAGATATTTTTTAAACAAAGTTGTTTCTAAAATTATTGAACTAAATGTAGATGGGGCAAAGGAATACTTAGGAAATTACAATTATTATTCTGAAAAAAAGAAAAACCCTGAAAGATATCAATATGAAGAAGCTGAAGCAGCTGGTAAAACTAAAACCCAAATGCAACTTGAAAAGAAGAAGAAAAGAGAGCAGGAAAAGCTTAATAAGGAATTAGTTCAAAAAACCAAAGATATTGAAAAATCAATTTTAGATACTGAAACTAAAATTGAAGAACTCCAAAATCAGTTATGTCTTCCTGAAATTTATAGCGATTCGGAAAAGAGTAAGGAAATTCATGCTGAACTCGCTGATTTTGAAAATAAATTAAAAGAACTTTATGGGCTTTGGGAAGAAATGACGGAATAGAAAAAAATATTACGCACCTTTGGGGTTTGGGCGCTCCATGTTATTCTTGAACAAACATTTTGCAGTCTTAAAATTTGAAATGATAAAAAGCGAACCGAAGATTGTAATAGCTAATAGGTAGAATGTGGATTTTCTTCCGCTTCTCTCTTACCTCTTAGCTAAAACTCACCTCGGTTCACTTTCTAACGAATTTTAGTTTAGTCTTAGTTCGTAATCTTAACTCTAATTATTTAGCACTAAGCTTACTCCACCATAAATTCCTGCATCGTTACCTAAAGTAGCTAGTTCAAATTTAGTTCTTTCACATGCATGGAAAGCTTTTTCAACGTAGTATTTTTGTATAACGTTTAAAAGTATCATTCCTGCCTTAGATACTCCACCACCTATAACGTAAACCTCTGGGTCACATACACAAGAAACAGTAGCTAAAGCACTTCCTAATTTTTCTCCAAGCTCTTCAACTAATTCTGTTGCTAACTCGTCCCCATCCTTTGCCAAATCAAATATGTCCTTAGCTGTTATATCATTATAATATCTAAGTTCAGATGGTCTTTCATCTCTTTGTAGTAATCTTTTAGCTTCTTTTACAATACCTGTAGCTGATGCATATTGTTCAAGGCAGCCCTTCTTGCCACAACCACAAGCCTCCTCTTCACTACCAGAAACCTTTATATGTCCAATTTCTCCGCCTGCACCATTACTTCCTGATACAAGCTTTCCATCAACTATTATTCCACCACCTACGCCTGTGCCAAGGGTTACCATGACTACACTTTTATAGCCCTTTCCACCGCCTTGCCACATTTCTCCCATGGCAGCAATGTTGGCATCGTTTCCAGCTTTTACTGGAAGATCAACCATTTCACTTAAAGTTTCTTCAACATTAAAAACATTCCAACCTAAATTAACGCATTTTAAAACTGTTCCATCTGCTGTAACTGGTCCAGGAACACCTATTCCAACACCTACTACATCTTTTCTATGTATTTCTTTATCCTTCATTTTTGTCCTTATTTCCATAGCAATATCTGGTAAAATATGTTTCCCTTGTTTTTCTTTATTCGTAGGTATCTCCCACTTTTCAACTAAGGTTCCATCTACTCTGAATAAGCCCATTTTTATAGTAGTTCCGCCTATGTCTACTCCAAATCCATAATCACGCATTTTTTTCTCTCCTTTAAATATTTGTTTTTTATATTATACTATATTTTTATTCCAAAAAGTGCTTAACATTATTTTTATTTACAATTTGTATTTTGGTACAAGTTTCTTCTTCTTTAGGTATAATTCCTTTTACCAAGTAATTATATAAATAAATTATAGGATCATAGCCTTCTTTAAATGGGTCTTGTCCTATTGCACAAGTGATTTTACCATTGTTTATAAATTCAAGATTCTCTTTAGTAGTATCATAAACAATTGTATCAACTTTATTTTCTAAATTCAATTCTTTATAAAGCTGTACTAAAGTTTCGGTTTCGCCTATAACATTAAATATTCCTTGTATATTAGAATTTTTTTGAAGATACTCTTTCATAACCTTATATGCACCATCGTGACCAAAAGGTATTTCTAATATATCTACTACTTTGATATTTTTATAATTTTTAACTCCTTGAATAAATCCATCTTTTCTCTCTTCCATCATTTTAAGATGAGCATTTGAATTAATTATAAGAACATTTCCTTTTCCTGAAAGGTTCTTATTCATAACCATTGCAGCCATTTTACCAGATTCAAAGGCATTTTGTCCAACATATGCAATTCTATTTTCCTTAGAATCTATATCTACATCATAAACTATTACAGGCAATTTTTTATTCGCCATTGCATTAATAATACTTGGGAAAAACCCTGGTAATATATAACCATCATAATTTTTTTTCAAAGCCTCTTGAAGTATATCATCACATTCATCTTCTGAAAAGTTTTTAAGTGTCAAAATATCTAAAGTTGTATTTTTATTTTCTAAAGATTTAATGGCATAAATTGCTCCATATCTTGCGATGTTAAATACATCTCCAAATACAGGAATTACAAATGCTAATTTCAATTCCTTCTTAGGATTTTCATTTGCAGGCAATATATCTAAATCTATCTTTTTCACCAAGTTTCTTATTTTTAAAGACAACTCCTTAAGTCTTGTCATTTCTTCATTAATATGTTGAAATTCAGCTAATTCCTCTTCGGTAACCGCAACTGAATCCTCTGTACTTTGAGTTACCTCAGTACAAATTCCATTTATTTTTTGAGAAAGTAATAAATTATCTTCTGTATTTGAATTTATGCCAGATATTTCCTCTATCATTTTGTTGAATTCTATTAATATATCTTCATTTTTTAATCCAATATTATTAAAGGATTCTTTAATATCATCAAACACTTGGTTACCTTTTGATAAGTTTTCTTCACTGCAATTTATACTTTCAGAAACATTTTTACTGTTCTCTATTATTTTTTTGACAATAGCATTTATTTTATCTATCCCATCTTTTGTATCTAAAGATAACTTTATAATTTCCTCAGCAACTACAGAAAACCCTCTTCCTGCTTCCCCTGCTCTGCTTGCTTCAATAGATGCATTTATTGAAAGCATTTTTAGCTGTTCATTTAATCCCACTATAAAATCTACTACCTTACTAATTTCTCCTGCACTATTTTTTAATTTTAAAATAAAATCCGCTGTATTACAAATACTTTTAGAAATAATTTCAATATTTTCACTATATTTATTTACTATTTCTTTTCCTAAAACTGTACTTTTATTTGTTTCCAAGGCCGTATTTTTCACTTCATTTATGTGATTAAAAATAGCATTTATACTTTTGCTTATTTCATCTGTTTTTTCTGTACTATTGACTACCAAATTCAGTTGATTTTGTGATTTATAGGCAATACTTTCCATTTTACTTGCTATTTGTGTATTACCTTCATAATATATATTAGTACTTTTTATAAGACCTTCAATGGCATCAGAAAGAATAATTACATTAAACCTTGTGCTTTCAATAAAAAATAAAATGTTTGATTTTAATATATTGGTTGATTTCAAAATAGCTGCAAATTTATTTTCTCCTTCTATGTTTATGTCGTTCAAATTTAAATTTCCTTCAGCCAATTTATTTGCATAATCCGAGACACAATCTAAAGACTTTTCAATATAAATAAATATAATTGCTAAAAAAATTACACATAAAAAAGCTACTGTAATAGTAAGACCTATTTCCAGTTTGCCATTTATACTATTTATATTAATAAACGATATTATTGATATAATAAAAAATGAAACAAATAAAATAGCTATTAATAAACCAAACAGTACCCTAATATTCAGTTTGTCTAAGTTCTTTGCAAACCTTTTATCATTTTCCATAATTACATTCCTCCAAGAAAATATTTAAATAATAAGAATAATCCCCTCTCTTGCACCTTTACAGAAAGAAGGGACTATTTTTTAGCTATATACTTTTTACAAGAGATATTGCCTCATATAATTTCTGCTTATTAAAATAGATTGTTTTATTGTGTCTAAAGATTCCTCGAAAGCCTTATCTTCAATTTCAAGGCATGCCGCACCTTTATATTTTATATCTGTTAGAGCTGAAACAAATTTACCCCAATCTACGTCACCAAGTCCTGGAAGCTTAGGTGATATATATTCAAGTGGTGTTGCCATAATTCCTACATAGTCTAACTTATCTTTAAATATTTTGATATCTTTAAAATGAACGTGGAAAATTCTATCTTTAAATTCGTATAATGGTTTGATATAATCTATTTGCTGCCATACAAAATGAGATGGATCATAGTTTAAGCCAAAATTTTTGCTAGGGATAATCTCAAACATTCTTCTCCATATGCTAGGTGTTGTCGCTAAATTAAGTCCACCTGGCCACTCATCCTTTGTAAATAGCATAGGACAATTTTCAATAGCTATCTTAATGCCTTTTTCTTCAGCAAACTTAATTATAGGAGTCCAAACCTCCTTAAATATTTCTAAGTTTTCCTCTACTGTTTTAGTCTTATCTCTACCTATAAAGGTTGTAACGGTGTCAATTTTTAAAACACTTGCTGCTTCAATTATTTTCATAATATGCTCTACAAAATAATTTCTTTTTTCAAGATCTGGGTCTAAGGGATTAGGATAATAGCCTAAGGCTGATATTTCTACTCCCCTTTTTTTGCAATAGCTATTTATATATTCAGCTTTTTCCTTTGTAATATTTGTTACATCAATATGGGTTACTCCTGCGTATCTTCTTTCAGCTTTTCCTACAGGCCAACACATCATTTCAACACAGGAAAATCCATTTTCAGATACGTAATCGATGACTTCTTCAAAATTTAAATCTGCTAAAATAGCACTATTTAATCCAAACTTCATTTTTATCTCCCCTTTTATTTTTTAGAAAACTATGGTTTTAGAAAACGTTATCTTTACACTAAAACAATTATATCACAGTAAATATTTTTTTCAATATGTTTTCAATGTTTTTTCTGAAAATATATCATAGTTATTCTGAAATAAGTAAAAAGATTAGTTACCACTTTTAAGTAATAACTAATCTTTTATTTAGGGAAACACTTTATATTTTCTCTTAAACAAACTACTAATTGATGGATGAGTTGTATCATTAAAAAATATTGCTTAGCAACTGATTCCATAATATCGTTCCCTTCATCAAAATTATATCGTTGTTCTATCTAACTGTTTTCCTACTTCAATTAGATTATTTACAACATCTTCAAAGCTAATCTCCGCTGCATATTGATTATCCTTCCTATAATTGTCCCAAAGTCTTTTCAACGATGATTCTTGTTTTATATCGTTACATATTTCATTCCATTCTTCCATTTCTCCCAATGAACCACGCTTTTTTGCTGTACTTTCTACTGCCAACTTAAATATTGGCATTTTGATTTCTTGAAGTCTACTACTATACAGTATATATAAATCATAAAAATCCCTTGCTCTTGTGTTTCCTATATTTCTACTAATAATGGTCTCATATTTTTCCGCAAGAATAGTTTCAATGCTATATGCCATAACATAAACAGACTTATCTTCAAACAAAAACTGATAAGAATAAGTAATTGCCGAAGGTATGATACTGTCTCCAGTTGTAATATCAATTTTCATTGGGGCATATATTTTCCCATAAGAAGCCTTGATATGTACACGAAAATTATTATATGCATCATTCTCCCTTATTGGTTCCATCTTTTCAAATATGAATTCAATTCCATCTCCTACATCAATCTTTAACAATTCTTCTACTACTTCACGAATGTACTCTTCATTCATTGGAATACCTCTTACAGTTGTATCCATATCCAAAGTACTTCTTCCTTCTACTCCTATCATTGAAGAAATCAGAAGTCCCCCTTTTAAGACAAAGTTATCCTTGTACCTAGATAACGAAAGTCTCTCCAAAATACGTTCAAACAAAAACATTTGCAAAACTTCCTGTGGTCTAAGTTTCTTTTGAATTGCTATATTACGAATTGCTCCTTTTAATTGTTCTGGTGATTTCATCTTCGTTCCTCCTTACAGCAATACTTCTATATATGTCCGAAGCTTTTCTTCCACTCCAATTTGCTTTCCATACTTAAGTATCTTTCTAATGTTGCTTCCAAATTTAAAATATTCCTTTATTGCCTGAATATATAGCTGACTATCAATATTCTTCTTATCACGTATCAAATCACAAATACAACGTTCTTTATCATATATCTTAACATTTGCTCCCATTGGCGACTTTATTATTGTTATCCCTAATTTCCATAAATCCTTATTAATATAGTGAAAATGGATAGTAGGATAATCTTTTTTAATCCGTGATACATTATAACCTTGTGGTACTGTTACATCAATAATATGAGGTACTCGATCCGACATACCAAGTAAATACAATGCCGTTCCATATGAAAAAATAATCTTTTCGCTTCTCATCTGTATTAGTTTGAATTCATCTGGTATTGATTCATATAAGGAATAGATTCCATGAGATTCTTTTAATAAAATCCCCTTATCAACAAATGGTTTTAAAACAGTTCTGCTTAAACCAGCTTCTTCTACCTGCTTTGTTGTGATTAATCCATCAGAACTATGTGCAATTTCTTTAATTATTTGAAAGGATGTATCCATACTTTTCACCTCATTTCTTAAAAAATCAATATTACCTTCACGCTTTTATTATATATACTTAAAGTACGTTTGTAAATAACCAGTAGTATACAATAGTATTTTATATTGTCCCCTAATCTATTAACTTTATTCTAGACATTAAAAAGAGCCTCCAAAATTGAGGCTCAACAATCATTTTATATCTTTACAAGCAATTAAATTCGCTTCCGTTTCTAATATGTTTTTTACTATAACCTGTCCTCTTTTTACAGGTGGCATAATTTCCAAAGCTTTAATTATATCCATGCACTGAAACATCTTTTCTTTCGGAATGGATTTACTAGTCTTCACCGGGAGTCTATTTATTGTTCCATTTTTCACCTTTACCGTTGAAGTTACAACCCTTTTAGGCATTGTCACTTCTTCAAAGCCATAAACAGCCCCTCTGCTACAATTGTTTCCAAATACCTTGTTGCCATTTTCAGTATCAACCTGTAAATGACAGCCTTTAGGGCAAACTATGCATATTAATTGTTTCATTGTTATCATCTCAACTTTCAATTAAAATGTTAATTTCATCATCAATACCATCAAGGAGATTTTTAGGAATTACCAGCTTATTCATTTCACCAGGTGTTAAATGCTCTTTTTGATATGAAATAATATTATTATCGCCATGCTTTACTGATATTTTGCAGCTCTCAAACACATTTTTAACCCTTAAAAATACGTTTAAAGCTTTATCTAATTTTTCCAAGCAGAAGCTTTGAGGCACTGTGTAGCTTACGGCATAGCCAGTTTTAATATTAATATTTTTTTCTTTTATATTTATATTTTCTTTTATATACTTTGCAGCATTTCTACCTGCGCTTTCACTTTCTTCTGTTACAAAATCCACCAAATCATGTACATGAAGCACATTACCGCAGGCAAATACTCCTGGTATACTAGTCTCCATAGATTCGTTTACTTGAGGTCCATTAGTTCGTTTATCTATATCTATTTCTGCTTTTCTACTTAGTTCATTTTCAGGAATAAGCCCTACTGATAATAATAGAGTATCACATTCAAATTCCATTTCCGTTCCTTTAATGGGCTGCCTCATTTCGTCTACCTTTGAAATTGTAATCTTTTCTACTCTATTAGTACCTTCTATATTAGTAACAGTATGCCCTACATACAGCGGTATATTAAAATCCTTTAAGCATTGAACTATATTTCTATTTAATCCGTTTGAAAAAGGCATAAGCTCAACTACCGCCTTAACCTCAGCCCCTTCTAAAGTCATCCTCCTAGCCATTATTAGTCCGATGTCACCAGAGCCTAAAATCAGTACCTTTTTCCCAACCATATATCCTTCAAGGTTTATATACCTTTGAGCCATCCCAGCTGTATATATACCAGCTCCTCTAAAGCCAGGCAGACTTATTGCTCCCCTTGCCCTTTCTCTGCAGCCCATTGCAAGTATCACAGCTTTAGCTTCAATTTCTTTATAACCTTCTACAGAATTTACATAGCTTACAACTTTGTTATCACTTATATTTAATACCATAGTATCAAGCTTTATTTCAATTTTTGTATCTTTTATTAAATCTATAAATTTACCAGCGTATTCTGGTCCAGTTAATTCTTCTTTAAAATAATGAAGACCAAAACCGTTATGAATACACTGATTAAGTATTCCGCCAAGTTCAATATCTCTTTCGATAATAACAATTTTTTCTGTTCCAGCTTTATATGCTTCAAGAGCTGCGGCAAGTCCAGCTGGGCCACCGCCTATTACAACTAAATCATACAACAAAATCGCCTCCAATTTAATGTTTTAAACAATAATATTTGAACCAAGCTTATCCATAACTATATCTTCCATATTGGTATGCAGCTCTCTTGCTAATATTTCATGAATTTTAATAGTGCAAAAACCACCTTGGCACCTACCCATCCCAGTTCTACACCTTTTTTTTACACCATCAATTGTTGTTGCTCCAGCTGGTCTGTTTATACTATCGACTATTTCTCCTTCAGTTATACCTTCACATCTGCATATTATTCTGCCATACCTAGCGTTATTTTTAATTAATTCATTTTTTTGTTCAATGGATAATGACATAAAATTTATTTTCTTTCTTTCACCTTTAAAATCTATCTTTTTAGTCAATTTTAGGCCAGTTTTTTTAAGTATATCTGGCATATCTTCTGCTATTGCTAAGGATGAGGTTAAGCCAGGAGATTTCATCCCAATACAATTTATAAAACCTTTAACATCTTTTGCTTCTCCAATTTCAAAATCTTCTTGATCTACTAAATAAGATCTTATTCCAGCAAAATTTCTTATATTTTTAGAAAAATCTAAAGTTTTAACCGATTTATTTGCTTTTGATCTTATAAAATGCATAGCCTCTAAAGTAGTATTAACATCTTCTCTGTCATTACTATTTTCAGCATTTGGTCCCACGATCAAATTACCATGAACCGTTGGAGAAACTAATATCCCTTTTCCTTTTTTTGTTGGACATTGAAATATTACATGACTAACCCTTAAACCTTCACTTTTATCCATTAAGAAATATTGACCTTTTACAGGTATTATATCTTTTCTATTATTTGAAACCATATTATTTATATAATCACCATAAACACCAGCAGCATTTATAATTGTTTTAGCCAGAATTTTTTTGCTTTCATTAATTTCTATGTCAAAATAATCTTCATATTTTTTTAGTGCTGTAACCTTTGAATTCAATTTTAGCTTTGCACCATTTTGAACAGCATTTTCAACTAAAGCTATTGTAAGCTCTATAGGATCAACAATTCCTACAGTAGGGGAATATAACGCGGCTTTTACATCATTGTTTATATCTTTTTCTATTTTTAATATTTCAGCTTTATCAATTATTTTTAATCCTTTTACTCCATTTCTTTTTCCGTTTTCCAAAAGACTATTTAAAATTTTAACTTCTTCATCTTCAAAGGCTAATACTAAGGCTCCATTATTTTTATAAGGTACTGAAAGCTCCTTGCATATTTCTTCAAACATTTCATTTCCTCTAACATTATACTTTGCCATAAGTGTTTCGCATTTAGGATCGTAGCCTCCATGTACAATGGCACTGTTTGCCTTGCTTGTGCCGTTGGAAACATCATTTTCTTTTTCTAAAATCACAATATTTATATTATATTTTGATAACTCTCTCGCTATAGCTGCTCCTATAATCCCAGCACCAATTATTGCTACATCATACATTTTTACACCCCCATATTTAAATAAAAAATACCATAAAATTTTACTGGTTTAAATTCTATGGTATCCTTTTTAAACTTTTAACTATTCTTCAATCGCACGTCTTAATGCTTCTTGATGACGACGAACTTGCTCTATACTATCTACTTCAAAAGCATCGTTAAGCATTCTATTTCCTTCGTATTCTGTTGAAAGGAATCCTTTGTATCCTGCTTTTTTATATGCTTCTACTACTTCTTTTATTGGAATGGATGTTTCTTCATAATTTTCATTTAATTCATAACATTTTGCATGGGTGTGGTAAATATATTTTATGTTATCTATTATATCTTTTGGATCACACCAAGTGTAATTAAAGGATGCACCAGCATAATCAAAGTCTGCTTTGCTTGCATTTGCCTTTTTTAAAGCTTCCATTAACTGAGGCATTCCATTTACCTTCATGTATTCACCGTGAGCTTTTCCAAGGTTTGTATCATATTTTATTTTCGTAAAGCCTTTTGCTACTCTATTTGCAAAAGCTTCATCTACAATTTTAACCCCTTCTTTTGTAGCACCTTTACGGATAGCCTGCTCACGTTCTGGGCTTGGAATGTGCCTGCAAAATATTCCAAAGTCAGGCATAAAGCCAAAATGTCTTGTACCTGTTCTCAATATCATTTCCATGTAACCATCAGCCCAGCCTGAATTTAAGGAGAATGGCGAGTGAACTTCTATGCAAATCTTAACATCATTTTTAGCAGCACAATCCAAACTTCCTTCTATTACATCCATAGGAGTAGACACAAGAGTACGTAAGGTTTTAAAGCCAAGTTCTCCTGCAATTTTTAAATCTCTTTCCATCATTTTTATTTGCTCTCTTAAAGTCAAAGTTCTATTGTCATATATATGATTTTCTAAAAATGCATCGTAGCATGTTGGTTCTGTTCCATATTTATGCATCCAACCAAACCATTTTTCCTTGAATTCTGGTGTAACTACTGGAAATGAATCCATCATTTGCTCAGCTAATAACTCTATTCCTGTTGCACCTGCTTTAGATGCCTCTCTAATACAACCTTCTAAATCTAACTTTCCTAGATAATATTCTTCTTGATAACTATATAATGATACGCTTCTTCCAATTTTATAATCCATTGCTATTTTCCCTCCTATTTGATTTCAAAATCATATTCTGCACCATGTACTAATATCATTGGCATATATGATGGTGCAATTGTTTGTATACAGTTAATGTGATGGTTTCCTGTTTTTAATCCACCTTCTTTTAACACTGTAACTGTTGCATACTGTCCAAATAACCAACGATTATCTATAACTGTACGCATTTCTTCTAAAGTGAAAGTTTCACCATTCACTGTAAATCTTATGTCTTCACGAGCAATTTTTTCTTCATCTATTGTTACTTCTATATTTCTTATAATAGATAAAGTTACTCCACGGTAATATTGAATTTTCATGTCAAATTGAAATCCTATTACCTTTTCATTTTCTATGGTATTTTTGAATCCTTCTGGATTATACATATGTCTTGGATACATTTTCTTTATACCTCCTGTTTTTTTATATTAATTGTGACTAACTTCATAAAATAGCCATTTCATGCTATCTTATCGTTTTCATTAGCTTTATTATACCATTTATTTTGAAAAAAGTCACTATTTTTTCTGAAAATAAATATTTTTTTCAGAAACTATTAAGAGCAATATTGTTTTTCATAAAAAAAGAGCTTGTCTTTAAGGTTCTACCTTAAAGACAAGCTCTTTTTTATATTTAGTATTAAGCTATTTTCTCAATTTGCATTTCATCTTCAAATTCATCGCTCATAGAAGTAGCTAAATTACGGTAATCATATACTGTAAAGTTTGTTTTCAAGGATAAAAGCATCATCATCGCTCTATCTAAGTTTTCTTCACTAAATAGTTGTTTTAAAAAATTTTTCATTATATTCACCTCTTGTTTCATAAAAAATATAAAAAATAGGACCTATATAAATTATTACAAATGTAACTCAGCACTAATTTTTCATTA
Organism: Bacillota bacterium; assembly: GCA_021781655.1. Lineage (GTDB taxonomy): Bacteria > Bacillota > Clostridia > Clostridiales > Clostridiaceae > JAJXWJ01. The sequence goes on along the minus strand of JAJXWJ010000046.1, from coordinate 1,015 downwards.
TTATTTTATATTTTTTGCTGAAATTTTCAAAACCATTTCCTTACAGGAAACGTTTTAAAATATTTCTTTTTTGTGAATATTTTATGAATATAATGTGAATTTTTCTATTTCACTTATATTCTTCTCTATACAAATCAGGAAGAATATTTTTTAGCCCTTGCATTTCTCTAGCATTATGTTCTAAAAGTCCTATAAGACTTTCTTTTGAAACTACATCATCTTCTTTTATAACCTTATAAAATTTTCCTCCAAGTATCTGATATCCTTTCCAAAATCTAGTTCTCATTTCTATTCCATCTTCAGTTTCATATACAAAGTGACATACGATTGAAGGAATTGGTCTTACCGAATAATCACCATTTAGTACTCTAGAAGTTGCATTTGCTCCATCTGCCATTACCAAATTAGAGTTTTTCATCTTTTCTAAATCTAAACCCATTTGCTCTGGATGGTTTCTAAATAAATCTTCTATATAGACATCTTCTAAAGGCATTCCTGTACCACAAGTTTCCAAATTCCACTTAAAACCACAATTATAATGGTGCTTTGGACACCATATTTTATACCTTAAATTGCTATCTGCACTTGATGTCCACCAATTATTCCACCATGAATACATTTCTTTTGTAACACCTGGCATTTTGTGATATGCTGCAACATATCCACATCCATCTGGCAAAATGCAGTATCCATTCTCAACCTTTAGGTTTTTGGGGTCAAGCATTTTATTGATTTCATCTCCTAAAATAACATCCTTAGCATCCATCATAACCTTGCTATCTAAAACTTTTTGAATATCAGCATCAATTTTATCTTCTTCTCTGTAAAAATATTTTGAATATGATATTTTCTTTTCTTTGTCTGTTAAAGTCGGTTCTGCAATTTGTCTCATTTTTATATCCATTCCTTTCGCGTCGCTCAAGGCACAAAACGTAATGAAAATTGGCACATTGAGCAACTTTTATTTATAATCAAGTCATAGGGATATCAGTAAACTACAAATCACGGGGAGGTG
>JAJXWJ010000134.1 GCA_021781655.1 Bacillota bacterium | reverse complement strand
TTGTTATTTTTTCCATTATTAACCTCCAAAAATGTAGTGAAATCAACGTATTTCTAATACTATTATACTATATTTTATTACATTTTTGGGGCTATTTAACTCGAAATATTTTTAATCTTTAAAGCTGGTTCCTATTGGAGGAGGAGATTGTGTGTGGAATTGGATTAATTAGTTAAGTATAATATTTATTGTTATCTCATTAACTAATATGATAAAATATTAGTTAATGAGATATTTATGAATATTGTAGTTGAATTTTGTTATATTGGAGGAACTAATGAATATAAAGTATATTGATATATATGAGACTATAAAGGGAGATATTGCTTCAGGTAAATACAAACCGGGAGAAAAGTTACCCTCTGAGAATGATTATTGTAAAATATTTTCAACAAGTAGAGGAACCGTAAGAAAGGCATTGGAAATGCTATCAGAAGAAGGTTTAGTAAATAGTTTACATGGTAAAGGTGCCTTTGTTTTAGATTCTAATCTTATAACTTTTTCATTTGGCGGTTTAGTGAGTTTCAAGGAAGCAAGTGAAAATAGCAATAGAGATTTTATTACGTCTATACATATGTTTGAAGAATTAACTATAGATGAAGAACTAAGCAAAGTTACTAAACTTCCAAAAGGAAGCACGGTTTATAAAATTTATCGTATACGTGAACTTAACGGAGAAAAAATAATTTTAGATATTAACTATTTCTTAAAGGAAGCAGTATACAATCTTACAAAAGAAATTGCAAAGCAATCAATATATGAATATATTGAAAAAACATTAAATACTAAAATAGGTTTTGCAAAAAGAGTTATTAAAGTTGAGGCGGCAACTTTAAAAGATAAAGAAAATCTTAATATGAAGTCATATAATTTCGTTGTAGTAGTTAAAAACTACGTTTATTTAAGTAATGGAATACAATTCGAATACACAGAATCAAGACATCGTCCAGATAGGTTTGAATTTGTAGACTTTGCTCGTCGTAGATAAAATAAGAACGGTAAAAAGGACTGTTGTGCAATATGAAAATTGTACAATAGTCCTTTTTACATATATATGTATAAAATATGAAATTATCTAGATAAAAATAAATTAAAAAAGTTTATGAAAACGTATTGACTAACATGTATATACAAGTTATAATTAACTCGTAAATTAACTTGTATATACATGTTTTAAACTATTTATAAGGTGGGATTGGAATTATGAATAAATTTTCTGAAGATGCAAAGCAGCTTTTAAGTTTTGTTGGTGGAAAAGAAAATATAGCTGCTGTTACTCATTGTGTGACGCGTATGAGATTTGTATTAAATGATCCAAGTAAGGCAGATATTAAAAAAATTGAAGGCATTAAGTCTGTAAAAGGTACATTCACTCAGGCAGGACAATTTCAAGTAATTATTGGAAATGCAGTAGACTTATTTTACAATGATTTTGTTGAAATTTCAGGAATTGATGGGGTAAGTAAAGATGCAGCAAAGGTGGCAGCAAAGAGTAATATGAATTTATTACAAAGATTATTAGCGAATTTAGCAGAAATATTTACACCTCTTATACCAGCACTCGTAGTTGGAGGTTTGATTTTAGGTTTTAGAAATATAATTGGTGACATAAATTTATTAGATAATGGTACAAGGACAATAGCTGAGCAATATCAATTTTGGGATGGGGTTTATAATTTTTTATGGTTGATTGGTGAAGCAATATTTATGTTTTTACCAGTGGGCATTACATGGTCTATTTCAAAGAAAATGGGTACAACTCAAATTTTAGGAATTATATTAGGAATTACATTAGTTTCGCCTCAGTTGTTAAATGCATATTCTGTTGCTACTACTCCAATTTCGAAAATTCCTTATTGGAATTTTGGATTTGCCAAGGTTGAAATGATAGGTTACCAAGCACAGGTTATCCCAGCTATGATGGCGGGTTTTGTATTAGCTATATTAGAAAAGAATATTCGAAAGATTATTCCAGAATATATTTCAATGATATTAGTTCCATTTTTATCATTAGTTCCAACAGTAATAATTTCACAGACAGTTTTAGGGCCAATAGGTTGGGCGATAGGTTCAGCAATTTCAAGTGTAGTATACAACAGTTTAACTTCATCCTTTGGTTGGTTATTTGCTGCAGTGTTTGGTTTTTGCTACGCACCTCTCGTAATAACAGGTCTTCATCATATGACGAATGCTATCGATTTACAGCTTATGGCTAAGTTTGGAGGTACAGATCTTTGGCCTATGATTGCATTGTCCAATATAGCTCAAGGTTCTGCTGTTTTAGGAATTATTTTTCTTCATAAAAAAACAAAGCCTGAAGAAGAACAGGTATCTGTTCCAGCATGTATATCTTGCTATTTAGGCGTCACCGAGCCTGCAATGTATGGTATAAATTTAAAGTATGTTTATCCATTTTTAGCAGCTATGACAGGATCAGCTATTGCTGCAGTTATATCAGTTGGGTCAGGCGTTATGGCTAATTCAATAGGTGTTGGAGGACTACCAGGTATTTTATCTATAAAGCCGCAGTTTATGGCAATATACGCAGTAGCAATGCTTGTTGCAATTGTAGTTCCATTTACGTTGACAATTGTACTTTCAAAAACAAAGTTTGGTAAAAAGTTGTCATCTGTTGAAGAATAATATAATGAGGAGACACGAAAGTCTTTGTGTCTCCTTTAATGAAAGTTAAGGAGGAAGTTTCATATGGGTTTAGTTAATATGATAAGAAGTATTTTAAGTACTAAAGAACAAAATAAATCAGAATACAATAAAGACAAAGAAATTATCACTAAGCCAGAAGTAATATACAGCCCTCTAGAAGGAGAAGTAATAAAATTAGAGAAAGTAAATGATCCAACTTTTGCAAAAGGTATAATGGGAAAAGGAATTGCTGTTTTTCCTAATAAAGGTCAGGTTGTTTCGCCGGTAAATGGACAAGTGGTAGCTATTTTTAATACTAAACATGCTATTGCTTTAAAGAGTGATAATGGAGCCGAAATATTAATTCATATAGGAATAGATACTGTAAATTTGAATGGCAAGTATTTTTTACAAAAAGTGAAACAAGGTGAAAGGGTTAGTATAGGAGATTTGCTTGTAGAGTTTGATATTAATAATATAAAAAAAGAAGGCTATGATTTGGTTACCTCCGTGATTATCACAAATACGGATATGTATTTAGATATTAAAGAGACGGAAGTGGAAGTTATAAGAGAAAAAGATAATTTGTTGGAACTTACATTGTAAAGGAGTTAAATTTCATGAAAGATTTTAAAAAAAGTGTAGTGTATCAAATATATCCCAAATCCTTTTGCGACGCTAATGAAGATGGTATTGGTGATTTAAATGGTATTACTTCTAAGCTGAATTATTTAAAAACTTTAGGTATAGATTATATTTGGATTACTCCGTTTTATATATCTCCACAAAAAGATAATGGATATGATGTAGCTGATTATTGCAGTATTGATGAATCTTTCGGAACGATGGAAGATTTTGATAAAATGGTATTAGAGGCTAATAGATTGGGAATTGATATTATGCTAGATATGGTTTTCAATCATACATCAACTGAACACAAGTGGTTTAAAAATGCCATGGGTGGTGAGCAAAAATACAAGGAATATTATATATTTAAAGAAGGTAAAATGGATAAACCACCTACGAATTGGCAATCAAAATTTGGCGGAAGTGCCTGGGAATATGTAAAAGAGTTTGATGAATATTATTTGCATCTATTTGATGTTACACAAGCAGATTTAAATTGGGAAAATGAAATTTTAAGAAATGAAATATTTGCTATAGTTAACTTTTGGATAAAAAAAGGGGTTAATGGCTTCAGGTTCGATGTAATTAATTTGATATCAAAGCCAGATAAATTTGAAGATGACTTAGAAGGGGACGGACGATGTTTTTATACAGATGGTCCGAAAATACATGAATATTTAAAGGAGTTAAATAGAAAGACTTATGGAAATAATGACAATATTATTACTGTTGGTGAAATGTCATCAACAACGATAAATAATTGCATTAAGTATTCAAGGCCTGAGGAAAAAGAGTTATCGATGGTATTTAATTTTCATCACCTAAAGGTTGATTATAAAGATGGAGATAAATGGACATTAATGGATTTTGACTTCTTGAAGTTGAAAAAAATTATTAGTTCATGGCAAATTGGAATTCAAGAAGGTGGTGGGTGGAGTGCATTATTTTGGTGTAATCATGACCAGCCACGTATTGTGTCAAGATTTGGTGATGATAAAAAATATCATAATAAATCGGCAAAGATGCTGGCAACTTCAATTCATATGCTTAGAGGAACACCATATATTTATCAAGGTGAAGAGATAGGAATGACTAATCCTTATTTTGATAAAATTGATTTATATAAAGATATTGAATCAAAAAATCACTTCGATATTTTAATTAAGGAAGGTAAGTGTGAAAAAGAAGTTATTGAAATACTCCAAAGTAAATCTCGAGATAATTCAAGAACACCTATGCAGTGGAATAGTAAAAAAAATGCAGGTTTTACAAAAGGAGAACCATGGATATCGGTTAATAACAATTATAAAGAAATAAGTGTAGAAAATTCATTAAAAGATGATAATTCAGTATTTTACTTCTATCAAAAATTAATTAAGCTTAGAAAAGAATATGACATAATAGCTTATGGAAGTTTCAAATTGCTTTTAGAAAATAACAAACAAATATTTGCTTTTTTAAGACAATATGACGATGAAATATTGTTAGTTATAAATAACTTTTACGAAAAAGAAGCCTTGTTTGAGTTGCCTAAAGAATTAAATTTTGATGGATATTATAAAGAGATATTGATTTCAAACTATGAGGATTCAACTAAAGAATTCAGTAAGATTATACTTAGGGCATATGAGTCGATAGTATATTATATTAAAAAATAAAGTACATTTAAAATGGTTAATGTATAAATAAAATATTTAACAAATCCTCTTCATATAATTAAATTATAGCAATATGAAGAGGATTTAAATATGAAAATAGTTATAACATTTTTAAAAATGCTAATAACAGTATTGATTGCACTTGTTATTTTAGTAGCTACAGCTGTAGTTATTATTTTCAATCCGAGGCAATCAACTACCAATAACATATCAGATAATAAACAAGTCATTCCTCCTTTCAAAATTAATAATAAGGATATTTCATATAATACTGAAATTAATAACAGTACTCAAATTCCAGTTAAGCCTAGTACAATTAAGGATAAACAACCTAGTAATGTAAATATAAATTCATCCCGTGAAGAAGTGTTAATAAAAGCACAATCGATGATAAATGTAAAATGGTCACCTAAGCAAAATATAATAGATAAATATGGAGTTTATGTGTTTCTTAAAGGAAAAACCTATTATGGTGTGCCATATAGCATGGATAGTTATCAAGTTACTTCTTCTGAAGATTTTTTAAACAAAATTAATAACAGTAACATATTATACGGTAATGATTGTTCAGGATTTGTTAGTGCTGTATGGGGATTAACAAGGCAAACTACACTGAGCTTTTTAAATGCTGTGAGAAATAATTATAAAATTGACGGAAAAACTGTAACAGAAATTTCTTGGAACAG
>JAJXWJ010000045.1 GCA_021781655.1 Bacillota bacterium | reverse complement strand
TTTATAATATTTAAAGTTTTTTCCCAAATATCGAGTAGTTTGGTGTCCATAGTTTTATCCTCCAGTTAAAAAATAATAAAAAAGTATACACATTTATATAAACATAATTTGTTAATCAATTTAATTTGTTGACAATGTTATTTAAAATTATTCACATGTTAATTATTTTTTTTAATTTATAAATATTTTAAGTTATTAACAATCGGTCGTTAAAAATTTATCAACATGGGGTTTATATTGATAATTCAATTAAAATAGAGATAAAATAACAATATAAAAACAAGTTATACACAGAATAGTCCACAGGTTGTGGATAAGATTAATATTAAAATATTATTAACAGTTCTTTTTTAATAATATCAAAACATAAACAGGTATTCAAGAAGTTATCCACAAAAAAATCATTTTTAATGAAAAATATCAACAATATCCTTTAAAATGCTTTGTTGACATTAATATTAGCTGAATATATAATATAAAAGTAAATCATAATTTTGTTAGTAAGTAATTTGCTATATAGAGATTCTTATTTTTTATACGTAATTAATGTGTTTATATTAAATAAGAATAAATTATCCAATGTTACAATCTAATTATTTTAATTAGTAGTCAGCGGATAAATCATTATGCACGAAAAAGGAGGTGCAAGGCACATGTTTATGACATATCAACCAAAAAAGAAGCAAAGAAAAAAAGAGCACGGCTTTAGAAAAAGAATGAGTACTTTGTCTGGAAGAAACATTCTTAAAGCTAGAAGACAAAAAGGAAGAAAAAGATTGACAGCATAAGGGCCCAATTTTGTGGCCTTTTTCTGTAATTACAGAAAAAAAGGAGCAGCACATTTAAATGAGGAAATATAATTTAAGAAAGAATTCTGAATTTAGAACTGTATACAGAAGAGGCAAGTCTTTTTCTAATAAATTGCTTGTATTATATGTCTTTAAAAATTCAAATAATAAAGATTTTGATAGAATTGGTATATCCGTAAGTAAAAAAGTTGGTAAAAGTGTAATAAGGAGTAGAGTTAAGAGATTGATTAGCGAAAGTTATAGATTAAATTGCTTTTGTGTCAAAAAAGGATATGATTTAGTTTTTATTGCTAGAGTAGCATGTAAAGATAGAACGTATAAAGAGATAGAGAGTTCTCTTAAAAATCTATTCGGTAAGGCAGGGTTGTATGATAATGAAAATAATCTTAATTAACCTTATTAAGTTTTATAGAAAATTTATATCACCACTTAAGAGGCCGTGTTGCAGATTTTATCCTACTTGTTCTGAGTATGCACTAGAGGCAGTTCAAAAATATGGTGCATTGAAGGGTAGTTTTATGGCTGCTAAAAGGATTTTAAGGTGCAATCCTTTTTGTAAAGGCGGATACGACCCCGTTAAATAAATTTTAGGAGGTTCTACATTTGACTTTTTTAGAAATTCCAGCTTTAAATAATTTATTTGTAAGTTTTTTTAGCAATATAGATAAATTTGTGTTTTCAATTTTTCCAACTAAAAATATTTCTGTTGGTTTATCTATAATTATTATGACAATAATAATTAGAACATTGCTTGTTCCTTTATATGTAACTCAAATGAAATCTATGAATGGTATGAGTAAGATGGGACCAGAGGCTAAAAAGCTTCAAACAAAATATAAAAATGATCCTAAAAAGCTTCAAGAAGAAACGTCTAAATTATATAAAGAATATGGTGTTAATCCACTTGGTGGATGTTTACCATTATTATTTCAAATGCCTATTTTATTAGCTTTATATAATGTTTTTTATACGCTTCATTTATCAGGAATTAGTTTTTTATGGATTCATGATTTATCTAAGTCTGCATCTATGGCTGATCCAACATCATACATTTTACCTATAGTTTCTGCATTAACAACTTATTTGTCAGGTATGTTGATGTCTCTTAATACTACAGATGAAGCTCAAAGAAAACAAAGTTCTACTATGAATATTGTAATGTCTGTTGTTCTCTTGTTTATGAGTATAAAATTTAATGCAGCACTAGTGTTGTATTGGGTTACAGGTAATATATTCCAAGTAATACAAAGTAGAGTTGTTTTAACAATACTTAATCGTAATGATAATACTCCAATGAAGGTTGATAGCTCTAAATAGTAGGAATGTTAATTTACTAAGGGGGTGTCTTTTTATGAAATATATTGAGGTTATTGGTAAAACAATAGAAGAAGCAAAACAAATTGCTCTAGCTGAGCTTGGAGTTTCAGAAGAAAAAGTTGAAGTAGAAATTTTAGATGAAGGTAATAAAGGTCTATTAAGTATTATTGGGAAAAGACCTGCTAAGGTTAAAGTTACTTTAAAAAAGGATTATTCTGAAGATGCTAGAAAATTTTTGAAAGATATTTTATCAGATATGGGTATAGAGGCTGATATAATAATTAAAGAATATGATAACACTATAGATATAAATATTGCTGGATCCAATATGGGAATTCTAATTGGGTATAGAGGCGAAACTTTAGATTCTCTTCAATATCTTGTAAGTTTAGTTATAAATAAGGATCATACTCAACAATATAAAAGAGTAGTATTAGACACGGAAAATTATAGGGCTAAAAGAGAGGAAACTCTAAAAAAATTAGCAATAAGAGTTGCTCATAAAGTAAGTGCTACAAGAACAATTTTAAAGCTCGAGCCTATGAATCCATATGAAAGAAGAATTATTCACTCAGCCCTCCAAAATGATAAATTTGTTAATACTTATAGTGAAGGTGAAGAACCTAACAGAAGAGTTGTTATTGAATTAAAGAAAGCCTGAGGGCTTTTTTTTTTCAGACTAGCTTTTATATAAAATTTTAGAGGTGAAATTATTATGAAAGAATTTGATACAATTGCTGCTATTAGTACGGCTTTAGGTGAAGGTGGAATTTCTATTATAAGGGTTTCTGGTTATGATTCTCTTAATATAGTAAATGATATTTTCATATCTAAAAATTCAAGCAATATTTTAGATATGAAGCCTTATACTTTAAAATACGGAAATATTATAGATAAAAATAGTAATGAAAATATTGATGAAGTATTAATAAGTTTTATGAAAGGACCAAAAAGCTTTACTGCTGAAAATATTGTCGAAATTAATTGTCATGGCGGAATTTATTCTACTAAAAGAATTTTGGAAGAAGTAATTAAAGCAGGTGCAAGACTAGCAGAGCCTGGTGAATTTACTAAAAGAGCATTTTTAAATGGCAGAATAGACTTAAGTCAAGCAGAAGCTGTTATGGATATTATATCTTCTAAAACTGAACTAAGCATGAAGGCTGCAGTAAAGCAATCGGAAGGTTCTTTGTCTAGAAAAATAGGTAATCTAAGAAATAGGCTATTAGAAATAATAGCTCATATTGAGGCTACAGTTGATTATCCTGAAGATGACTTAGAAGAAGTAACATCAGAAGCTACTATTAATAATATTAATAGTTTACTTATTGAAATAGATAATTTAATTAATTCTTCAGATGAAGGTAAAATTTTAAGAAACGGCCTTAGTACTGTAATAGTAGGAAAGCCTAATGTTGGAAAATCTTCATTATTAAATGCCTTATTAGAGGAAAATAGGGCTATAGTGACGAATGTTGCAGGAACAACTAGAGATATTATAGAGGAGTATATGAACATTTCTGGAATACCTATAAAGCTTGTTGATACTGCAGGAATTAGGGAAACAGATGATGTTGTTGAAAAAATTGGTGTAGAAAAGTCTAAAAATATGATTGATAGTGCTGATTTAGTAATATTAATGTTTGATTACAGTTCAAGTTTAGATGATGAGGATTTTGAAATCATAAATTATATAAAGAATAAAAAGTATGTCGTTTTATTAAATAAAATTGATTTACCAAAGAATATTGATATTTCAAAATTAAATAGTTTAAATAATGAATTTATTTTTGAAGTTTCTGCAAAACAATTAATTGGGTTAGAAAATATAAAAAATGCAATTAAGCAATTGTTTTTTAATTCACAGATACGAAATGATGGAGTTGTTGTAACTAATATTAGGCATAAGGAAGCTTTAATTAGAGCAAGAGAAAATTTAATATGTGCACTTGATGCCTTAAAAAATACTATGGCTATAGATTTAGCATCTATAGATATTAGAAATTCTTGGTATGCATTAGGTGAGATTAATGGTGATACTATAGCTGAAGATTTAATTGAAAAGATATTTAAGGATTTTTGTTTAGGGAAATAGGTGATTAATAATGATAAAATATGAAAGCGGAAATTATGATGTTATTGTAATTGGTGCAGGTCATGCTGGCTGTGAAGCAGCACTTGCAGCAGCAAGACTTGGTGCTAAGACACTTTTATGTACTATGAATTTAGATAGTATTGCCATGATGCCTTGTAATCCCAATGTAGGTGGAACTGCTAAAGGTCATCTGGTAAGAGAGATTGATGCTTTAGGTGGAGAGATGGGTATTAATATCGATAATACATTTATTCAATCTAAGATGCTAAATCTTTCAAAAGGCCCGGCTGTTCATTCTTTAAGAGCACAAGCTGATAAAAATAGATATTCTGAAAGAATGAAAAATGTAATTGAAAATCAGGAGAATTTATTTTTAAAGCAAATAGAAGTTGTAAGTATAGATTTTAATGAAGGATGTGTAAGAGGAGTTTTAACAAAAAATGGTGCTTATTTTGGTGCAAAGGCTGTCGTCCTTGCCACAGGAACTTACTTAAAATCCAGAATTATTATTGGTGAAGTTAATTACAGTGGAGGACCTAGTGGACTCGCACCGGCTAATGAATTATCTGAAAGTCTAATTGAAGCTGGAATTTTTTTAACAAGATTTAAAACTGGAACTCCTGCTAGAGTTAATAAAAGATCTGTAGATTTTTCTAAAATGATTTTACAACCAGGTGATGATAAGATTGTACCTTTTTCATTTACTAGTAGAAATATAGATAGAGACCAGATTAATTGCTATTTGACATATACTAATGATGAAACTCACAATATTATTAAAGATAATATAGAAAGATCACCACTTTATAATGGTACAATAAAAAGTGTTGGACCAAGATATTGTCCTTCAATTGAAGATAAGGTTATGAGATTTCCAGATAAAGAAAAACATCAAATTTTTATCGAGCCAGAAGGTGAGAATAGTAATGAGCTTTATGTCGGTGGATTATCTAGTTCATTACCTGAAGAAATTCAAATCAAAATGATGAAATCTATTTCTGGTTTAGAAAATGTAGAAATTTTAAAAACTGCTTATGCAATCGAATATGATTGTATAGATCCTACTCAACTTAATTTATCTTTAGAATTTAAAAATATTAAAGGACTTTTTGGGGCAGGACAGTTAAATGGAAGTTCTGGGTATGAAGAAGCTGCTGCACAAGGTTTAATAGCCGGTATTAATGCTGCTTTACTAGTTAAAAATCTAGAGCCTCTTATTCTTAAAAGATACGATGCTTATATTGGAGTTTTGATTGATGATTTAGTTACTAAAGGTACTAATGAGCCATATAGAATGATGACTTCTAGAGCCGAATATAGACTTTTATTAAGACAAGATAATGCAGATTTACGACTTACTGAAATAGGACGAAATATTGGATTAGTTTCTGATGACAGATATGAGATTTTCCAAAAACGAAAAGATGCCATTAATGCTGAAGCTGAAAGACTTAAAAATGTCCAAATTACGAATAAAAAAGAAGTAAATGATTTTTTAATTAATTTAGGTTCTTCTGAATTAAAAAAGCCTATTTCTTTATATGAATTAATTAAAAGACCAGAACTTTCTTATAATATCGTAAAATCATTAGATAAAGATAGAGTATTTTTAGAGGATGATATAATTGAAGAAATAGATATTTTAATTAAATATGAAGGTTACATTACAAAGCAGTTAGAGCAGGTTGATCAGTTTAAAAAAATTGAGAATAAAATAATTCCTAATAATTTTAATTATTCTAATATAAAAGGTTTAAGAGTGGAAGCTATACAAAAACTTACTAAAATGCAACCTCATAGTATAGGTCAAGCATCTAGAATTTCAGGTGTTTCTCCAGCGGATATGTCAGTGCTTCTAGTAGCTCTTGAACAATATTTTAGGAATTTAAATAAATAATTTATTAGGAGGAAATATGGAATATTTTGAATTAATGTTAAATGATTGCAATAAAGAGCAGCTTGTTTTCACTGAAGATATGTACAATAAATTTATTACTTATAAAGATTTAATTAAGTCTTGGAATGAAAAAATTAACTTAACAGCCATTACTGACGATGAAGAAATCATTAAAAAGCATTTTATTGATTCTATAAAGGTTTTTAGATTTGATTATTTTAAAGAAGCAAAAGATATTATAGATATTGGAACGGGTGGAGGGTTTCCTGGTATTCCAATTAAAATAGTTAATGAAAATATAAATATGGTTTTATTAGATTCTTTAAATAAAAGAGTAAATTTTTTAAATGAAGTTATTAAACAATTGAGGTTATCTAACATTCAGACAATTCATGGTAGGGCAGAGGATTTCTCACAAGATAAAAATTACAGAGAAAAATTTGATATTGCTACTTCTAGAGCAGTTGCTAATTTAACTGTACTTAGTGAACTTTGCTTGCCATATGTTAAAGTTAATGGATATTTTGTTGCTTTAAAAGGTCCTTCTGTAGATATTGAAGTTTCTGAAGCTAAAAATGCTATTGGGACACTAGGTGGTAGGTTACATGATATTATAAAGGTTGAAATAGAAAATAGTGACTTAAAACATAATTTGGTTATTGTTAAGAAAATTAAAGAAACTCCCAAGCAATTTCCAAGAAAAGCTGGAATTATTTCTAAAAGACCATTAAAATAGTATATATACTCTTTATTTGTATCCTATTAAAAATTAGTAAATACGAAGGATGGATATTTATATGCAAGATAATTTATTGTATATTGAAGTTGATAAAATTAAAGCTAACACATATCAGCCTCGAAAACATTTTGACGATGATGCTCTTGAGGAGCTTTCTCAGTCTATAAAGAATTTTGGTATTATACAACCTTTATCAGTTAGAAAAATAGATAATAATAGTTTTGAACTTGTTGCTGGCGAAAGAAGATTGAGAGCAGCAAAATTAATTGGGTTAAAGGCTGTACCTGTAACTATTATTGATATTTCGGATAGAGAATCTGCAACAATTGCTTTATTAGAAAATTTGCAAAGAGAAGATTTAAATTTTATTGAAGAAGCAGAAGCATATTGTAAATTGATTGAAGAGCACGGATATACACAAAAACATTTAGCTTTTACTATTGGAAAAAAACAATCTACAATTGCAAATAAATTAAGACTTCTCAAGTTGGATCCAGATATAAGAAATCTTCTATTTCAAAATAGTTTAACTGAAAGGCATGGCAGAGCACTTTTGAAATTAACAGATGTTAAAACGCAAAAAAAAGTTCTTCAAACTGTAATAAAAAAGAATTTAAATGTGAATGCTACAGAACAACTAATTGAAAAAATATTATTTAAAGATGCATCTAAGGATTTAGCTTCAGATGGTAAGAAGAGAATAAAAGGTATTTTCACACCGAAAATTTATGTTAATACTATAAAACAAGTATTTGATAAGTTTGGTATTAACGCAAACTATAAATCCAAAGAATATGATGATTTTGTTGAAGTTACTATAAAAATACCAAAAAAATAATGTTTCACGTGAAACATATTATATGGGGTTGTTGCAATAGAAAAAATGTGCTGCAACTCCTTTTTTTTATTAATTTTTATAAAATAATCTTAATCTTTTGTAAAAGCTATTTAATTAATTGAATTATAATATTATAATATAAAATGTACGTTATGATGAAAGGAGTGGTAAAAGGTTGAAGGTTATAAGTATTTTTAATCAAAAAGGTGGAGTAGGCAAGACGACAACTAACATAAATTTATGCTCATATTTAGCAATGAAAGGTTATAAAATTTTAACTATTGATATCGATCCACAAGGTAATACCACAAGTGGATTAGGACTAGATAAAAAAAATATTGAAGCTTCAATGTATGATGTAATGACAGCTAACACTTCACTAAAGGATATTATTAAAAAAAGTGAAATGATAGAAAATCTATTTATTGCACCATCTACAATTGAACTTGCAGGTGGAGAAATAGAGTTAATAGATAAAAAGAACAGAGAAACGATTTTAAAAGATGAAATTTCAAAGCTTGATAATATATATGATTTCGTTTTTATAGATTGTCCTCCTTCTTTAGGGTTATTATCTGTAAATTCATTAGCAGCATCAAATAGTGTATTAATTCCAATTCAAGCTGAGTTTTATGCATTAGAAGGAGTTGGACAACTAGTTAATACAATTCAACTTGTAAAAAAGTCTATTAATAAGAATTTATATGTTGAAGGTGTTATTTTAACAATGTTTGATAATAGGACAAAACTCTCTAACGGAGTGTTTTCAGAAGTTAATAATTATTTTACGGATAAAGTTTATACTAATACTATTCCAAGAAATATTAGATTAGCAGAAGCACCTAGTTTTGGACTTCCGATTTTATTATTCGATGACAAATGTAAAGGTGCAGAATCTTATTCGAATTTTTCTGAAGAATTTTTATCAAGACAAAAGGAGAAGGTTATATGATTAGGAAAAGTGGATTAGGAAAGGGGTTAGGTTCACTAATAACTGAAAATCATACCGAAAGTGAAAATAATACAGTAAGTGTTTCAATTAATGATATAAAGCCGAATGAAAATCAACCAAGGAAATATTTTGATACAGATAAAATTTCTAAACTGGCTGAATCAATAAAAGAATATGGTATTATTCAACCTATAGTTGTAGTTAAAGAAGGGGATGTATATACCATTGTTGCTGGCGAGAGAAGATGGAGAGCAGCAAAACTTTTAGGACTAAAAGAAGTTCCAGTAGTAATTATGGGGCTAACAAAGAAAGAATTATTAGAAATTTCATTGATAGAAAACTTGCAAAGGGAAGATTTAAACCCAATTGAAGAAGCTATCGCCTATAAACAATTAATTAATGATTTTCATTTAACACAAGAAGAATTAGGTAAAAAGGTTGGTAAGTCTAGGGCTGTTATAACAAATTGTATAAGACTTTTGAATTTAGATAATAGAGTTCAAAGTTATCTTATAGATGGAGTTATATCAGAAGGACATGCTAGACTTCTTTTATCAATAGAAAATTTTGATATCCAATATCAAGTTGCTCAAAAAATTATTGATGACAATTTAACGGTAAGAGATACTGAAAAATATATTAAAAACCTACAAAAGCAAAAAAATAATATTAGTCAACTAGATAAAGCATTAACTAATAATTCATATTTGGATGATATTAAAAATAGGCTTGAAGGCAAATTTGGAACAAAAATAATTGTTAAAGATAAAAATAATAAAGGAAAAATTGAAATTGAATATTATTCAAATGAAGATTTGCAAAGGATTTTAGACATAATAGAAATATAAATGTTTCACGTGAAACAAAACAGAAAGGAAGAACATAATGGGATCAATAATTCAAATATACAATAGTATTAGCATATATATAGTAGCAGCACTTATTATAGTAGTGTTGATTTTATTTATAATTTCAATGGTTAGTATAAGTGCTATTGGAAAATTAGAAAAAAAGTTTAGAAAAATGACTAGGGGAACAGAAAATTCTAATTTAGAAGAAATTATAGAAAGATATATGGATAAGATAGATGGAACGTCAAATGAAATAGCAATGATAAAAGAAAAGACAGAACAAATTAATAACAAGCTAGTAAAATGTATTCAAAAAGTAGAAATAATAAGATATAAAGCATTTGATGATGTAGGTAGTGATTTGAGTTTTTCTATAGTATTATTAAATGAAAATGATGATGGAATATTGATAACTAGCATATATGGTAGGAATGAAAGCACTATATATTCAAAACCAATTGATAAAGGGATATCCAGATATGAATTATCAGAAGAAGAAAAACAAGTGCTAGGAATTGCTGTAAATAGATAAAAAATAATGAATAAAAATCTCCTATAAGGATAGTATACTTATAGGAGGTTTTTTTATGAAAATATATGTGGATGAGAATAATATAAATTTGAAAAATGGATTAAAAATTAAAGGATATAAATTAATAGACATAAAGCTTTTATCGCAGTGTGACATAATAATTTGTGATATTAAAAATGGAAATTTGATAAATATAATAAGTGAAACAAGCTTAAAAGAAGGAGTATTAATAATTGATATAGGTAGTAAATCAATTGATGATATAGAATTACTAATAAATAATAAAATGCAAATATGTATAATATAATAAAAAAAATGGTCTAAATGAAATTTTGCATATCATCTTTATATATTTGTGTATGAATTTCTTTTCCACCAAAGGTTTTAATTATTGAATGATATAAACCTTTAGAAATAACATCAGCAAGTCTCATTACAGTAAAAAGTCTAGTATTTTGAAGAACCATAAATTCCAATGAAGCAGAAACATTAACAATGCCAGTAATACTTAAATCACCAACTGGAGGTAAATTTTTTTTCATGGCAGCACCTGGTGAAAGAGGCTTATTCTCGATTATAATTTTTCCAACGTTATCAATAGAACCTAAACTTGCATCAATAGCTATAATATATGGGTTATTGTGATTATTATAAATTTCTTTTAATTTAAGACAAAGGTTTTTAGCATGAACAGGATTTTCTAATGTGCCATAAAGAAAGATATTATTTCTAGTTAAAAAGCTTAATTTTTCTCCTATTAATGGTCCTAATGAATCTCCAGTAGATCTGTCAGTTCCAATGCATAAAATAACTATTTTTCTTTTAGTATGAAGAATAGATAAAATTTCAGTAGAAATTATATCTCTGATTAAAAAAATACAGTTTTTATCCGAACAATCTATTATAGTTTTATTAATCATAAAAAAACCTCCCAAATGGAAGGTTAACCAAATAATAAAAAAAATATACTATTAAAAGTTTGGTTTATAAAATTTTTAAATTTCTAAATATATTAAAAAATATTAATAAAAATAAAGCATAAAAAACACCAAAGGCACCAGCAGCCTCCATGCCAATAAATAAGGCTATCAGTGAAGGAATAGGATGAATACCAAGTGTTGAAGAAAATACTTTTGGTCCAATTATTTGACGTATTATGCTAATAATAATATAGGCAACCAACAATGATATACTTGTATATAGTTTCCCGATTATTAAGTAAATAAAAATTAAAGGTAAAAAAACAATGCCTATACCAATTATAGGTATAATGTCACAACAAGCAGTTATAATACTAAGAAGAACAGCATAATTGACACCTAAAAATAAATATGTAATCAAAGTCTCAACGAATGTAATACATATAATAATAAAAGTTGACAAGCAGAAAAACATAAGCATTCTTTTAGTTTCTTTAATTAAAAACAAAATCTTTTTATCAGAATTATCAAAAGGTAAATAATCCAATATTTTATTTTTTGCTAGAGATAAATCTTTTGTAAAAAAGTAAGTAGATAAAAGAGTAAAAATAAAAACTAAAATTAAATAAGGAACATAGGATACAAAGTTTAATAAAATGCTCATCAGTTGTCCAGATATGTTCAAGGTTTCAGATACAACACGTGAAACATAATCTGAAAAGTTTTTTTCAATAGTACTAATAACAGTAGGGTCTAAATCCTTATACATTTTTCCAAGGTTGTTAACATAAGAATTCATCTTAGAATAATTACTAGTTGTAAAAGTTTGAATGCTTTGGCTAACGGATTGGATTTCGGTTATACCAAAAGTAACAAGATAAAAAATAATATAAACTATAATCGAAAACAAAATAATAGTACAAAATAGCGAGGCTATAGAGTTGTTAAATCGTAACTTATTTACAAGAAATTTAACAGGAAATTGGAGAATATAAGCAAAAATAAGAGCTAAAATAAATGGAATAGTATATGGTAATGTATAAACGATAGCAAAAAAAAGAATTGTATAAATAATTAAAAATATTGCCAATTTATCCAATTTTTTTATAAATAATTCCAAGCAAATCACATCCTTGTAATGATAAATAGTTGAATACATATAGTAATTATAAACTAAAAAATAATAATTATACAACAGGTAAAATAGAAAGAACATTACTTTTGAAAAGAAATAATATATGGTATATTAATAGTAATAAAAAATAGCAGGTGATATTGATGACAAATATTTTAAATACATATAGAGCCTTTAGTTTGAATTTTGAGAGTGGGAATATAATAATTGGAAAAACTCAATTAAATATTTATGATGTTATAATAATAATATTAAAAATAATTATAACTTTAGTTTTAATGAAGTTATCTATAAAGGTATTTAGCTATTCAATCGACAAGATAATTAAAAGACATAATAAATCAATATTTTCTATAGATGGTAAAAAATCGAAAACTATCGGAGCATTATTAAAAAGTATTGTTAGATATTCAGTAAATTTTATAGGAATAATAATAATAATAAATTTTATATTTGGTAATGTAATTAGTAGTATAAGTATAGCATTTGCAAGTATTGGTGGTGTAGCAATTGGACTAGCTGCACAAAATATAATAAAAGACATAATAAATGGTTTTTTTATTTTATTAGAAGATCAATATGCTGTTGGAGAGTATATAAAAATAGATAACATGGAGGGAATAGTTGAAAGTATTGAGTTAAGAGTTACTAGGTTAAGAGATTTTAATGGAGATCTTCATATAATTCCAAATAGTTTAATAACAAAAATAACTAATCATTCAAGAGGACCTATAAGAATAAATGTAGAAATAAAAATAGCTTATGAAGAAAATATTGATAAAACAATAAAAATAATATCTGAAGCTTGTGAACAATTTTCAAAAGAAAATGAAGATATTATCGAAATACCGAAAGTAACTGGTGTAATAGAATTTAGTCCAAATGGTACGACAATAAAAGTAACAGGAAAAGTGAAACCAATGACTCAATGGGATAATGAAAATAGACTCAGAAGAGAAATAAAAGCTAGAATAGATAAGGAAGGAATAATAATACCAGGAACAAAAATAGAGGTTATTAAATAGAAAGGGAGTTGAGTAATATTGGCAAAGGTATTTTATGTTGGAGATGTAGTAGAAATGAAAAAGCAGCATCCATGTGGAAGTTTTCAATGGGAAGTAATAAGAGTAGGTGCAGATATAAAAATAAAGTGTACTGGCTGCAATAGAATTGTAATGCTAACAAGAGTAAAATTTGAAAAAGGAGTAAAAAAGGTAATTAAATCTATGGAAGAAAAATAATGCTTATATATTGCAATTATTTTGAATTTGTGATAATATATATTGATGTATCCCTGCTATGTGAAATGCATAGCCATAGACCAAGGGGAGGAGGTGAATCTAATGAGAAAATATGAAACTTTATTTATTTTAAATCCATCATTAGACGACGAAGCTGTTAAAGCTAACGTTGACAAATTCAAGGGAGTTATTGAAAATGGTGGTGGTACAGTAGATAACGTTGATGCATGGGGCAAGAGAAAGCTTGCTTATGAAATTAACAAAGTTAACGAAGGCTACTATACATTAATAAATTTTAGTGCTGATTCCGAATTACCAAAAGAATTAGATCGTGTATTCAGAATTACTGACAGTGTGGTAAGACATCTTATTATAAGAGAAGAAGAATAAAAGTGGTGGTGTTAAGATGAATAAAGTAGTTTTAATTGGCAGACTTACAAAAGACCCAGAGTTAAAGTTTACTCCGGGAAGCGGAAATGCTGTTGCCACTTTTACTTTAGCTGTTGATAGAAGACTTCCTAACAAGGATGGTGTAAGAGAGGCTGATTTTGTGCCTATAGTTGTATGGGGAAAACAAGCCGAATCTACAGCAAACTATATGAGTAAAGGAAAACTCATGGGTGTTAGTGGCAGAATTCAGACAAGATCTTATGATGCTAAAGATGGTACAAAAAGATATGTAACAGAAGTTGTTGCAGATGAAGTTCAATTCCTTGAATGGGGTGGAAACAATGGAAACAATGGAAACAAACCATCAGGAAGAGAAGAATACGATTCTAATTATTCAAAGAGTGTGGATGAATTTTCTAGTGGGTCAGATATTACGCCAATAGATGATGGAGACATACCTTTCTAAAAATAAGGTAAGGAGGAGAAACAATGAGCAGAGAAAATGGAAATAGCAGAGAAAATAGCGGAAGAGATTCTAAAAAAGGCGGCCCAAGAGGCAGAAGAATGAAGAAAAAAGTTTGTTCTTTCTGTATCGATAAAGCTGATCACATAGATTACAAAGACATCAATAAGCTTAGAAAGTATATCACAGAAAGAGGAAAGATTCTTCCAAGAAGAATTTCTGGAAACTGTGCTAAGCACCAAAGAATGTTAACTGAAGCTATTAAGAGAGCTAGAAACATAGCATTATTACCATTCACTACAGAATAAATAATAAAAATATGAGCTGAATTTAGTATATATTAAATTCAGCTCATATTTTTTATTGTGTATTGAATACCACAGGTTTTACGCAACATCATAAACTTAAGAAATTTTTATTAGTTGCTTTTCCTGTAATGCTTTCAAATTTTATTTTATTTTTTAATGTATGATATTTCTTTTCGATTTCCCATCTTTTAAAATATAGATTCTCTATTTCTTTTGTGCATATTTCAAATGGTAAATTAGTCATAAGCCCGCACTCTTTTTTATAATCATTTGAAGATAATCTAAACAAATATTTAATATTGTTTTTTTCTAAGAAATTAACAAATTCAATAGCAGGATATCCTCTATCAAATATTATGATAATTTGATGATTGTTAAGGAGTTCTTTTACTGCATTAATATTTTCTTTGGCTAATTCACTTTCAATGGATTTTATAGAACCTATTTGTAAATCTAAAAAGAAGTGATTATATACATCGAATATAGAACTTAATAAGGCTCTTACTTCACCTTTCCCATGTTGATTACCACATTCGCCAAAAGCTGCTCTATTTTCACCCGAATTTGGAACTTCTACTTTGCTACCATCTATAGCAAATACTAAGTAATCATTCTAATTTCAATAAAATATTTGTGCAATTCCATTTCAGAAGTAAACTATTTTTTAGAAAGTGTGCATAGAATGATGTCTTCTAATGGCATTTTTCTCTTTCTTGTAAAGTTTTTTTGTTTTTTTAGCTGTGCATGTTGTTTTAAAATATCTGAGTTTATTGCTTTAACTATTTTTATAAATCTTTCTTTATATGTCTTTACCATAAAATCGCCTCATCATTTATTTTAACCACTATATAATCAAAAAAATCTGATAAACAATAGTTTTTATTGTTATATCAGATTTCCTTAAGTTTATGATGTTTATCTTTCTTTGATTCAAAATTGGACATTATCATTTCCTCCTAATAAATTAGGACAAATATCAAATTTAATTATATCAAATCTTTTGAATAACTAACTTCCGTTTAATCAAAAAAACGGAAATTAAAAATTCAATTTAGGAATATTAATTATATATAATTTAGATTATATACAATTTGGGTAAAAGCAGTTAAAATAATAAATATGTTTCAAAAAAAAGAGGAAATACCATATTTATGTAGAACAATAATTATGTATTAAAATAAAAGGGGGAATTAAATTTGAATTTATTAAAATGTAAACTATTAAAATCAATATCAATGGGATTAGTAACAATTGTATCGACATCTGGAATTTTGACTAATGTCGTTTTTGCTCAAACATCCACTGAAAGCACTAGCAATACAACTGTAACAAATTCTACTACAAGTTTGGATACAACTAGTTTTAACATCATTCAGGACAAGTATACGATTACATACACTATAAAAAAATTAGATTCAAAAACAACTCAAGTTGATACTATAACTACTAATTCAAGTAACAAAAGTGTTGAAAAACATACAGCTATCTATAACCCTGAAAATGGATATATGCTATTAGATGGTAAGAAATTAGCTGTAAATTTTCAAAAAACTTATGATAGTAGTAAAGCATCAATAAATACAGTTCAATCGAATATAGCATTATCTAATATTGTTAACACAGCATCTGTTAGTGCATGGACTCCTGTATATGTTGGTTCTGCTTATTATAGTTTTAGTGATACCATTACAGGAATAGGTATTGTTTGCACTGTGGTAGGTGGTGTTATTGCTGGAGCTGCATTATTAGGAGTTTCTATAGCCAAAACAGCAATTGCTTCAAGTATAGGTAATTGGGCGAGTGTAGTTGGTTTAGGTTCTTTGGTTGCTGGATATAATTTGAATGGAGGATTCTATTTTGATGAATATAGGACATATGGCCAAGTTACAACTCCATATGGATCTAACCAATATGAATATCGTTATCAAAATGCACGTGTTAAATTCACATTGAAAGGATACTCGTATAATAATGTATTTACTTCTATTGGCGATTGGTTTTTGACAAGTAGTCCTTATTAATTTGGAGTTGATTTTATGAGAATAAAAGATATTTCATCGAAATTTGTACCAATAATAGTGATTTTTTCAATATTATTAATAGATATTTACACAATAAAAAATATTTATAGTAGTATGGGTGCATTTAAAATAAATTTAAGTATTCAAGTAATATTGTTTATTTTCTCATTAGTAATGATAATATATCAATATAAAAATAAAAATAGATTCATGTTGGTAGTTGTTATTAGTTTATCTATTTTAATTTTAGCTAGTATACTTAAATTATTATTCAAATTTTAATATAAATCTTAGTAACTTAGTACCAAAATAATTAAGTTACTAAGATTTTATTTAATTATAAGGGTTATTTACTTTGAGCCAAAAAGTATTGGTGATACATGCATACAATTTTGTGGAGACATTGGATTATAATGTAACATCCATGCAAGATTATGGCAATATAAATTGCTTCCACCTACTCAAGAAATATATTAAATTGGTTCTACTAAGGCTGTTATAACACGGATACTGGTGTTATCACTGTATATACAACATACTAAAAGATTGAAGAAAATATGCCCTCTTCATTCATAAAGGAGAAGGTTTTGTTTGTATTTATCACCGTAAAACATCTATCGAACGATTAGAAATAATAAAATTTTATAAAAGCATAGATTTTACTGTTGCTGAAATTATGGAAAAGTTGAACTCCCAATAAATGATATTTTTGACAAATAGAAAAACTTAAATAATATGTATATAGAATATATTTAGATAAAAAATACAATTATATAATTCATTATCTTTTGGCTCTTGCAATGGATAATGAATATGATATTTTGATAGATAAAAATAAATTTTGTAATGACATAAGTATAGGAGACAGTTTTGAAAAAATAGCTGAAACTTTAAGACTTAAGTCACAAGCCAATTACTATTATAATGAGGACGAGTCAAGAGACTTAAATAATTCTTAATAATAAACTAAGCAGTAGAAAATTTCTACTGCTTTTTAATATTTTTTGCTAAAAGCATATAAATAATAATAGAGACAAATTTACTTGCTATAAAAGTAACTAACTTTTGCGTTGGTCAATTTTTTTTATGACTAACTAATATTATTATTTTTGGTTTTTTGACTGAAAATGATTATATATATAATACGAAAGGGAGGTGATAACAATAAATTTATGACGTGTTAGAAGATATTTACTAAACATAAATATCTTTCTAAAAATAAGGTAAGGAGAAATAATGAGCAGAGAAAATAGCGGAAGAGATTCTAAAAAAGGCGGCCCAAGAGGCAGAAGAATGAAGAAAAAGTTTGTTCTTTCTGTATCGATAAAGCTGATCACATAGATTACAAAGACATCAATAAGCTTAAAAGTACAAATTAAGAAGCTGGAAACTCATCTTCCTTATCACCAAGTCGAAGAACTTTCCATCCGATATATGAAACAGCCCAAACAACTACAAACAAGGCAACTAAAATATATCCCATAATATTAAAGTCTAAATTCTGAAGCCAAAGCCAAAACCCACTATTTAGATTACTTTCTTCAGCAATTACTTGAAAAACTTCTATAATACCAATAACACCTGCTGCTAAAATTGAAAGTCCTGTTATTGTTAAATTATAATACACTTTACGTAAAGGTGATGAAAACACCCATTTATAAGCAGTACTCATAAAAATACCATCAAGGGTATCCATAGTTGCCATACCTGCAGTGAATAAAATAGGAAAGGATAAAATTGCAAACCAAGGTATTCCTTTATTAGCAGCTGTGGCAGAGGTAGCTAAAACAGCAATTTGAGTCGCAGTGTCAAAGCCAAGACCAAATAAAAAGCCAACTAAAAAAACATGAAGATTTTTATTTACAATATTAAATAATTTGGTAATCAGTTTGCTTACTAAACCATTAGATGGCGTATCTAAGTTTTCTTCTACATAATTACCATTTTGCATGTTTTTAAAGGTCACAATAATGTCTTTTAATATAAAGAAATTAATTATAGCTAAAAGAAGTAAGAAGCATCCAGAAACTAAGGTAGCAACGACTCCCCCAAAGGCTTGAAATTGAGGAAGTGCCCTTTGAGCCCACTTTACTGCAAATATAGTTAATATTGCCATGATTATTACTACTGTAGAATGGCCTACAGAAAAGAAAAAGCCTACACCTTTAGTGTTTTTATCATGCTGTATCAATTTACGGGTCATATTATCGATAGCAGCAATGTGGTCAGCATCAAAGGCATGGCGAAGTCCGAAGGTATAAGATAGAATTCCCATTCCTAAAAGCTCAGGATATCTACTTACGCCTAAAAAGAGTAAGATTCCTCCAGTGATATACAAAATAACAACTAATGCAATGTATTTTAAAACGTCAAAATAATTATTTCTAAAATTAAAAAGTTTATTCATATTTTCTTCCTCCATAACTTAAAATAGTAATACAATATAACTAAAGTTATAGATAAAGAATAAGTTTTAATATAATAATTTTAACACCCTCCCTATCACTCGTAGAGCCTTATAGTGTGAATAATAAGCAGGTCTCCTGACTTAGACTCATTATTTAAATATACCTTCCCAGAGTTATCCAGTGGCATACATATTTAAATTCATCTTTTACAGTGGCGTGACCGTTCAGGATTTTCACCTGATTCCCTTTTAATTAATCAATTTAGATTAAACTTACTTCATAAATATACAGTAGTTAAAATTAATTGTCAAACGATAAAAGTTAACTATTAATTAAGTTTATTAAAAAATATAAAATTAACAAATTTTTCATGATATAATATATGTATATTCTATAAATTTCAGTTTCAGTATTGTTTAGAAAGGGATTAGGATGAGAAAAAAGTTATATATTATTTGTTTTGCATTTATAGTAAGTCTTATAGCTGTTAGATTTTATCCATTTTTTTCTTCAGACATTAGACCTATGTTTTCAGATGCCAGAGTGGCAAATTTAAATTCAATGAGTAGTTCAAGTAATTTAAAATATACTGATGAAAGTTCAGCAGAAGCAAAAGTAATAGGATTAGTTCCAAATAGTGATGGAAATAATAAAATCAGCAATAAGGTTAAAGTGGAAATAACTACAGGTAAGCATAAGGGTCAAATATTAGAAGTTGATAATCTAATTGGTGAGGCAACAACTGATAAAAACCAAATTGAAGATTATAATGTAGAAAAGGGTAATGAAGTTATATTAGATTTTGAAGAAGATTCAAATGGTAATATAAAAGATGCAAGTATAAGTGATTTTGTAAGATATAAAAATTTAGCAATAATTGTGGTTATCTTTATTATGTTACAAATAATTATTGGTGGGAAAAAGGGAATAATGTCACTAATCACTTTAGCTTTAACCATAATTTTTGTTGCAAAAATTATAATACCATTAATTTTAAGTGGGAATGGTTTTGTAATTCCTACAATAATAATATGCATTTTAATATTAGTAATAAATTTCTTACTTGTGAGTGGGTTTAGTAAAAAAACTTTAGGAGCAATTTTAGGAACTTCATTGGGAATGGTTATTTCAGTAATATTGTTTTATATTTCAGGACATATTCTTAGGGTAACAGGAATGGGATATACGGATATTCAAGACCTTACCGTTGCAATGATGGGGAAAAGTATAGATTTTAGAGGTATATTTTTTGCATGTGTCATGCTTGGGTCTTTAGGAGCACTTATGGATATTGGAATAACTATATCGTCAACTATGTATGAAATGAAAACTAATAATCCTAATATTTCTGAAAAAGAGTTAATTAAATCAGGAATGAATGTAGGAAAGGATATAATGGGAACCATGTCAAATACTTTAATACTAGCATATTTAGGAGGTGCAATGATATTATTATTAGTTTATGCATCTGATAATATGTCTTTTATAGATATTGTTAACCAGGATGTAGTAGCTAGTGAGATTTTGAAGGCATTGATAGGTGGTATAGGAATTATTCTAACTATACCAATAACTGTATTAATAATGACTAAACTAAATAATATACATAAGCCTATAAGAAAGAATAGTTAAATATTGTTGTTGCAAAAGAAAAAAATTACGAATTAAACTGAAACTATAAAGTATTTGAAAGCAACCCCACCTAGTGTGGTTGTAATTTTTTTCTTTTGCTACATCTCAATTAGGTTTTTCCTATAAAGGTTAAAAATAAAAGTATAGCATTTAATATAATTATAATAGTTGTAATAAGGATGCCTAAAAAACGAACAAAAGTTGTATTTGCTAGCTTTCCCATTAAGTCTTTACGGTCAGCTATAATTAGCATTTGAATAATTGGGAAGGGTAAAATAAAACTTAAAACAACTTGGCTTATAACCAAGGCATACATTGGGTCTATTCCAATAGAAATAATTAAAATAGCAGGTAGCATGGTAATTAATCTTCTAATATTGACTGGAATCGTTAGATTAATAAAGCCTTTCATTATCGTTTGACCTGCAATAGTACCAACTGCAGAGGAAGATAGCCCTGATGAAAGAAGTGCAATTCCAAAAACAACACTTGAAAAGTTACCTATTAAGGGTTGAAGTGATTTGTGAGCTTGTTCCATTGAAGTTACAACCATTCCATTTTTATAAAAAACTGCAGCCGAAACAATAACCATAGCAGCATTAACAATAAAAGCTATATTCATGGCAATGGCAATATCAATTTTCTCCATTTTAAGATGTAACTGTTTACCTTCATCAGATAAATCATTTCCTCTATGCTTAACCAGATGAGAATGTAAATATATTACGTGAGGCATTACTGTTGCTCCAAGCATGCCAACAGCAATCAAGACAGCCTCACCATTAGGGAGCATAGGTATAATAGTAT
Organism: Bacillota bacterium; assembly: GCA_021781655.1. Lineage (GTDB taxonomy): Bacteria > Bacillota > Clostridia > Clostridiales > Clostridiaceae > JAJXWJ01. The sequence goes on along the minus strand of JAJXWJ010000045.1, from coordinate 5,984 downwards.
GAATTGCAACTTTTGTCCAATCAGGTTTTGCTAGAAACAATTCTATAGTATATGAAATACAAATAATAGCAACAAGTACCGAAATTACTATTTCAATGACTTGCTGACCATACTTTTCCATGTAACAAATTATATATGTCACAATCCCTGTAAGGATTGCAGAATATATCATAGGAATATGAAATAATAAAAATATACCTAAGGTACCGCCAAGAAATTCTGCAAGATCTGTTGCCATTGCACCTAATTCAGCAATGAACCAAAAAATAAAGTTTAAAGATTTTGGGAATACTTTAGAACACATCTCTGGGAGGTTATATCCTGTGGCTATACCTAGTTTTGCTGACATTGTTTGTAAAAATATAGCTATTAAATTGCTCCACAATATGACCCAAATAAGTATATAATTAAACTTAGATCCACCGCTAATATTAGTTGCAAAATTTCCAGGATCAATATATGCTACACTTACAATAAAAGCGGGACCTAAAAACTTAAGTAAAAATGGCAACTTAGATATTTTATATAAAAAACTGCGTCTATTATTATAATTAATATATTTTTGAGCAGCTATATTTTTTTCCATTTTCATATTATTTTCACCTCTATAGTTTTTCGTCTTGATAATAAAATTGTTTCCATAAGCCAAGTTTATTTCTCTAATATAAGATATGTAGGATAAAGAAAATTGACACATAAAAGTAATTTATTCGTTTGTACAAGCATATAATATATTTAACAAATAACAAAAAGCAGGTGAACATGTGGCTAAAAAGGATTTCCATACATTTAATGAATATATGAGGAAAGAAAATAGTATGCTTACAGCTTCAATGGAAGATTATCTTGAAATGATATATAGACTATCTTTAAATACAGGTTTTACAAGAATACATGAACTTTCTAATGCTTTAAATGTAAAGCCATCTTCTGCTACTAAAATGGTGCAAAAATTATCGGAAATAAAGCTTTTAAAATATGAAAAGTATGGTGTTTTAATACTTGAAGATGATGGTAAGGAGCTCGGTCGAATACTTCTTAATAGACATATAGTATTAGAAAAATTTTTAAAAGTAATGCAGGTTAAGGAATCGGAAATTTTAGAAGTAACTGAAAAAATTGAACATATGTTTAGTAGGCAAGCACTAGAGTGTTTTGAAGATTTTATAAAATTTGCAGAAGAAAATCCAGAAATAATTGAAAGATTTAAAGCTTATAGAAAAGGCTGAAAGATATATATGAAACAAAAACACTATTGTCAACTATGTAACGTTATACAAGTTGACAATAGTGTTTTTGTTATTATAATATAAATTAAACATACTTTTTTATAATTAATAATTTGAAATAATAATATTTCAAAAATATACATGAGGAAGGATATAAATCATGAATTTTAACTTTGATAACTTGTCTAAAACAGAGGCTATATCTATACTTGAATTAGAAAATGAAAAGCTTCCTGAGCTTTTAGAAATTGTGTATGAAATTAGAAAAAAACATAAAGGAAACCTTGTTAGTATCCAATTACTTAGTAATGCTCGAAGTGGAAATTGTACTCAAAATTGTGCTTATTGTGCTCAATCTAATGTTTCTCAAGCAAAAATTGACAAATACAGTATGGTAGAATACGATAAATTACTTAAAAATGGCAAGACAGTTCAGGAAAAAGAACTTTCTCGGCATTGTATTGGGCTTAGCGGTATTAGATTTAGCGATAAGGAAATAGATGAATTTGCAGCTAGAGTAAAAAGATTAAAGGAAGAAACGCAAACGGATATTTGTTGTTCAATTGGATTTCTCACAAAAGAGCAAGCATTAAAGCTAAAAGCAGTAGGAGTAAACAGAATAAACCATAACCTCAATACCAGCAGAAAATTTTATCCAAACATTTGCACTACTCATACATATCAAGATAGAATCGATAATATAAAAATGCTTAAAAGCATAGGCTTTGAAATTTGCTCTGGCGGAATTGTTGGTCTTGGAGAGGAAAAATCAGATGTGGTATCAATGCTTTTTGAAATACAGGCATTAAAACCTCAATCGGTACCAATTAATTTTCTGATTCCAATTGATGGAACGCCTTTTGAAAAGGTTAAAACTTCACATTTAACATCTGAATATTGCCTAAAAGTACTATGCCTTGCTCGCTTATTAAACCCTGAAGCTGATATTCGCTGTGCTGGAGGAAGAGAAGTTTACCTAAAAGGAAAAGAAAAGTGGATGTTTTATGCTGTAGATTCTATTTTTGCGTCTGGCTATTTGACTACAAATGGTCAAAGTATTGAAGATACTATAAAGGTTATTACTGATGCAGGTTTTGAGTATCGCATTGAAAATGAAAGTGTCAACTAACAGTTGATTTTTTAAACCTAAGTATATTATAAATCCATTGAGCTTCTCCTAAAAAGGTAGATAATATAAGTAAGGGGATGAGAGAATGAGAGAAATAAATATAGCAAAAGTTATTACAGAAAAAAGAAAAGAAAAAGGTATTACACAGGATGAACTTGCAGATTATATAGGTGTATCAAAGGCTTCTGTATCCAAATGGGAAAATGCACAAAGCTATCCGGATATAACGTTACTTCCTAAGTTAGCAGGATATTTTAATATAAGTATAGATGAACTCATAGATTATCTTCCACAAATGACAAGGGAAGATATAAAGAAAACTTATCACCGTTTAGCAAAAGCTTTTAGCAGAAAACCTTTTAACGAGGTTCTAGATGAATGCCATATTGTCATAAAAAAGTATTATTCTTGTTTCCCTCTTTTATTACAAATGGCACTTTTACTTTTAAATCATTTCTCCCTTGCAAATGCTAAAGAAGAGCAAGATGCAATTGTGAAGGAAATTGTAGATATGTGCCGACGAATAATTGAAGAAAGTGATGATGTATGGATAATTAAACAAGCAAATTCAATAAGAGCAACATGTTTTATTATTTTAAATAAGCCAATGGATACTTTAGAAATTCTTGATGGAACTTTAAAGCCTCTTTTAGCTGATGAAATAATGCTTGCTAATGCCTATAATATGCTTATGCAAATTGATAAAGCAAAAATGGTTATGCAAGTAAGTATATATCAATATTTAATGGTTATAATTGGATTTTCACAATCCTATCTAATGCTCACAAAAGATCAACCAGAAAAATTTGAAAAAACCCTAGAAAGATTTATAAAACTTTGTGAAGTTTTTGAAATGAATGATTTAAATCCTAATATTGTGGCACAACTTTATTATTCTGCAGCAGTAGGGTATGCTTCTCAGAATAATGCAGAAAAAACATTAGATATGTTAACTGAATTTTCATTTCTTTGTACTAAAAAGCTTTTACCTTATAAATTAAAGGGAGATGAATATTTCGATTTGATTGAGGAGTGGTTTAAGGATTACGATTTGGATCCTCCAAGAGATGAGAAATCGATAAAGGAAAGTGTGTTAGTAAGTGTTACTGAAAATACTGCTTTTTCGTTTCTTCAAGATAATTTAAAATACAAAAATATTGTTAAACAATTAAAAGAATTTTTAGGAGGAGAACAATTATGTTAACAATACCATTACAATTATTATTACCTTTGATTATTATGGAACTAGGGCTAACAATTGCAGCTTTGATACACATTTTTACCCATAACAAATATAGGATTGGAAACCGAATAATATGGGTTATAGTAAGTTTTATTTCGATTATTGGACCAGTAATTTATTTTATTATAGGCAGGGATGAGGAATAATGGATATTCTTAAAGTACAAAACCTATCAAAAAGCTTTGGAAATAACAAAATTATTGACGACCTTTCCTTTAGTGTGCCGGAGCATTCAATTTTCGGTTTTATCGGGCAAAATGGGGCAGGAAAGACTACTACTATGAAAATGGTTTTAGGACTGCTAAAGGCTGACAGCGGAAGTATTACAGTTTTTAACGAAAGGGTATCCTTCGGTGAAACAAAAACAAATAAATATATAGGTTATCTTCCTGATGTACCAGAGTTTTATGGTTACATGCGACCAAAGGAATATTTAAAGCTTTGCGGTGAAATTGGAGGCTTATCAAAGGGAAAAATTAAAGCTAGAAGTGAGGAATTGCTGGGTCTTGTAGGCCTTGAAGGAGCAAATAAAAAAATTGGTGGATTTTCAAGGGGTATGAAACAGAGATTAGGTATTGCTCAGGCACTTTTAAATGAACCGAAGTTACTTATTTGCGATGAACCAACAAGTGCATTAGACCCAGTTGGAAGAAAAGAAATATTGGATATTTTACAGCAGGTCAAAGGCAAAACTACAGTTATATTTTCAACACATATTTTATCTGATGTAGAAAGAATATGTGATAAAATTGCACTACTTAATAATGGGAAATTAGCACTTTCAGGAACCTTAACTGAGGTTAAGGCAAAGCATAAAGCAGATGGACTATTTTTAGAGTTTGCAACAAAATCAGATAAGGATAAATTTGTAATACAGCCACAAGTTGTACCATTTTTAAATTATTCGGAGCAATCAGAGGCTTCTATAAAAATTCATACTGAAAATGTAACAAAAACTGAAGCTATATTATTAGAAGCACTTACACAGAATAAAATATTACCAATTAAACTAGAAGTAATGGAGCCAAGCCTAGAAGGACTTTTTATGGAGGTGATAAAATGAGAGTATATATATCCTTTATAAAAAAAGAGCTTACAGAAAATATACGTACTTATAAATTATTCATAATGCTAGTGGTATTTTTGTTATTTGGTATAATGGGTCCTGTTGTGGCAAAGCTAATGCCAGATATAATTAAAGCTGCTTCTCCTACTGGAATGACAATAAACATAAAATCTCCTACAGCTATAGATTCCTGGACACAGTTTTTTAAAAATGTAGGACAGATGGGGCTTTTAGTGTTAGTGATAGTTTTTAGCGGTATTATGGCAAATGAACTCAGCAAAGATACATTAATAAATCTGCTAACAAAAGGACTAAAAAGAAGCACAGTTGTCTTTTCAAAGCTTACTGTTGCAGTCATCATATGGACACTAAGTTATATTATTTGTTTAATAGTTTCATATTTTTATACCGCATATTTCTGGAAAATGAATGGTATGCATAATGTGTTCTTAACCTTTTTTAGTTTATGGTTGTATGGTATTCTGCTCATTTCACTTGTAATCTTAGGAGGAATTTTATTCAAAAATATTTATGGAAGTATTCTCTTAACAGGTGCTGCCGTAGTTTTAATGATGCTTTTAGATATTGTTCCAAAACTACAAAAATTTAACCCTGTTACTCTAGCAAGTGATAATATGGCATTACTAACAGCACAAAAATCAGTAGAGGATTTCATGCCAGCTATTATTATATGTACTGCTTTAATAATCATTTTTACTGCACTTTCTGTAATGGTGTTTAATAAGAAGCAAGTTTAGAAAAGAATAAACAGTAAATGTTAAGTGTAAATTAATATCGTTGACAAAGCAAATATAAAAAACTATAATAATTAAGGAAAATGAAATAAAAATTGTTAGGTGAGGCTCCTATGTATGATATATGCTGCTGCCCAAAAACATCGAGAGATGCCAATGGGTTAACAGGTACTACCGAATCAAGGTTTTACTTAATGTAGCTGAGCAATGCTCAAAGCTGCATAGTGCTAAAGCTCAACGAAGAATAATATTTGGAGTTTTTTTTTGTTGAAATTTGGAGCCTTTTAAGGCTCTTTTATTTTTTGGAGGTGACGTCGATGGAAGCAGATAGTACAGATTTATGTATAAAGAAAATAAAAAAATCAAAATTTATAAGTAAAGAGAGACATTGCTTCTATTGACGGACAAATTTATTCTCTTACTTTAATGGGAGGAGAAAGGTTGAAAATCAAAGTATAAATTGGCACTAAAGTAAAAGTGCATAGCAAACAAACCATCAAAGGGTGGTTTCAAAAAAAATTTAATATAGATGTGAAAGTATAATTAGACAGCTGACTTGATT